>JBKBOF010000078.1:0-13585 GCA_046294955.1 Paracoccaceae bacterium
CAGTTCGGACACATCGGCATATACATAAAAGGCCCCGTCCGGTGGCGCAATCCGGGTGAACCCCGCCAGAGGCAACCCTTCCAGCATCAGGCTGCGGTTGCGGGCATAGATGGTGCGGTTGGCCTCCAATTCGTCCATACAGTCCAGTGCGGCGAGGGCCACAACCTGGCTGGCATGCGGCGGGCAGATGAACATGTTCTGTGCGAGCCGTTCCACCAGCCGCACATGCGCCTGCGGCACCACCATCCAGCCCACCCGCCAGCCTGTCATACTGAAATACTTGGAAAACGAGTTGATCACATAGGCATCGTCGGTGATCTCAAGCGCCGATACCGCGCGGTCGCCATAGTGCAATCCGTGGTAGATCTCGTCCGAAACGAAACTGATCCCCCGCCCGGCGCAGTGATCGATCAGCGCCGCCAAGGCCGTGCGATCCAGCATGGTCCCGGTTGGATTTCCGGGGGATGCCACGATCAATCCTGCCATTTCGACCCCAGTCAGATCGGCCGGCACTGGTTGCAGGCGGTTCGCGTCACGGGTCGGAATGCCCACCGGGGTCAGGCTCAACGCCCGCAGGATCTGACGATAGCTCGGGTATCCGGGTTCGCCCAGTCCAACACGGTCACCGGCATCGAACAGCGCGGTGAAAGCCAGAATAAACGCCGCTGACGACCCAGATGTCACCACCACCCGCGCCGGGTCCAGATCGACCCCGTACCAGCGCCGGTACAGGGCTGCGATCCCGGCCCGCAACTCGGGCAGACCCAAGGCCACGGTGTAGCCCAGCGACCTGTCCGCCATCGCCCGTGTCAGGGCTTCCCGTGCCGCCAACGGCGCCGGGGTGCCCGGCTGACCCACCTCCATATGCACGATCGACCGGCCCGAGGCTTCCAACTGGCGTGCCTCTTCCATCACATCCATCACAATAAAGGGATCAACCGCGCCCCGACTTGAACTTCTCATGCCTGCCCCTCTATGGTTCGCGCGAAGTGTCCCGGTTCGCGGGGCAAGGTCAAGCCCGACCCCGGAAGAAACGCCAGCGCCGCACAACCCTCAAGGACGATCCATGATCCTGAAAACCCTGATCGGCATCACCGCGATGATGATGACCTCGACCGTCGCACTGGCGGAAATGACCGAGACCGAGCGCGAAGCCTTTCGGGCCGAGGTAAGGGCTTTCCTGCTGGAAGAACCCGAAGTGCTGGTCGAAGCGATGGACGTACTGCGCAACCAGCAAGAGGTGCAGGCCGCGTCGCAGGATTTGAAGATGTTGCGTGACAATGCCGATCTGATCTATCGCGACCCCAATTCGTGGTCGGGCGGTAATGCTGATGGCGACATCACCATCGTAGAATTCGTGGACTACCGCTGCGGCTACTGCCGCAAGGCCCATGACGAGGTTGCCGAATTGGTTGCCTCGGACGGAAAAATCCGTTTTGTGCTGAAGGAATTCCCGATTCTGGGCGAGCAATCGTTGCTGTCGTCGCAGTTTGCCATCGCCGTGCGCCAACTGCACGGGGATGATGCCTACAAGGCTGCGCATGATGTTCTGATCGCCCTGCGTGGCGACGCCACGTCTGACACCCTGGCACGCGTTGCGACCGATCTGGGTCATGACCCGGCTGCAATCGCCGAGCAGATGAAAACCGCCGAGGTGCAGGCAATCATCGATGCCAATCACGCGCTTGGCACCATGATGGAAATCAACGGCACGCCGACCTTCGTGATCGACGAAACCATGGTCCGTGGCTATGTGCCGCTTGAGGGTATGCGCCAGATCGTTGCCGGTCAGCGCGAGGGCTGACTCTGCGCGCGGCCCAGATGGTCCAACACCGACTGCGCCGCCCGAAGTCCGGGTGGCGGGCCGCCCCGGCCCAACCGTTCCATCGTGAGACGCATTGCCTCGACTTGGGATGCGCCCTGTTCTGACAGCAGGCGCAACACCTCTGGCGCGATCAGGTCGGCCCTGCACCGGTTTCCGATGAACTCGGGCACGACGCGCGTCTCTGACACAAGGTTGACCAGTGTCACCGTGTCGATCAGCGCCGCGCGCCGCATCAACCACAGGGTTGCAGGGTGCATGTCATAGGCAATCACCATCGGGCAATCGTTCGCGGCGAGCTCAAGACTGACGGTGCCCGATGCCGCAATCGCCACGTCAGCCGCCGCAAAGGCCGCGCGTTTCAGATCAGCGACTTCGATAATCTGCGGCGCAATCGGCCAATCGGCCGTCAGATCGCGCACCAGATCTGCCACCCCCCGCACCGTTGGCAATGCCACCCGCGCCGTCGGATGGGTGGCCTTGACCTGCGCCAGAACCTGCCCCAACACCGGTGCCAGCCGCGACACCTCGCCCCGGCGCGACCCCGGCAGTGTCAGGATCAAGGGGCCATCCCCAAGCAGCGCGGTACGCTCTTCCGGGGTTGCCAAAGGCTCTGCCACCACCGGATGCCCGACAAAGTCGCAGCTCATCCCGGCAGCGGTCATGTAGGGTGGCTCGAACGGCAGCAGGGCCAGCACATGGTCGATCACCCGTGCCATCTTGGCCGCGCGCCCCGGCCGCCACGCCCAGACGGACGGCGCGACATAATGGATGGTGGGCAGATCCGGCCGCGCGCCTTTGACCAGACCCGCAACCCGCAAGCAAAAATCTGGGCTGTCGATGGTGATCAATGCCGCAGCATCACTGGCAAGGGCCGCAGCGGCGGTCTGAGCGATCAGGCGTTTGAGGGCAAAGTACTTCGGCAACACCTCGACCAGACCCATCACGGACAGCTCTTCCATCGGAAACAGGCTGTCCAGACCCTCGGCTTGCATCAGCGGTCCGCCCACACCCACAAATCGTACACCCGGCGACAAGGACGCAAGTCCGGCCATAAGCGCAGCCCCCAGACGGTCGCCTGACGGCTCGCCCGCTATCAGAAACAGGGTCAGCGCGACCACAGGAACAGGCCCGCGTCCGATGCCGCAGCGATCATCGCGCTGCGGTCAAGGCAAATCACCCCACCCGCCTGCCACGCAATGCCGCCCAAACCCGCCTCGACCACGCGCGCCACAGTCTCGGGACCAAGGGTTGGCAGATCCACCCGCACATCCTGCCCCGGTTTAGGCGCCTTGTAGAACAGCCCGCGCGTGGAAGGTGGACGCAATGCGGAGGGCATCGTCGTCAGGCCGCGCAACATGGCATCGGTGCCCGGCAACGCCTCGACCGCAAGGCACAGACCTTGCGCCACCACACAGCCCTGTCCGACGTCCACCGCGCCCAAAGCCTGCACGATGGCTGCGGCCCGTGTTGCATCCGCCTTATCCTGCGCGGTCGGCGTACCGCACAGAACACCGGCCCCCGGCACCAGATCCGGCGCGATCTGGCCCGTGCCCGCAACGGCAAAGCCCGCCTCTTCGAACAAGCCGATGACCGCGCGCAACGTCGCATCATCGCCTTGCGCCATGGCAGCCATCAGGCGCGGCACCAGTTGCGCAGTAGATGCATCGAACAGCGCCGGGTCCAGCCTTGGCCGCTGCACGGCACCGGCGAAGGTCACTGTCGAAACACCGGCATCTTCCAACGCGCCAAAAAACGGCACAAGTCGTTCTATCCGGAACACCAGATCCGGCACCAGCCCATCGGGCTGAAACCCTGCCAAGGCGCAGACCAAAGGCGCGGTCAGTGCCCCGGCCACCGCAGCAGGCAACCGACCCGCACCGGCAATGATGGCGGTTCGGGTCATTTCGGGGTCAGGAAGCTGCGATCACTGGCAGACAGGATGAAATTCGTCATTTCCAGAACATGCCGGCTTTCGGTTTCGTCCGCCAGTTTCCGGGCACGGTCCAGAAACGACCCTTCGCCCTGCGCCAGCATCTGATAGGCAGCCCGCAGGGCGGTGATTTCGGATCGTTCGACCCCGCGCCGTTTCAGGCCCACAAGGTTCAGCCCGTCCAGAACTCCACGCGGGCCTTGCACCAGTCCGTGCGGCAGCACATCATTTGTCACCATCGTCACTGCGCCGATGATCGCGCCTCGCCCGACCCGCACCCATTGATGCACACCCGACAAGCCACCCACGATGACATCGTCGCCGATCTGGCAATGCCCCGCAATCGCCGCCTGATTGGCCAAAATCACCCGGTTTCCCAAGGTGGCGTCATGGCCAATATGCGCGCCGGTCATGAACAGGCAATCATCACCCACCCGTGTCACACCGCCACCGCCTTCGGTGCCAGTGTTCAGCGTCGCGCCTTCGCGGATCTTGCACCGTTCACCGACAATAAGGCGCGTGTGCTCGCCTTTGTATTTCAGATCCTGTGGCACTTCACCGACGCAGGCAAAGGGAAAGACCACCGTGCCCGCCCCAAGGTCTGTCCAGCCGGTCACCACGGCGTGCGATTTGACCACCACACCTGCGCCAAGACTGACCTCTGCCCCGACCACGGCGAAGGGTCCGACCTCGACCCCGGCGGCCAGGGTGGCACCAGGTTCGACAATGGCCGACGGATGAATACGCGCAGTCGGGTCAATGGACATACATTCAGGCCTTTTTCGGCACGTCGAACATGGCTGTAAATTCAGCCTCGCAGGCCAGTTCAGCCCCAACCATGGCCCTGCCCTGAAACTTCCAGACCCGTCCGCCGCTGCGCAGCGCTTTGACGTGCAACTCCAGCACATCGCCCGGCACCACCTTGCGACGGAACTTCACGCCATCTACCCCCATGAAGTAGACAGCAGCATTCTTGTCGACAAGGTCCATCGACAACCCCACCAGAATACCCGAGGTCTGCGCCATGGCCTCGATGATCATCACGCCGGGAAACACCGGCATGCCGGGAAAATGCCCGGTGAACTGCGGTTCGTTCATCGTGATACATTTGATACCGACACAACGGTCATTGACATGGATATCGCGCACCTTGTCCACCAGCAGGAACGGATAACGGTGCGGCAGAATACGCTGGATCAGCGCAATATCGGCGCTCTGGCCTTCTTCAATTGGTGTCTGCATCATTCCATGTCCCCGACTGATCCTTGCGTGCTTCTCGCACGGTTGTTTTGATGTTGCTAACAATTGCAACGACAACGGGCAAGGTTTTGCACCCATGCTCCCGTTGTCCTTTCCGGCGCTATCACGGCTGAAGCGGCAAAAGGTTCTGTTGATCAGGTGCCGCGGCCGGGGGCAGGTCTGGCAGACTGTCCGGTTCGGGCAACGGCGCCAAATCGGCGCCGTCGCCCAACTCAGCATCCATTTTGGCGATTGCCTGCGATGTGATGTCAATGTGGTCGAAGCTGAGGATCAACACCGATCTGTCGATGATCGCAACTGCGCCCACCTCTTGCATCAGTTCGGCAAGCACCGGAAAGGTAAGCTCGAAGAACCGCCTTTGATCGGCCTCCCTTGCGCGCGTCAAGGCCCGACCCTTCGCCTCTTGCGCGACGCGCAATTCCTCGACGCGGGTGTCAAACTCGGCGGCCAGCGCCCGGAATTCCTCAAGCGGCAGGGTCGCACGGCGTTGGGTCAGGGACCGTTCTTCTTCTTCGAGGGCGGACTCAAGTCGGCGGTTCTCGGCCACAAGCTCTTTTGAAGCATCGTCAATCCGGGACAATATCGCCCGTCCCATCTGGGTTTCTTCAAAAAGCCGGGTGCGATCCAGCGTCACAATGGAAGACTGTACAGCCTCTGTCGCGTCCGGCACGGGCACCCCGGTACTGAATTCAAGCTGCTGCGCTACGACGGCAGAGCCGGAAATCAAGACCGCGCCCGCGACGGACGCAACCGCAAGCGCCCGCCAGATCATCAGAACTGCGTCGAGATGGTCAGATCGAACGTGCGCTCCTTGTCGTAATCTTCCTTCTTCAACGCCTTGGAGAAGTTGAAGCGCAGCGGCCCGATCGGCGCATTCCACAGCACCGACACACCAACCGCTGCCCGTGGATTGAAGCTGGTATCAATCGGGGCACCCAGGGCATCCACAACATTGCCCTTCAGACCCCAGACCGACCCGACATCCATGAAGACGCCGCCGGTGATGCCATATTCTTCCGGCAGGCCAAGCGGGAAGTCTGCTTCGAACCGCGCCACTGCGAAGAAATTGCCGCCAAGCGCATCCCCCGTGACAGTGTCGCGTGGACCGATGCCATTGCCTTCAAACCCGCGGATCTTGCTGTTACCGAAGAAGCGTTCATTAACCCGGGTCGAGTAGCCGCCGACCGAAGAAATCGCCCCTGCTTCGAAGATTGCCCGCAGTGTGACGTCCTCATTCAGGATCTTGCGCTCGGCCAGAGCCTGCACCTCGGTAGAGATGTATTTTGCATCGCCGCCAAGGCCCGCGAAATCTTGTCCAAACCGCAACACCACACCACGATCCGGGCTCAGGCCGCCAATCCGGGTGTCATAACTGAAGGTATAGCCGATGGCCGAGGTAAATTCGCCATCGCGGGCAGATTCTGCCGCAAGTGTCGGATTGATTTCCCTTATGCCGTCCGGGGGGATAGTGACATCTGTTCCCACATAATTCTTGATTGTATTTTTAGCCAACCCATACCGGACTTCCAAGCGCGACAAATCCCCCACCGGGAAAGACAATGCCGTGCGCAAACCAACACTGGCGGTATCATAGATAGCATTTTGCCGCTTGGTGATGTTATAGAAGGCGCCAAACGACAACGAAAGATCCCGGCCAAGGAACGCGGGTTCGGTGATGCTGAAAGACGAGTTGGTATTGTCAGACCCGGTAGATATGGCGATCGAAAGCGCCTGCCCCCGACCCAGGAAGTTGGCTTCCGAAAAACCAACATTGATGCCGAAACCCGCATCGACACCGTAGGACGCGCCAAAGGTCAACGACCCTGTCGGCTGTTCCTCGACATTCACATCCACAATGACCTGATCGGCCGCAGATCCGGGGCGCGCCTCGACCTGCGCGTCAGAGAAGAACCCAAGCGCCCGGATCCGTTCGGCCGCCTGACGCACTTCGCGCGGATTGAAGGGGTCGCCTTCCGCACTGCGGAATTGCCGACGCACCACCTGATCCAAAGTCGTTGTGTTGCCTTCGATGTCGATACGCTCGACAAACACCCGCTGCCCACGAACCAGCGCAAATTCAAGATCCAGCGTGCCGTCGCGATCATTGCGCGTGATCCGGGGATCAACCCGGACGAAATTCAACCCCTTGCGCAACGCCAGGTTTTCCATCCGCGCGATGGTGTTTTCCACCACCAACGGCGAATAAGGCACGCCCGACCGCACCCGTGACAACGCACCGAATTCTGCCGAATCCACGCCATCCACTTCGGAAATCGTTGAAATCTTGCCGAAACGGTACTGACGGCCTTCCTTGATCGAAAAGCTGACGAACACCGCATCCCGTTCGCGCGACACTTCGGCTGATGCATCGGTGACCTGTATATCGACATAGCCGCGCGCGAGGTAGAAATCGCGCAGCATCTGCTTATCCACCTCCAGCCGTTCCGAAACAAAGGTATCGCGCTGGATCAGGTTGCGCAGCAGGCCGGCCTGTTTCGTCTCCAGCACCTGACGCAACCGACGGTCGCTGAAGGCACGGTTGCCGATGAACGACAAACGCTCGATTTCCGTCACGCGACCTTCGGTGATCTCGAACGCCAAGTCGACACGGCTGGCGCTGCGACGGATCAGTTTCGGTGTTACAGTTGCCGCAATCCGACCCCGCGCACGATAGGCTTCGGCAATCAGGGCAGCATCGGCTTCGGCCACCTTTGGCGAATAGACGCGGCGTTGTTTCGATTGAATGATCTTGGCCAGATCTTCGTCTTTCAGGCGCCGGTTGCCTTCGAAGTTGATCACGTTGACAATCGGGTATTCCTTGACACGGATCACCAACCGGTTGCCTTGCGGCACGATCTCGACCGTTTCAAAAAGCCCCGACCGCACCAGACCCTGATAGGCGTCGTTCAAGCCGCCTTGGGTCAGCGGTTGTCCACGTTTGATTCCCGCAAATCCTAGGATGGTCGCGTTGTCCACCATAGTGTTGCCTTCGATCACAACTTGGGTGAAGGCATATTCCTGCGCAGAAGCCGGCATGAAGACCGACGCAGAAGCCGTTGCCGTAGAAAGGAAAAGCGCGGTCAAGATCCGCTTGCGAACAACCGCCCTGTCACGCGCGGTTTTCACCGCAGCACCCGCTGTATTGTGCATGACAACGCCCCATCCTCAACAATCTGTTGTGTCTTCACTAGCCCGAAGCGCGTGGCTTGTCAAAGCGTTGGACAGGGGATTGTTGCCGGAAAACCGATGCGTTGCGCCTATGCTGCACTGCCCAGCGTTCTGAGGGGCAGCTTTCGGATAAGGACCCTGTCAGCGGGGCGCGATTGCCCTGCCGATGTCAGTGGTTGACGATCGCCGTCCCCAGAAAAGCCCCGGCAAGCAGGCCCACAATGACCGTTCCCAGCGTGAAGATCCGGTCAGCATTCAGCCAGACCAGAAACGACAGACCGCGATATCCTTGCTTTACCAATTGCATACCGGATTCTCCTAAACCGTTTGCAGAGAATACCGGCGGAATATGGCCCGAATATGGCAGGCGAACCGGGATGGCGTCGCGTTATGGGCAGAACAGATCGTTGGTCAACGCAAACACCATCAAGGATAGCAGCAGGGCAAGACCTACCGTCATCATCACCCGCAGCGCCCGGTCAGACGGCGGTTTACCGGTGACCGCCTCGTAGGCATGGAATACCAGATGGCCGCCATCCAGCACGGGCACGGGAAACAGGTTCATCAGGCCCACCGCCACCGACAGCATCGCAATGAACCAGACAAAGCTTTCCACCCCTTGGCTCGCCGCCGCACCCGAGCTTTCGGCAATCCCGATCGGACCCCTCAGGTTGCAGCTTGAAATCGCTCCCGTCACCATATGATACAGCCCGGAAAGCGATGTCGTGGCGATCATCCATGTCTGCCGTCCGGCGATGCCGATCGCCTCCAGCGGACCGGGCGTGCGCATGACGGGTTCAAAGCCAAGTCCCCCGGTTAGACCGATCAGCCACCGCGTTTCGAACCCGCCTTCCGCGCGGGGCAGATCCATCCGGCGCGGCGTCAAAGTGGTGTCAAACGTGTCGCCTGCACGCCAAACGGTCAACCGAAGACTACGCCCATCCGACGCGCCCACGATGCTGCGCAGTTCCGAAAATGCACTGATCGGCACACCATCCACTGCGAGGATCACGTCGCCCTGCAACAATCCCGCGTCATAGGCCGCCGTCTGCGGCTGAACGCCGCCCGCAACTGGCGGAAACGGGAATGGCCCTTCGAAAGCAACCTGCTGGCCCGACCGTTCAACGATATAGGCAGCAGTCGGACTGGGGGGCAGGCTGTCGGCAACCTCGAACAGGGTGGTCAGGTCCGGGGTCGGCTTGCCCGCCAGTTCGATGATCCGGTCGCCTGATTGCACCACGGGGCCGTCGAACGGAATCGTCTGCACATCGCCGACGACGGTGTCGGTGTTGGCGACACCGGTCCAGAACAGCATCCCGGTAAAGATGACGATCGCCATCACGAAATTGAACGCCGGTCCGGCGGCCACGGTCAGGGACCGTGCCCATAAAGGCGCGCCGTGCATAGTGTGGCGGCGCTCGTCCGCCGAAAGTGCTGTGATGGCTTCGCCGTCCTTGCCCGAGGCTGCGTTGCTGTCGCCCAGAAACTTCACATAGCCGCCGAACGGCAACGCCGCGACCTGCCAGCGCGTTCCCCGGCTGTCCACCCGCGAATAGAGGATCGGACCAAAGCCCAGGCTGAACACCTCGGCATGGATCCCGGTCCAGCGGCCGACGATGTAATGGCCGTATTCATGCACCGCGACGATGATCGACAACGCCAGAACAAAGGCAATGACGGTCAAGAGCAGACTGCCAAAGCTGGGAACAAGACCGATCAGATCCAAGGGCTTTCCTTTGTGTCAAATGCAGCAACGTCGCCGCTATACCCGTTTCAGCGCAGTCCGGCCAGCGCAACCGCTGCCTCACCAGCCCTTATCCGGGCAAGATGGTCTGCATGCTGGATGTCCTCAAGGGTCATCACGTCAGTTTCAAGGCGCAGGTCCGACAAAAGACGGGCGAGCGTGGTTTCCACCACCGCCGCCATGTCCATAAAGCCGATACGACCCGCCAGAAAATGATCCAGCGCGATTTCCTTTGCCGCATTGAAGGCCGCCCCCGCAAGCCCGCGCGTGTCCATCACATCACGGCACAAACGCAGCGCAGGATAGCGGTCCAGATCGGGCGCGCGAAAGGTCAGCGTGGCAATTTGCGCCAGATCCAGCCGCGCGACCGGCAACGCGTTGCGGGCCGGCCAGTTCAGCGCATAGCCGATGGAATGGCGCATGTCGGGCGACCCCATATGGGCCATGATCGCACCATCCTGAAACCCAACCATCGAATGGATCAGCGATTCCGGGTGGATGATCACCTCGATTTGTTCGGGCTGGACCCCGAAATATTCACGCGTTTCAATGACTTCCAATGCCTTGTTGAACATGGATGCCGAATCGATGGTGATGCGCAGTCCCATGGCCCAGTTTGGATGCGCCAAAGCCTCGGTCACGGTGGCGCGCGCAAGGGACTCCAGCGGCCAGTCGCGCAAGGCACCACCCGACGCGGTCAGGATAATACGTTCCACGGCGGCAATGTCTTCGCCCACCAACCCCTGAAATATGGCGGAATGTTCACTGTCCACCGGCAGGATTCGGGCACCGTGGCGTGCGGCCTCGGCCATCAGAAGCGGGCCGGCAGTGACAAGACTTTCCTTGTTGGCCAGTGCCAGAGTGCGGCCATGGCGCAGTGCGCGCAGGCCCGGCACCAACCCCGCAGCGCCGACAATCGCACTCATCACCCAATCGGCAGGGCGGTCTGCCGCGTCTGCGATGGCGGCGTCCCCGGCTGCCGCTTCTGTTCCCGTGCCAGCCAAGGCGGCACGCAGTGCCGGCAAACAGGATTCGTCCGCACAAACGGCAATCTCGGCCCGCAAGGCGCGTGCCATTTCGGCCAAGCGCACCACGTTGCGCCCACCCGTCACTGCAACAGTGCGAAACATCGTAGCACCGCCAGCCCGCTGGATCAGGTCAAAGGTGCTTTCGCCGATGGATCCGGTGGCCCCAAAAATCGAAATGCTGCGCATGATGCCCTACCCCCCCAACGGGCCGGGCATCGGCAATGACGTGGCCAACCCCAGCAGCATGATCAGAACAACAGCACCGATCATCGCATCGAAGCGATCCAGAAACCCACCATGACCGGGGATCAGGTTTGAGCTGTCCTTGACCCCTGCCCGCCGCTTCAGCCAGCTTTCCGCAATATCCCCCATCTGCCCGGCAAAAGCGACCACGGGGGCCAGAACCACGGCCATCCACGGTGCGTGTCCCGTCGCAACAAAGACGAGCGAAACACCGACCGCGCCGATCCAGCCAGCTACGGTCCCGGACCAAGTTTTCTTGGGGCTGATCGCGGGCCAGAACTTTGGCCCGCCCACCATGCGCCCGACGAAATAGCCCGCAACATCCGACACGATGACAATGGCGACAATCCACAGGATCGCCGGCACCCCCGGACTGCGCAACGCGATCAGACCATATCCGGCGATCATGATGACAATCCCGTAGATCGTCGCAATCCGGCGGTCCCGGCGCGGTGTCAGAGCCAGCGCCAATCCGGGAAGGATCAGCAAGGCGGCGGCAAGATCATCGCGAAACAGAACCGCCCCCGCCAGACAGGCCGCCGCGATCAAACCCATCGCCACCGGCGTCCTGATGTGGCCCGGCGCCGTCATGTTCGCCAGTTCCCAGAACATCACCCCGGTCAGGGCGAACACCAAAAGCGCAAAGGAAATCCCGCCTAACCAAAGCTCCGCAGCCCCGATGGTCAGCATGAATATCGCGGAGATCAAGCGCTTCTTCAGATCTCCCCAACGCGCTGCGGCTTCGGTCATCCGGCGGCGACCCCACCATAGCGCCGTTCGCGGTTGCCGAAACGGGCCACGATCTGCGCCAGTTCCTGCGGTGTGAAATCGGGCCACAGCGTCGGGGTGAATTCGTATTCCGCGTAGGCTGTCTGCCACAAAAGATAGTTCGACGTGCGCGTCTCGCCGCTGGTGCGGATCACCAGATCAGGATCGGGCAAATCACAGGTATCCAGCCGCGCACCGATCAGCGCATCGCTGATCGCGTCAGGCGACAGGCGACCTGCGGCGACGTCTGCCGCAATGGCCCGCATGGCGCGGGCCAGTTCGTCGCGCCCGCCGTAATTGATCGCAACCGTCAGGTTCAACCGTGAAAATCCTGCCGTGCGGGTTTCGATCCCGTCCATAAGCCGACGAAGGCGGGCATCCAGCCGATTGCGATCGCCGATAAACCGCATCCGCACACCCTCGGCGGCAAGACGATCTGCCTCGCGTTCGATGTAGCGGGCAAAGATCGACATCAGCCCGACCACCTCTTCGGTCGAGCGTTTCCAGTTTTCGGTCGAAAAGGCGTAGATTGTCAGCCAGCGGATCCCCAGATCAGGTGCACAACGGACGATTTCCTTGACCCGTTCGGCACCCTTGCGATGCCCGACCAGACGCGGCCATCCGCGATTCGTGGCCCAACGACCATTCCCGTCCATAATGATGGCGACATGTTCCGCGGGGCGGAGATGTTTTGAATCTGCCGTTTCGGTGGAAGCCAAGCCCCTACCCCTTTTTGTGACACGGGTCCGGATCATGTGGCCCGAACAAGAAATACATCACGACGATTTCCACAACATCCGGTTGTAACGACCTCAAACCTGCATGATCTCGGCCTGTTTCGTCTCAAGGGTAAGGTCCACAAGCTTGATATACTTGTCGGTCATCTCTTGAACCTCGGTTTCCCAGAACTTGACATCATCTTCGGACAATCCGTCGGTCTTGGCTTTTTTAAGCTTGTCCATGCCATCCCGGCGCAGGTTGCGCACGGCGACACGGGCGTGTTCGGCGTATTGGGCGGCAACCCGTGTCAATTCCTTGCGGCGCTGTTCGTTCAACTCGGGGATCGGCAGCATGATGATGGTGCCGTTGGTCTGCGGATTGATCCCCAGGCCGGATTCGCGAATCGCTTTTTCCACCTTGTTGACCATGCCCTTGTCCCAGACGTTGATCGTGACCATCCGCGGCTCTGGCACGTTGACGGTTCCAAGCTGGTTGATCGGCGTCATTTGGCCGTAAGCATCCACCTGGATCGGCTCCAGCATCGAGCCGGACGCCCGCCCGGTGCGCAGCGAGGCAAATTCTGTCCGCAGCGCCGTGATGGCACCATCCATGCGGCGGGACAGGTCGTCGGTATCCAGTTCGAAATCGTCTGCCATGTCGTCATTCCTTCGTCTCCGCCCGCAAGATGAGCCATCTTACGCACGTTTTCCGCTTCTATATGCGATGCAAAGCGATGGGTATAGTCCTGCACGCGCCAAGCCACGCAAAGTGGCAAAGGTCAGTCATGCACAATGGTATAGGTGCCCTGACCGGCCATGATACCGCGGAAGCCCCCCGGTTCACTCAGGGCAAAGACCACCAGTGGCATCCGATTGTCCCGGCACAGCGCGATGGCCGAA
>JBKBOF010000079.1:0-13266 GCA_046294955.1 Paracoccaceae bacterium
TGCGCGAATTGCAGCAGGACATGGGGCTGTCCTATCTGTTCATCAGCCATGACATGGCCGTGGTGGACAATATCTCGGACCGGGTGGCGGTGATGTATCTGGGCCAGATCGTCGAAATGGGCAGCCGCGCGCAGGTGTTCAGCAACCCCCAACATCCCTATACCCAACGCCTGATCGAGGCCGTTCCCGTGCCGGACCCTGCCCATCAGCGCCAACCGACCAGCCGCCCCTTCGGTGACATTCCAAGTCCGGTCCACGCCATCGGGTCCGGCCCGACCCGCGCCATTCTGCGCGACATCGGCGGCGGTCATCTGGTGGCCGACGCGTAAACACCGCAACAGCAGCGGGGATGCTTACGTTGGGTCACTTCGCGATGTATCCCAACCGTCAGTCGATGCCGAATGGCCACGGTCATAAAAATTCTGACTCTGCGGACACTCTATTAACCAAAGTCGGCACAAATATGCTCCCGCATGCGCGGTAGCTGTAGCGCACGTTCCCGAATAGGTTGTAAAGATTGCAAAAGTCAAAGGGCCACGCGAATGTCGGAAAAATGACGGAGTCGATGTCGTTGATTGCGGAACTTCTGCACCAGATTGAAACCGCCCCTGAACAGGACATGATCACCTCCGTCCTTGGTTGGTTGGGCCATCGGTGCAAGGCATCCTGTGCCGACCTCACGGTGACATCCGCCTTTGACGACACCACCTTGCGCGTGACCTGGCCAGCATCGTCAATGCCGGGCGCCGCATCGCAAGGGCCGGTCCACAGGATCGCCCTTGGTCAGATCGAAGGCGGGGCGGCTGAACTTGTGCTGGGCCTTGGCAACGGGCCGCTTGCACAAGACGATGTGGCAGCCTTGGAAAATGCCCGCCCGATCCTGCGGCTTTTGGCTGAACGGCATCAACTGCGCTGTGCGGCATCGCGGCTCAGGGATCTGGCCTCGCTTTGGGGCACATGGCTTTGGGAAACCGACGGGCAAGGCCGGGTGGCCTATCTGTCGGCAGATTTGGCCGGGACCGAAATGTTCCAAAAGGCACGCGGGGACAGGACCGACAGCTACCGCGCCGATATCAAACCGGACGACTGGTCAGCCCTGAGCAGCAAAATGGCGCTGCGCCTGCCGTTCCGGAACCTGTTCCACGCCATCACCCTGCCGGATGGCCAAAAGCACTGGTTGCGCAGCAGTGGCATTCCAAGACACGATGCGGATGGGTCATTCCTTGGCTATTCCGGGATCAGCGCCGAACGCAACAAGCCAGCCGAACAGGAACACAGCGCAATTGCCGCCTATGATCGGTTGACCGCCATTCTGGATGTCTTGCCCGACCTTGTGTTCGAAATCACGGCAGACGGACGCTATACCGATTTTCTGGCCGGTCCCGCGGATCTGATGGGCAACGCACGCCAGAACCTTCCCGGCAAAACGTTGGAAGATGTCTTGCCTGCCGACCTTGCGGCGCGAACACGGGCCGCCCTTGAACAGACCCTGAAAACGAGTCGCAGCCCGCCGGAACGCTATCGCCTGGCGTCGCCTTTGGGCATGCGCTGGTATGAACGCGCCGGGGCGCGCAAGGCCCCGACCGGGCCGGGCGAAGACCCGACCGCCATTTTTGTCGTGCGCGACGTGACCGAAGACATGGAACAGGCCGACGAGTTGCGCCGTCTGGGCCGGGTGGTCGAAACCATGTCGAACCTGGTGGTGATCATCGATCGCGAACAACGCATCACATGGGTCAACCGTGCCTGGGAAAACCGGACAGGTTGGACCCTGTCCGAGGTGATGGGACAGGATCTGTCAACCGTTGTGAGGGGCAATCGGGGCGAGGCCACGAATGCAGAAATGGTCGCCTCGGCCATTGCACGCAACGCGCCGTATCACGGCGAGACGGTGAATTTCAATCGTCACGGAACCGCTTACTGGATCGATTTCAATATTCTGCCCCTGATGGATGCCGAAGGTCGGATCAATGGATATGTGTCGGTCGAAACCGACATCACCGCCCAGAAAGAGGGTGAGGCACGCGCGGCACAGCTGGCCGATGAAGCCGACCGGATGCGGGCACAGCTGAACAACGCGATCGAAACCCTGCCGGATGGTGTGTTGATCTGGGATCAGGATGATCGGCTGATCTTTGCGAACTCGGCCTACAAGCGGATGTATCCCGAGGTTGCGGATGCGCTTGTTCTGGGTGTGTCGCAGGCCGATATCCTGCAAATCGGAATCAGGTTGAAGGCGTTCCCCAGTGCAATCGGCCGCGAAGAAGACTGGCTTGCCGAACAATGGGAGCGCTACCGGAACCCCTGCTTGGATGAGGTGTACCGGTCAGACGGCCGCTGGATCCGCAGGCTTGATCTGCGCACGCCAGACGGCGGACGCATTGCGGTGCGCATCGACACGACCGAGCGGCGCAAGCAGCTTGAGGCGCTGGATGCCGCCAACCAGTCCCTTGCCGAAGCGCGCGGGTCATTGGCCCAGATCATCGAAAGCGCGGATGTTGGAACATGGGACTGGAACGTGGACAGCGGCGCGCTTCGGATCGGGGGTCGCTATGCCCAGATGTTGGGCTATTCCCCGGAAGAACTGGGAGAGCCGTCGGACGAAATGTTCCGCAGCCTGGTGCATCCTGACGATCTGGCCCGGCTGGATACGACCGAGGACGATGATTTCTCGCCGCTGCCCGACGGGCGTGAACCGGTCCGCGAACACCAGCTGCGCATGCGCCGCAAGGACGGCACATGGGCGTGGATCCTGTCGCGCTCCGCCGTCACGGACCGTTTGCCCGATGGTCGTCACAAGACGGTCGTCGGCATCCATCTGGACGTGACCGAGCGTAAACGTCTGGAGGATCTGGTCATCAGCAACCAGAGATTCCTGAACGAGGTGATGGACACCTCGATTTCCGCCATCGTTGTCATGGATGCGCAAGGGGTGATCACCTACGCCAACGCAGAGGCAGAACACATCCTTGGCCTGACCAAAGACACCATCCAAGGGCGCAAGTATGACGATCCGGCATGGCACATCACGGAAACCGACGGCAGTCCGATGCCGACCGAGGCGCTGCCGTTCCTGCGCGCCCATGCCAGTGGCGAAAGTGTCCGCGACGCCCGCATGGCGGTTGAATGGCCGGATGGCACGCGACGGATCCTTTCGGTCAACGCGGTGCCGCACGCAGGATTGGACGGAACCAATGCGGATCAGCTGATCATCACTTCCTTCGTGGATATCACCGAAGATCTGAACAAGGCATCCCGGCTTGAACAGGCTTTGGTCGAGGCGCAGGCCGCCAGCCAGTCGAAATCCACCTTCCTTGCCACCATGAGCCACGAAATCCGCACGCCGCTGAACGGCGTTCTGGGCATGGCGGAAATGCTGGAAGGGCTGATCGACGAGCCGCGCAAAAGAGAAATGATCGGAACCATTCGGCGGTCTGGCGAGTTGCTGTTGAACGTATTGAACGAGATCCTGGACATGTCAAAAATCGAAGCCGGGAAAATGGTGATTGAAGAAATCCCTTTTACGCCCGCCGAAGTCGCCCGCCAGATCGAACCCCTGCACGCTTTGCGGGCGGAAGAAAAGGGGCTGGATTTCGAAGTCTTGACCAACGCCGGCGCAGAGCGTCCGCGGATTGGCGATTCCTTCCGGATCCAGCAGATCCTGAACAACCTGCTGAGCAACGCCATCAAGTTCACCGAAGCCGGATCGATTTCGCTGACTTTGTCGGCGCGGGAAGGCAAGCCTCTTGTGATCGAAGTCCGCGATACCGGTATCGGCATGTCGCCTGAGCAATTGAGCAGGGTGTTCAACAACTTTGAACAGGCCGAAGGGGGCACAACCCGTCGGTTCGGGGGAACCGGTCTTGGCATGGCCATCGTCCACAGTCTGGTGCGACTGATGGGCGGCGACATCACGGTTACAAGCAACCTTGGCCAAGGCACCAGCGTCAAGATCACCCTACCGCTGCCGGAAACCGTTCAAACCGTGGTCACAGAAGCGATCACGCCCGATGTCCCCCAGCGATATTCGCTTTGCGGCGTATCGCTTCTGATCGCAGACGATTCGGCCACGAACCGGATGGTGATCAGCGAAATGTTGAAAGACACCGGTGCGACACTTATTCTTGCCACCAACGGTGCCGAGGCCGTTTCGGATTGGACCCGTCTGGCCGAGGCGCAAACGCCCGCCGACATGCTGATCCTGGACATCGCGATGCCCGTACTGGACGGAATTGGCGCCTTGCAGGCCATTCGCAATGCAACACCCGCAGGTGCACAGGTGCCGGCCATCGCGGTGACCGCCAATGCAATGTCGCATCAGGTGTCGGAATACATCATGGCCGGGTTCGACTCGCATGTGGCCAAGCCGTTCCGGCAGGCAGAACTGCTGCACGCGATTTCGACGCTGTTGCCGCCACGGTAAGGGCAGAGGATTGATAGTGCTGTCAAGTTTGCGGTTGCGTCGCTGTGCTGGCAGACGTCATGTGACACTTTATGCCCATCGGTCTGCCATAATTTGTTGATATAGATTTGAAAATTACTTAGCGTCGTAGCCGTTACACGTTCGATGCGTATCTGTTTGTATCAAGGAATCTGCGGGCATGACCCAATTCGGGGACCACCAACCGGCTGTCGTTCTGTTGGCCGAAGATGATGAGATCAACCAGCAGATCGTGCGCTATATCCTGTCGGATCTGGCCTTTATCAATCTGGTGATCGCCCCTGACGGAAAAGCCGCCCTTGAAGCCGCCCTGTCGCAACGATTTGATTTGATGATCTTCGACCGCCATATGCCGCTGATTTCCGGGGACCGGGTAATTCGGCACCTTCGGGCGTCCCAGACGATCAACAGTGGAACACCGATCATCCAGTTTACGGCCGATGCCGATCACACCAGCATCGGCACCGCTGGGGCAGGCCACGCAGATGCCGTTGTGCCAAAACCGGTTCAGGGCGACCAGTTGCGCGCCGCCGTTCTGCACCTGTTGGACCGTCACAGACGCAACAAATCCTGACAAGGGCTTGGTTAACGCCTCATTAACGCCTTAATCTCAGTCCTAGGTTGCAGATGACAACCAAAGGTGGTGATGATGCCAGCCAATCTGCGATACCTTGCAATCGATGATGACCCGGCCTTTCATTTGATCCTGACACAGATGATGGGGCAATTGGGCTATCAAGCCCCGGTTTGTGCAACGTCGGCGATAGACGGTCTGGACCGACTGACCGATCCGCAGGCGCATTTCGACGCCATCCTTCTGGACATCCAGATGCCGGGCATGGATGGAATCGAGGCATGCCAGCGCATCCGGGCCCTGCCACAGCACCGCGAAACCCCGATCATGATGGTGACCACGTTGAACGGTCGGTCATATGTTGACCGGGCCTTTGCCGTCGGGGCGACCGATTACCTGACCAAACCCATAGACCGGCTTGAACTTCAAGCACGCCTCAGCATGCTTGATCGGTTTGTCCGCGAGCGCACGCTTTCACAATCGCTGCGCTTCGCGGTGGAAGCCATGGGCGATCTTCCCGGGGTTGGGTTCGACTTTGACGATGCCGTGCCCCTGCCGAAAAGTGACTTGTTGATCGACTATCTGGCGTTGCAGAACCATCTTCTGACGCTGAGCCGTTTGAAACTGCATTCCCATATGGCGATGGCGTTTCAGGTGGTTGGGGCGTCGGGGCTGTTTTATCGGCTCGAGCGCATGGACTATCTGGATTACATGGCTGATGTCGGTTCGGCGATCGGCGCCGCACTGAAACGGCACAGCTTTCTGTTGGCGCATGGCGGAAGCGGTGAGTTCATCTGCGTCCTCAACCGGGCGCAACCCATCGATTCGATGGAAATCGAACAGGACGTTGCCAGCGAGCTGATGACCTACGCCGCAAGCTACGACAGTCTGGGCCTGCTGATGCCAGCCGTCCGTGTCGGGGGGCCTGTGCATTCTGGCCTGTTCTCTCCCGCAGCGGTCAAAACCATGCTGTCCCGGGCTCGGGCTGCTGTGCGGTCGAAGGTCAATGCGCCGTATCAAAGGCTTGCGGGGTAAGCCTTGGAACGCTTCGTCGAACCCCCCACGCCGTGGAAAGCAGCTCTGCTGTCGCAATTTATGGATGTGACGGCAAGCCGGTTGGTCGAGCTGGATATCGAGCGCAGCAATTTGCAAACCGGCGGCGACCCGCATCGCACAACGCAAGAGATTTGCAAGATAGCGCACATGATCGCAGGCACTGCTGGCAGCTTTGGGTTTTCCGATCTGGGACGGCAGGCAAACACCACCGAAGCAATCTGTAGCCATATCTTGAAATTACCGGCCGATCTTGCTGCGGCGGCGGTGACAGAGCACCTGCTACCTGCGCTGGACAGTCTGATCGACCATCTTGACCATACGCTTCGTGTTCCGCTGACCTAACCGGGCCTGCAATCCAATGCGCAAACGTTTGCGCAGAATCGATTGTAGTGCTACCCTCATCTCAACTCGGCAGATGGGGGGCGTTGGGAATGGCAACGATAAAGGACATTGCGCGCAGTCTGGAGCTTTCGGCTTCGACCGTATCGCGCGCTTTGGCCGGGCATGACCGCATCCCCGAGGCAACCCGAAAACGGGTGCAGGATCTGGCGAAAGAACTGGGCTATTTCCCGAACCGCGCCGCGCAGAACCTTGTTGGCAAGCGCAACAGCGGTTTTGCCGGGTTGGTGCTGACCGACCCCGGCTATGGCCGCGAGGACAGCTATCTGGGTGAGTATATCTCGGGCCTTGGGCATGGGTTGGCGGAATCGGGCATTGACCTGTTCCTTGCCGCCATTCCGCAGGGGCAATCCGAACTTTCGGTGATCCAGAACATTGTCGCAACCGGCCGAGCCGATGGCCTGATCCTTGGGCGGACCTCGGAAATCGATCCTCGGGTCGATTTTCTTGTGCGCGAAGGGTTTCCCTTTGTGACCCATGGGCGCGTGGTGAACGATGCCCCGCCCTATGACTGGGTCGATACAGACGGCCACACCGCCTTTGGGCAGGCATTCGAGCTGCTGTATGCGCTTGGCCATCGCCGGTTTGCGCTGTTGACCATCGAAGAGCCGATGACCTTTCGCCTGCACCGTACCGAAGGGCTGTTGCAGGCGATCTCGCGCAAGGGCGATCCTGCGGTCACGCTGACCATCTGCACCTCTCCGCGCTATGACACCGCGCGGCGCAAGCAGGTGATCCATGATCTTCTGGTGTCTGATCCGCGGCCAACGGCTGTGCTTGCCATGTTCGACGGTCTGGCCTTGGCGGTGCTTCAGATGGCCGAACAGTTGTCGCTGTCCGTTCCGCAGGATCTGAGCGTGGTGGGCTTTGACAACATCGCATCGGCGGCACTGGCGCGTCCGGGGCTGACGACCTTTGACAGCGACACCCACAACGCCGCACGCGACTCGGCCCGGATGCTGGTGGCGCGGCTGGCCGATCCGGCAGCGCCACCGATGTCGCGCCTTGTTCCACCAGAACTGGTGCTGCGCGCCAGTCACGGGCCTGCCCCTGCCTGATGTCAGGGAAAACAACGAACACCAAAAAACGGGAGGATACCATGAAGATGCTGACAAAACTGCGCGCAGGAGCGGCCGTTGCCGTCCTTGCTCTTGCCACCGGACCTGTGCTGGCCGAACCGCTGTTCTGGTCCACCCAGGCCAAACCGGTCGAGGAAAGCCAGAAGATGCGCGAACAGGTTCTGGCGGGCTTTCCTGGCGGCGTGGATTACCAGCCGTCGGATGAAGGCCCGTGGTTGACCCGCTTGCAGGCGGAATTGCAGGCCGGATCCGGCACGGTCGCCGTTGTGGGCGGGTTGCATGGTGATCTGTCGGGGTTAAGCGCCGATCTGGTCGATCTGTCGGGCATTGACGCCACAGCGGTCGGGGATGCCATGGTCGATCTGGGCAAACTGGGCACGGCGGAACAGAAATATATCCCGTGGATGCAGGCAACCTATCTGATGGTCGCCAACCGCAAGGCGCTGGAATACCTGCCAGCCGGGGCTGACATCAACGCTTTGACCTATGACCAGCTTATTGAATGGGCCCGCGCCACAGCCGAGGCCACGGGCGGGCCGAAGTTCGGCTTTCCGGCCGGACCAAAGGGCCTGAAGCACCGTTTCTTTCAGGGCTTCCTGCTGCCGGCCTATACCAAATCAACCGTGACCAATTTCCGCTCGGCCGAAGCCGAAGTGGCCTGGGGCAAGTTCAAAGAGCTGTGGCAATACACCAACCCGGCCTCTACCAACTATTCCTTCATGCAAGAACAATTGGTGACGGACGAGGTCTGGATCGCCTTTGACCATGTTGCGCGCATTGCCGACGCCTTCAATCAGCGGCCTGATGATTTCGTGGCCTTCCCGGCCCCCGCCGGACCGATGGGCCGCGCCTTCATGCCGGTCGTGGCGGGCATCGCTGTGCCGCGCACCGCACCCGACATGGCACAGTCGATGGATCTGGTCGCCTATATGCTGAAACCTGAAACCCAGATTGCCACGCTGCGGGCCACCAACTTCTTTCCGGTCATCGCAACCGATCTGCCAGATGACATGCCTGCCTCGGTCAAGGCATCGGGTCCGGCGATTGCCGCAATGACGGGGGCCGCAGATGCATTGCCTGCGCTGCTGCCGATGGGCCTTGGCGACAAGGGCGGCCAGTTCAATCAGGTCTATATCGACACCTTTGAACGCATCATCCTTGGTGGTCAGGACATCCGGCAGGTGCTGGACAGTCAGGCCGAAGCCTTGCGCACGGTGATCAACGAAGCGGGCGCACCCTGCTGGGCACCGGATGCCGCGTCAGACGGTCCCTGCCCCGTCAACTAAGACGCGACCGATCGGAACGCGGGGGGCGCGGTATCACGCCCCCCACCATTCCCCAAACCGATGAGGTCCGGCCATGCCCCGCATGCTGCCCTATCTGTTGCTCTTGCCGGCAACGGCCTTTCTATGCCTGTTCTTCCTGTATCCGTTTTCGCTTGTGGCGATCGACAGCGTGACCCGCGATGGCGCCTACAGTCTTGAGAATTTCCGTCGCATGGCGGGGCATTGGAAGTTCGGCACGGCCTTCTGGAATACCATGCTGCTGGCTGCCGTAGTGGTGCCGATCCAGCTTGCCATGGCGCTGAGCATGGCATCAATCGTCACCAAGCTTCAGCGTGGCCGGTCGGCCATCCTGTATGTCTTTGCCATTCCGCTTGGTATCTCGGACCTGGCTGCCGGTCTGATCTGGCTGGCAATTTTTGAACAATCGGGGTTCCTGAACAGCCTTCTGGTCAGCCTTGGCGTGGTTGAAAAGCCGATCCTGCTTTTGGGCTATCAGAACGTCTGGGTGATTTTCATGGCCATCGTTCTGGCCGAGGTCTGGCGGGCGACAGCGATCATGATGGTGATCCTTGTTGCCGGCATGGGGCTGATCCCGAAAGAATACGGCGAGGCCGCCGATGTCTTTGGCGCTTCACGCTGGCAGAAATTCCGCCGCGTGACCTTGCCGATGCTGCGGCCCAGTCTGCAAACCGCGCTGATCCTGCGGGTCATTCTGGCGTTCGAGGTGTTTGCCGTGGTCGTGGCCTTGGGCGGCACACAATTGCCCGTCCTGATGTCGGAAACCTATCACTGGCAATTCACCATGCAGGACCGTGGCGTAGCGGCCTCTTATGCCATGGTGATCCTTGGCGTGTCGGTCGCCTTTACCATCGTGATCCTGCGCCTGTTGCATGTGCCAAAGGGGGCGCGGATATGACCGATCCAACCATTCGTCGCGCGGGCAATCGCGTGTTCCTTGCGGGCATAGCCCTGCTGGTCATCTGGGTTCTGGGGCCGATCTGGCTGTTGTTCGTCAACGCCCTGTCGGCCCCGGCCGAGGTGACGGGATTTCCCAAGTCGTTCCTGCCGTCGTTCGACATGGCGTCGCTGTCATTCTTCTTCGGCTTTTCCGGGGTCACGCGGGCCTTGTGGAATTCGGTTCAGGTGGCGGCGGTGACGATGGTTCTGTCCATCGGCATCGGCGCACCTGCGGGTTATGCGCTGTCGCGCTTTGACTTTCCAGGCAAGGAAATGTTCCGCTTTCTGGTGGTGATGACGCGGGCCTTCCCGCTGCCGCTTCTGGCGCTGCCCCTTGCGGTCATGTTCATCCGCACGGGCCTTGATGACACCATCCTTGGCCTTGCGCTTGTGCACACCACACTGGCGCTGCCCTTTGCCGTGCTGATCACCTTTTCGCTGTTCTCCGGCATTCCGCTGGAACTGGAAGAGGCGGCATGGACGCTGGGCTGCAATCGGGTGCAGGCGTTCATCAAGGTGATCCTGCCACTGGCCGCACCCGGCATTGCCGCAAGTGCCGTTTTTGCCTTCGTCATATCGTGGAACGAGGTGTTTGCCGCCGCCGTGCTGACCATCGAAAACCGCACGCTGACGGCCTTTCTGTTGCAGTCGCTGGACGTGTCGCCCTTGCCGCTGAAATTCGCAGGCGGGGCGGCGTTGGTGCTTCCGGCTCTCATCTTCATCTTCGCCGTTCGCAAATACCTGTTTGCGATGTGGGGCATCGCAAACCGTTAGGGGGGCACATGGCCGTTATCGAAATAAAGCAGGTCGCCAAGAGCTTTGGCGCGTTCACCGCCCTGCACTCCGTCGATCTGACGGTTGCAGACCAGGAATTCATGGTGCTGCTCGGGGCGTCGGGGTGCGGCAAGACCACGCTTTTGCGCATCATCGCCGGGCTTGAAACCCCAACGACCGGCGAAGTCTGGATCGGTGGGCGCAGGGTGGACCATCTGCCCCCACGCGAACGCGGCATTGCGATGGTGTTCCAGAACTATGCCGTGTTCCCGCATCTGACGGTGTTTGAAAATATCGCCTTTGGCTTGCGGATGAAAAAGATGGATCAGGCCGAGGTCACGCGCCGGGTGACACGCACCGCCGAGCTGATGCACATCGAGCAGTTGCTGAAACGCTACTCCGGCGAATTGTCGGGCGGGCAACGTCAGCGTGTGGCGGTCGCCCGCGCGCTGGCGATGGAACCTGACGTCATCCTGATGGACGAACCTTTGTCAAACCTCGATGCCTTGTTGCGGCTTGAGATGCGGGCCGAGCTGAAGGGCGTTCTGGCGGCAAGCAAGACAACCACGATCTATGTCACGCATGATCAGGTCGAAGCGATGTCACTGGCCGACCGTATTTCGGTGATGAATGGTGGTCGCATCGTGCAGGCGGCCAACCCGGTCGAGGTGTATCGCAACCCCGCCGCGCGCTTTGTCGGCAGTTTCATCGGCAACCCGCCGATGAACTTTCTGACGGCCGCGTCCGCCGGGCCGGGCAAATGGCAGGTGGCGGGCCAGACCTATGACGGGCCGAAAACCGCCGCCGCCGAATTTGCCATCCGCCCCGAAGACCTGCACCCGGCCGATACCGGACTGCCTGCCGAAGTGCGCGTGGTTGAACCGTTGGGACCGCATACCCTTGTCACAGCGTCGGTCGCTGGCCAGCCGTTCCGTGCTGTGCTGGACAGCACGTTGACGCCCAGACCCGGCGACATCATCCACCTAGCGCCGATGCCGGATCGCATCCGCTGGTTCGACCCCGAAACCCAAACGGCCCTGACCTGAAGGACCAACGATGACCACCCTGACCGATACCGCCATCGAAATCTTGCGCGAGAACGATCGCGGCACCTACACCGTCCCGACCAAGGGTCTGTATCCGTTCCAGTGGAATTGGGACAGTTGCCTGACCGCTCTTGGCCAGCGTCATTTCGACGAACACCGCGCCTGGACCGAGATCGAGACCCTGTTCGCCCATCAATGGCCCTGCGGGATGGTGCCGCATATCGTGTTTCACCAGTTGGACGATGGCTATTTCCCCGGCCCCGATGTCTGGCGGACCGGGCGGCCGGTGCCGACATCGGGCATCACCCAGCCAGCGGTGGCGGGCTTTGCCCTGCGACGGCTGTTCGATCTTGCCACAGATCGCGACGCGGCAACACGGCGTGCCCGCACGCTGTTGCCGAAGGTTGCCGCATGGCACCGCTGGTTCTACGCCACACGCGACCCTGCGGGCGAAGGCTTGGTGGCCATCATCCACCCTTGGGAAGCCGGGCGCGACAATTCCATCGACTGGGACGTGCCGTTCCAAAATGTGCCCACAGACGGCATTGCCCCCTACACCCGCCGCGACACCCAGCACGCCAACCCTGAGCACCGCCCGACCAAGGAACAATATGACCGCTACCTGTGGCTGGTCGAACATTTCCGCGCGCTGGATTGGGATACATCAAAGCTGCACGATGCATCGCCGTTTCAGGTGGTGGACCCCGGCTTCAACGCCATCCTGATCCGCGCCTGTGCCGATCTGGCCGATCTGGCCGATGATTTGGGCGAGCCGGTTCTGGCGGCGGAAAGCCGGGCCTTTGCAGACAAGGGTCAGGCTGCCATGGAACGTTTGTGGTCGGACACGCATGGCCAATACCTGTGCTACGACCGGGTGGCCGGGACACAGGTTGACAGCGCGTCGATCGGGGGATTGCTGGCGGCCTTCTGCGCCATTCCGGCGGCACGCGCACAGACCATCGCCCAAACCATCGAAGGACACGGCACCCGCTATCGGGTGGCCAGCCACACACCCGCCGACCCCCGCTTTGATGCCAAGCGCTATTGGCGCGGTCCGGTCTGGCTGGTGGTGAACTACATGATCGCCGATGGTCTTGCCCGCGTTGGGCAAGGCGATGCCGCTGCGCGTATCACGGCATCCAGTCTTGATCTGATCCGGGAAAGCGGTTTCGCGGAGTACTACGACCCGCAGACCGGCGAGCCTTTGGGGGGCGATCGTTTCACCTGGACCGCGGCCATGGTGCTGGAGTTTCTGGCGATGGAGGGTTGAGCATGCACATTCTTGCCATCGGCGCGCATCCGGATGATCTGGAAATCTTCACTTACGGAACGCTGGCCGCTTGGGCATCCATGGGGGCGGCCCTGACACTGTGCATGGCCACTGACGGCGCAAAGGGCGGCACGCTGCCGCCCGATGATCTGCGCCGGTTGCGTGCCACCGAGACAGGCACCGCCCTTGCCCCGCTTGGCTTTGGCGCGCCGCTTGGTCTTGGGTTTCCCGATGGCAACTTGCGGGCCGATGCGGCGCTTGAACATGCCTTGACCGACCTGATTGCCCAAACGATGCCCGACCTTGTTCTGACCCACGCCCCGAACGATTACCACGCCGATCATCGCGCGCTGTCTTTGGCTGCGGCGCAGGCGACAGGGTTCA
>JBKBOF010000080.1:0-13264 GCA_046294955.1 Paracoccaceae bacterium
GTCACTTTCAATGACGCGCGCCGGTTTGGTGCCATGGACCTGATGGCCACGTCCCACGCCGATAGCCATGCTCTGTTGTCGGCTCTGGGGCCGGAACCTTTGGGCAATGGCTTTGATGAAAGCTACCTCGTGGCGCGGCTCAAGGGTCGGAACACGCCAATCAAATCGGCCTTGCTGGATCAGCACATCATCGCGGGTCTTGGCAATATATATGTCAGCGAGACGCTGTTCCGGGCGCGCGTTGCCCCACAGGCAAAGGCAGGGGATCTGTCCGTCGAACAGGTCGCCGCGTTGGTTCCGATCATCCGGCAGGTCTTGGCCGAAGCGATCGAAGCGGGGGGAAGCAGTCTGCGCGACTATCGCCAAGCAGATGGAGAGCTTGGCTATTTTCAGCACAGTTTTCAGGTTTATGATCGTGAGGGACACCCCTGCCCGACTCCCGGTTGTCGTGGAACGATCAGCCGGATCATACAATCAGGACGATCATCCTTCTATTGCCCGATATGCCAGCGTTGACTTGCCATCGGAAAAGATACTGCTAGGAGTCACGCCAATGCCCAACCGTGGAGCCCGCGCATGGCCTATGATACCCTGATCGTCGAGGTCGAGGACTATGTTTCCCTGATCCGGTTGAACCGCCCCGATGCGCTGAACGCGCTGAATTCAAAAATGATGACCGAACTTGCTAGTGCAGTTTCTGCCGCTGATCAGGACGATAGCGTTCGGGTGATCGTGCTGACCGGATCGGAAAAGGCTTTTGCTGCCGGTGCTGACGTCAAGGAGATGGCAAACAAATCCTTTACGGATGCCTATTTCGACAATCTGTTCGGGGTCGAGTCCGAGATTATTGGCCGCGTGCGTAAACCGATTGTCGCCGCTGTCTCAGGCTATTGTCTGGGTGGTGGTTGTGAGCTGGCGATGCTGTCCGATTTCATCATTGCTTCCGACACAGCGAAGTTTGGCCAGCCGGAAATCAATCTTGGTATCGTTGCCGGAATGGGTGGCACGCAACGCCTGACGCGCTTTGTGGGAAAATCGAAATCCATGGACATGCACCTGACCGGACGGTTCATGGACTCGGCCGAGGCCGAGCGCTGTGGACTGGTCAGCCGGGTGTTCCCCGCCAAGGATCTGATGGCCGAGGTGATGAAAATCGCGCAGAAGATTGTTGAAAAATCGCTACTGTCGTCGATGGCTGTCAAGGAATGTGTCAATCGCGCGCAGGAAACCACCCTTGCCGAAGGCATCGTGTTCGAACGCAGGGTCTTCCATTCCATGTTCGCCACGGAAGACCAGAAGGAAGGCATGGCCGCATTTCTTGAAAAGCGTCAGCCTCAGTTCCGCGATAAGTAGGCGATTTTTTCTGTTCCCTTTTGTGGCAGTTGGCCATATACGCCGCGTCACATGCGCGTGGGCCCGCTTAGGCAAGAATCATCCCCTCCTATCAGGTGGGGCCTTGGGTTTTGCGCGCAGTCAAAATGAAGCAAACCCGAGAAAGACCAAACCATGGCAAATTCTGAACAGTCCAAAAAGCGTGCCCGGCAGTCTGAAGCACGTTATGCCGTCAACAAAGCCCGCCGTTCGCGCATCCGCACCTTTGTCCGCAAGGTTGAAGAAGCCATTGCCTCCGGTAATTCGGAAGCTGCGGTCGAGGCTCTGAAGAATGCCCAACCCGAACTGGCGCGCGGCGTTACCAAAGGCGTGATGCACCGCAACACCGTATCGCGCAAGATCTCGCGTCTTTCGTCGCGGGTTAAGGCCCTGTCAGCGCCGTCTGCCTGAGTCGTTTCTGTCAATTTTGTGTCAAGGGCGTCCCCTGCGAAGGGCGCCCTTTTTTCATGCTGTCCAGAGATTTTCAGGCAGTTTTAAGCCTGCGCGTTGCGGATTTGCCAATGGCTCTGGATTCGCATGATCCAAACTTGTGTCAACTCAATAGTTCGGTTGCGAAGGCTCTCGCCAACTTGCTAGCTTGATCATGCGATTCACTTCGTCCTGGGGGACATGACGCGGTCTTGCGCGATACCTGATCGGCCATGCTGCCAGCTGTGCCATCAGATTTTTGTGAAAGATCAGTGTGTTATGCTGTCTGCGGTTTTTTCCGCACTCAGTCGGTATTGCTGTGTCGGTGTTTCATCCGTCGCTGCAATCCCGAAGTTTGTCTTTGTCCGGTCCAGCTGGGGGCCGGTCCTTGCTACATAATTTGTGGCAGGGGGCCTCCGGGTAGAAAGGGCGCGCATGGTGATGGTGTGTAAGAAACAAGTCCGACCGGAACGCCGGAAGTGACGGACACAAGAAAAACAGGTCAAAGCGAATGACGAACGACACATGGGGACAGGTTCGCGAAGAACTTATCAAGAGGGTCGGCAAGAACAACTACACAACTTGGATTGAACCGCTGCGTCTTTCCCACCTGAAAAACGGTGTTGCCAGCTTCGAAGTTCCGACAACCTTTTTCGGGGACTGGGTGTCGCGCAATTTTTCGGATCATATCCGTGGACAACTCGCTGTAGCCGGATCGCCGGTTGAGCGGGTTGAGTTTACGGTTGGGCTGCCGACGTCACGGCCTGTTGCGACCAAACCTTCAGCGCGGGCTTTGGCCAAACCTGAGCGGGCCCGCGTGAACGGGACAGACGAGGTCACCGGCGCGCAACTCGAATCGCGCTTTACATTTGACAGTTTCGTGGTCGGCAAGCCGAACGAATTGGCCCATGCTGCCGCCCGCCGGGTCGCCGAAGGTGGGCCGGTGACATTCAATCCGCTGTTTCTGTATGGCGGTGTTGGCTTGGGAAAAACCCACCTGATGCACGCAATTGCGCATGAGTTGAAGCAAAGCCGTCCCGATCTGCACGTTCTGTATCTGTCGGCCGAGCAATTCATGTACCGTTTTGTCCAAGCGTTGCGCGAGCGGCAGATCATGGATTTCAAGGAATTGTTCCGATCCGTCGATGTTCTGATGGTGGATGATGTTCAGTTCATCGCAGGAAAAGACAGCACACAGGAAGAATTTTTTCATACTTTCAATGCTTTGGTTGACCAAAACAAGCAAATCGTGATTTCGGCTGACCGCGCGCCGGGCGAAATCAAGGATCTGGAAGAACGGATCCGGTCACGCCTGCAATGCGGGCTTGTGGTGGACCTTCACCCCACGGATTATGAACTTCGTCTTGGCATCTTGCAGGCCAAGCTGGAGCACTATTCCAATCAATATCGTGGATTGTCGCTCGCCCCCGGCGTGCTTGAATTCCTCGCCCACCGGATAACGACCAACGTGCGGGTTCTGGAAGGCGCGTTGATGCGGTTGTTTGCCTTCGCATCACTGGTGGGACGCGAGATCAATCTTGATCTGGTGCAGGAATGTTTGTCCGACATCCTGCGCTCGTCGGAAAAGCGGCTGACCATCGAAGAGATCCAGCGCAAGGTAGCCGAGCATTACAACGTGCGGCTGTCCGACATGATCGGGCCGAAACGCCTGCGCACCATCGCGCGGCCGCGTCAGGTGGCAATGTATCTGTCAAAACAGATGACCAGCCGCAGCCTGCCCGAAATCGGGCGTCGCTTTGGCGGGCGTGACCACACCACGATCATGCATGGCATCCGCAAGATCGAAGAGTTGATGGCGGGCGACAGTCAGTTGGCTGACGATGTTCAGCTTCTGAAACGTCTGTTGCAAAGCTGATCAAGGACACGGGTGGCTTGACGCCCTCGTTATTCCAAATCAATGTCGCCAAAACGCTTGTGAAGTCGTGGAAAACGGCTAGTTTTACGATCCCCGATGGGGTCGGCTTAGGGATGAATACAATGAAACTCAGCATCGAACGCGGCACGCTGCTCAAGGCCTTGGCTCAGGCGCAATCTGTCGTGGAGCGTCGCAACACCATTCCAATTCTGGCCAACGTGCTGATCGAGGCCGAAGGCGCGCAGGTATCGTTCCGCGCCACCGACCTTGACATAGAAGTGGTGGACCGCGCGCCAGCCATGGTGGAGCGTCCGGGTGCGACAACGGTTTCGGCCGTGATGCTGCATGAAATTGTGCGCAAGCTGCCGGATGGCGCGTTGGTCAACCTGACGGAAGACCCTGCCTCGGGGCGGTTGTCGATCATGGCGGGCCGATCGTCCTTCAGTTTGGCGACGCTGCCCAAGGAAGATTTTCCGGTTATGGCGACCTCGGAGTATTCGTCCAATTTTTCGGCACCTGCACCTGCCCTGCGGCGGTTGTTCGACAAGGCAAAATTCGCGATCTCGACCGAAGAGACGCGCTATTACCTGAACGGCGTCTATTTGCATGTATCGACTGGCGAAGATGGCCCAGTGCTGCGTGCCGTGGCAACCGACGGGCATCGCCTTGCGCGGATAGATGCGTCCTTGCCGGATGGTGCAACGGGCATGCCCGGCGTGATCGTCCCACGCAAGACGGTGGGCGAGTTGCGTAAGCTGCTGGACGATGACGAAGCGACAATTTCTGTGTCGGTCAGCGAGACGAAAATCCGGTTTGCGACCCCCGCCATCACGCTGACATCAAAGGTCATTGACGGCACCTTCCCCGACTACACCCGCGTGATCCCGACCGGAAACACACGACGGCTGGAGGTAGACGCCTCAGAGTTTGCCAAGGCAGTGGATCGGGTGGCCACGGTGTCAAGCGAGCGGAGCCGCGCGGTGAAGCTGTCACTGGACGAGGATCGATTGATCCTGTCGGTGAACGCGCCAGACTCCGGTGCGGCCGAGGAAGAACTGGCCGTCGCATACAGTGACGAGCGGTTGGATATTGGGTTCAACGCCAAGTATCTTCTTGAGATCGCGTCTCAGGTCGATCGCGAGAACGCGGTGTTCCTGTTCAACTCGTCTGGTGATCCAACGCTGATGCGCGAGGGGAATGACACCAGCGCGATCTACGTCGTCATGCCGATGCGCGTGTAACGCCGGTCTGATCGGGGGCCAGCCCCCGAGCCCCCGGGATATTTGTGAACAGATGAAAGAACTGTGCGTGGCAGGCCTTGCGATCACTTCCTTGGTGCTGTCGCATTTCCGCAGCCATCGTTTGACGCGGCTAAATTTTGACGGCCGGCCTGTGGCCATTCATGGGCCAAACGGGGCTGGAAAGACCAATATCCTCGAAGCCGTTTCGCTGCTGTCACCGGGTCGCGGGATCCGGCGGGCCGGAGCGGAGGAACTGGCACTGCGACCGGATGCAATCGGCTGGAAAGTAGCGGCCCAGGTTGAAGGGCTGGACGCGCCGCACGAGGTCCGGACTTTCGCTGAAGGGACTGAAACCCGCGTGGTTCGGATTGACGGGAAGGCCGCGACGCAAGTGATGCTGGGGCGTATTCTGCGTATCCTGTGGTTGGTGCCGGCGATGGATCGGCTTTGGATAGAGGCCGCAGAAGGGCGCCGCCGGTTTTTGGATCGTCTGACCCTGAGCTTTCTGCCTGATCATGCCGAGGTCGTTCTTGCCTATGACAAGGCAATGCGCGAACGCAACCGATTGTTGAAAGATCGGGTCAACGACCCGCACTGGTATGGGGTGGTGGAGGCCCGGATGGGGGAGGCCGGAGAGGTGATTTCTGCCAACCGGGCTTCGGCGCTTGCACGCTTGGCGCAGGCACAGGACGGGGCGGAGACGGCATTTCCCCGTGCTGATCTGGAACTGTTGCATCCCGAGGGGGAGATTACCGATCTGGCAGCGGCGCTTTCCGAGGGCAGGCGGCGTGACATGGCGGCGGGCCGCACCTTGCAAGGACCGCATCGTGTGGATCTGTCAGCCACTTTTGCGGCCAAAGGCGTGCGGGCTGATCAATGTTCGACCGGCGAGCAGAAGGCGCTGTTGATCAGCTTGATTCTGGCCAACGCGCGGGCACTGGCGGCAGATCTTGGACGGGCACCGGTTGTGCTGCTGGACGAGGTGGCTGCGCATCTGGACCCGGATCGACGGGCCGCGCTGTATGACGAGATTTGTGCGTTGGGGGCGCAAGCCCTGATGACGGGAACGGAGCCTGTTTTGTTCGACAGCCTGGGCGGGCGGGCGCAGACCTTGGCGGTGACGGAAGATGGTGGCATGTCAGAGGTTCAGGGATGATGGAACAGCGGGTGACGTTGATCACGCTTGGCGTTCGCGATCTGGCAGCGGCGCGGGCATTCTATGCTCGACTGGGTTGGGTGGAGCACCCTGAGAGTCAGGATGGCGTGGCGTTCTTCCAGATGCAGGGTGCGGCGCTGGCCCTGTACGGGCATGACGTATTGGCAGCGGATCAGGGACGCCCGGGGGCGACTTTGGGCAGTGGTGCGATGACGCTGGGCCAGAACTTTACCACCGAGGCCGAGGTGGATGCTGCATTCGCGGCAGCGGTGACAGCCGGAGCTGTGGCACTGAAGCGACCGGAGAAAGTGTTCTGGGGCGGATATTCGGGATATTGGGCAGATGCCGATGGCCACGTTTGGGAGATCGCGATGAACCCGTTCTGGCCGCTGAACGACGACGGGTCATTGACACTGCCATGACGGTCACGCTGAATCAACTTGGGCTGTACGCGCTTGCAATGGCCGGACTGTGGGTCGTACCGGGACCTGTCTGGGTTGCCTTGACGGCACGGGCTTTGTCGGGCGGGATGCCGGCGGCCTGGCCCTTGGCGGTGGGGGTTGCCCTGGGCGATCTGATCTGGCCATTTTGCGCTATTCTGGGCCTCGCGTGGGTCTTGTCCATATATGGCGATTTACTGGGGGTGATGCGCTGGATCGCTGCGGCAGTCTTTGTCGTGATCGGCGTTCGTTTGCTGCGCAAGTCGGCGGTTGCGCCGGGGATGGACAGTCGGTTGACGCGGCCAGGCATTTGGGTCGGGTTTTCGGTTGGGGTTGCGGCCGTGATTGGCAACCCGAAAGCCATTCTGTTTTATATGGGGTTCCTGCCCAGGTTCTTTGATCTTAGCCGGGTGAAAGTGAGGGATGTCATTGCGATTCTTACTGTTTCCGCCGTGGTGCCAATGCTTGGAAATTTGGGGCTGGCCTACTTTCTGGACCGGGCGCGGAGGTTGCTGCAAAATCCGGAGGCGTTGCGTCGGCTGAATGTGATTTCGGGGGTCTTGCTGATTGCGGTGGGGTGCATCGTTCCCTTCACCTGACCGCTAAATCTTGTGGGTTAGGGGTGACATTCCCGGCCCCAAACGCTATAAGTCGGGGACACACTTTGGGGTTCAAGACGTATGGCCGAAGCTGCCCGCAAACCCGCCGAATACGGCGCCGATTCCATTAAAGTTCTCAAGGGGTTAGAGGCGGTTCGCAAACGCCCTGGCATGTATATCGGCGACACTGACGACGGGTCGGGTCTGCACCACATGGTTTATGAGGTGGTTGACAACGGGATCGACGAGGCGCTGGCCGGACATGCGACTGCCGTAACAGTCAAGATCCACGCGGATTCCAGCGTATCGGTGCGTGACAACGGACGTGGGATTCCAGTGGACATCCACCAGGAAGAAGGCGTCTCGGCGGCCGAGGTCATCATGACCCAGTTGCATGCTGGCGGCAAATTCAACAACACGGACGATTCTGGAAATGCCTACAAGGTATCGGGTGGGCTGCATGGCGTTGGCGTATCGGTCGTCAATGCCTTGTCGGAATGGCTTGAACTGACCGTCTGGCGAGATGAGACAGAGTATCGCGCCCGGTTTGAGCATGGCGACTGTGTGGAGCATGTGCGGGCCATCGGTCCGGCGCCGGGCATGCGCGGCACCGAAGTGCGGTATTTGGCGAGCGCCAAGACCAATATTCCCGAGGGGACGTTCTCGAATCTCGACTACAGTTTCAAGACACTGGAAAACCGGCTGCGCGAGTTGGCCTTTCTGAATTCGGGTGTGCGGATCATTGTTGAGGATGAGCGCCCAGCCGAACCGCTGCATGTTGAACTGTTCTATGAAGGCGGGGTGCGGGAGTATGTGAAATACCTCGACCGGTCCAAGTCTTCGATCATGGCAGAGCCGATTTATATGATTGGCGAACGCAATGGCATGACTGTTGAAGTCGCGATGTGGTGGAATGACAGCTACAACGAGATGGTGCTGCCCTTTACCAACAATATCCCGCAACGCGACGGCGGTACGCATTTGGCGGGCTTTCGCGGCGCATTGACGCGCACCATAAATGCTTACGCGCAATCGACCGGAATCGCGAAGAAAGAGAAGATTGATTTCACTGGCGATGACGCTCGTGAAGGGCTGACCTGCGTCTTGTCGGTCAAGGTGCCCGACCCAAAGTTTTCCAGCCAGACCAAAGACAAACTGGTGTCGTCAGAAGTGCGTCCGGCGGTCGAGAATCTGGTCAATGAGAAATTGTCGGAATGGTTTGAAGAAAATCCGCAGAACGCAAAGATCATTGTCGGCAAGATCATCGAGGCGGCTCTTGCCCGTGACGCTGCCCGCAAGGCGCGGGAACTTACTCGGCGCAAAACGGCGCTGGATGTGGCGTCCCTGCCCGGCAAGCTGGCCGACTGTCAGGAACGCGACCCCGCAAAATCTGAAATCTTCCTGGTCGAAGGGGATTCGGCCGGTGGTTCTGCCAAACAGGGGCGAAGCCGTGCCAATCAGGCCGTTCTGCCGCTGAAGGGCAAGATCCTGAACGTGGAACGTGCGCGGTTTGACCGTATGCTGGCCAGCCAAGAGATCGGGACACTGATCACCGCGCTCGGCACTGGAATTGGCCGCGACGAGTTTGACATCAAGAAACTGCGCTACCACAAGGTCGTGATCATGACCGACGCTGATGTGGATGGTGCGCATATCCGGACGCTGATCCTGACCTTTTTCTTCCGGCAGATGCCGGAACTGATCGAGGGAGGGTATCTCTACATAGCACAACCGCCTTTGTACAAGGTCGCTCGCGGAAAATCCGAGGTGTACATAAAGGATCAGCAAGGTCTGGAAGATTACCTGATCGATATGGGGATCGAAGGCGCGGTTCTGCGACTGGGCAATGGCGAAGAACTGGCCGGGGCCGATTTGCGGCGGGTGATCGACGGTGCGCGGCACTTCCGGCGGGTGCTCGAGTCCTTTCCTACCAACTATCCGCGCGGCATTCTGGAACAAGCGGCCCTTGCCGGGGCGTTTGATCCAGGCCAAGCCGATGCCGATCTGCAAGCAGTCGCCGACACAGTGGCGCGCCGGTTGAACCTGATCGCGGCGGAATACGAAAAGGGCTGGACCGGCCGCATCACCCAAGATCACGGCATTCGCCTGTCGCGCGTGCTGCGCGGGGTCGAGGAATTGCGGACGCTTGACGGCGCGGTGCTTCGGTCGGGAGAAGCGCGCCGTCTGTCCGCCAGTTCGCGCGACAGCCGCGACGTTTATCGTGACCCAGCAAAGATGGTGCGAAAAGATCGGGAACAACTGGTTTACGGCCCCACCGACCTCTTGAAGTCGATTCTGACTGAAGGCGAAAAGGGTCTGACCCTGCAGCGCTACAAAGGCTTGGGCGAGATGAACCCGGAGCAGCTTTGGGAAACCACTCTGGACCCCGAGGCGCGCACGCTGTTGCAAGTCAAGATCGACGATCTGGCCGAGGCGGATGACATCTTTACCAAACTCATGGGTGATGTGGTCGAACCCCGTCGCGAGTTCATTCAGCAAAACGCCTTGAACGTCGAAAATCTTGATTTCTGAAGCACCCGACAGGGCTTCGATTCTCCATTTCATCGACGCGAGAGCGCGGCTGAACACGCGAAACTTGCGCATGATCCCCTTGGGTTCTGCGATTGTTCAGCGCGGGCACTGGTTTACGCGGTGTGGGCTGCCCATCTCATAAACAGCCACACATCGTTCGTGCGGCGTCATGGCTGGCTCTGACCCGGCCAGTTTTTCCGCATCCAGTGTCTTGAAGGAGTCCGACCATGGGATATTCCCCGCAGAAAACACCCTTTGATCTTGCCGATTTTCTAAGCAAACCCGGCAGCCCCAAAGCGCGCAAATGGCAGCGGTTTTCCCTTGGCAGAAAACCAGCACAGCCGGAACTGCCCGAAGATACCGCCACCAAACCCGACGAGGCTGTCGAATCGTGACGCCACTCTTTGGCTGCAATTAACGCAACCGCCGTGCCCGCCCCGAGCCGAAGTCTGCTCGGGAGGGTGCGTGGTTGTTTGTTTTGGTAAGCATAGACCTGTAGGTTCATATGTTCTTTTTGGCCTGCAAGTTTGATCGCCACCTTGCACCCATGCGCCCATTGCTTTTATGCACTCATACGTATTCTGCTGGTCGGTCAGCCAAGGGATAGTTACTCCTCACAGATCAATTCAGGACCAATTTGAGAGCGCGGTCCGCACCCAATCTGTCGAGCAGGCTTAGCGACACTCGGAAATCTGCGCACCAATTGCGGCCAGTGCAGCCTCTGCGATTTCGACATCCTGAGCGCCGGACCCAGACCCCACGCCGATACCGCCCAAGAGGGCTCCATCCCGCCAGATCGGCAAGCCCCCCGGCAGGTTCGTCATCGCGCCATCGGTCGCGGCGGCAATTGCTGCGCTCACCGCTTCGGGAACAGCAGACGACGCCTTGCCCGACGCCGCCGCCGTCTGCGCCTTTGCACGGGCAGAGCGCATCGATAGCACCTTGGCACCCACCATCCGAAGCACGGCCAAATCGACCGCCGAAGGATCGACGATCACGATGCACTGTGGCTGGCCCATCTCGGTGGCCCGGACCGATGCTGCGGTCAGCATGGCGAGAAGAGCGGCATCGGTCAGCCGTTCGGTGGTATAGGTCATGGACATATTAGGGCGCTTTCGGTTTGATGCTGGGCATGATAACGATACCATCTATGCCGAGCAGGAGGAACCTGTCATGTCTTTCTTCGAAGTTCACGATCCGGCATTCAGCCGCTTCGTGTTGGGAAATGCTCCGGTCAAGCGGCTGGCGGGCGGGTTTGACTGGGTCGAAGGACCGGTCTGGTTCGGCGACGCAGGCTGTCTGTTGTTCTCGGATATCCCCAACAACCGCATCCTGCGCTGGACTGAAGATGGGATCACCACCTACCGCGCGCCGTCCAACTACGCCAATGGGCATACCCGTGACCGGCAAGGCCGGCTGATCAGTTGCGAACACGGAACCCGCCGCGTTACCCGCACGGAATGGGATGGCGCAATCACCGTTCTCGCCGACGCGCACAACTCAAAGCGGCTGAACAGCCCCAACGATGTGGTGGTGGCGCACGATGGCGGCGTGTGGTTCAGCGACCCACATTACGGGATCATGACCGACTACGAAGGCTTCAAAGCTCCGCAGGAACAACCTTGCGCAGTTTATCGCATTGCCCCTTCCGGAGAGGTGCGACCGATGATCACCGACATGGCTTGCCCGAATGGTTTGGCGTTCAGCCCGGACGAGTCGCTGCTGTATGTCGCCGATACGGGCCGCATGTTTTCAGACGATCCGCAGCATATCCGGGTCTATGACATGGTTCAGGGTCATCCGCAAAATGGCCGGCTGTTTCACACCATCAGCCCGGGTTGCGCCGATGGCATCCGGGTGGACAGCGATGGCAACCTGTGGTCCTCGGCCGCTGATGGCGTGCATTGCATCGCGCCCGATGGGCGTCTCATGGGCAAGATTTTGGTGCCAGAGTGTGTGTCGAACCTGTGCTTTGGCGGGCGTGCCAAGCACCGCCTGTTCATAACTGCGACCACCAGCGTTTATTCCGTGATCCTCAACCGGCATGGTGTGCAGACGCCCTAACCTTTCCGCCGCGTGGTGGCACCTGCTACGATGGTGCATGTCAGGCAGCGCCCGGCACCTTGCGCCACCCCGTGGCGCCGCGCCAGCAACGCCTGCGCCGCAAGCACGCCCATTTCTCGTCGCGGGGTGCGCATTGTGGTCAGCGGCACAGGCAGCACATGCGCCAATGGCAAGCCGTTGAAGCCCACGATACCGATGTCCCCCGGAACCGTCAGTCCCGCCGCCGAACAGGCCAACAATGCACCAAAGGCGATGTGGTCATTCAGGCAGAAGATCACATCCGGCAGTTCCCTGCGCAGCAGGTCGTCCCCCCCTGCTAGTCCCGCCTCGAACGCATTGGATTGTGACGGCCGCACCACCGGGACAGAGCCACCAAAGGCCTGCTCCAACCCGACCAGCCGCTGCTCGGCCCGGCTGTCGCGGCCTTCGGGCGCGCCGATGAAGGCAGGTCGCCTGTAACCCAAGTCCCGCACATGTGCGCCCAACTCTTGCCCCGCAGCGCGATGGTCTATCCCAACGCAAAGATCAATCGGGTCAGGCCGCCAGTCCCAGATTTCCACCACCGGCACCCCGGCCCCGCCCAGCATGCGGCGCACAGAGGCGTCATGGTCGAACCCGGTCAGCACGATCCCGGCAGGCCGCCAAGACAAAAGCCGCTCCACCCATTCCGCCTCACGCGCGCGGTCATAGTCGGTCGTCTCGATCACAGTGGCAAAGCCTGCACTGCGAAAAGTGCCGCGCATTCCCGACAGCACATCGGCGAACACATCGTTGAACAGCGTCGGCAGCGCGATCCCCACCAGATTGGAATTGGCCACCGCCATCGAACGCGCCGTCATGTCGGGCAGGTAGTTCAGCCGCTTGGCCAATGACAGGATTTCCGCCCGCTTGGCCTCTGACACACCTTCGACGCCGCGCAGTGCGCGACTGACCGTCATCGCCGACACGCCGACACGGGCCGCCAGATCGCCGATGCGGGTCTTTTCCGGGCGTTTCATATTGAATTTCCATGATATAATCGGGTGTGCACGTTAGCGGTAACGTATTTTGTGCTACAAGTCCCTAGCTTTCGTCACCCTCATGTCGTCAACTTGTGAACGATAACAAACAGGTGTGCGCCCGTGCCTAAAATCGTCTTTGACAAGGTCACCAAATCCTATGGCGCGGTTGAGGTGTTGCCACCTTTGGACCTGACACTGGAGGATGGCGAGTTCACTGTGTTGATCGGCCCTTCGGGCTGCGGAAAATCCACCACGCTGCGGATGCTGGCGGGGCTGGAGACGCTGTCGGGCGGCGAGATCTACTTCGACGGGAAACCCGTCAGCCGCCTGGAACCCAAGACCCGCGACATCGCGATGGTGTTTCAGGACTATGCGCTTTACCCGCACATGAACATCGCGCGGAACATGTCCTTTGCGCTGCGCCTTGCCCGCGCCCCCAAAGCCGAGATCGAGGCAAAGGTGCAGAAAGTCGCCGGGATGCTCAACATCGGCCATCTTCTGGACCGCAAGCCGGCGGAACTGTCGGGTGGCCAGCGGCAGCGGGTGGCAATGGGG
>JBKBOF010000081.1:0-13192 GCA_046294955.1 Paracoccaceae bacterium
GCTCCATCTGGGCTGAGGTGCGGATTGCGGGTTTCAGCAGGTCCAGCACGAACGCAAGCATCAGACCAATCCCCACACTGGCAATCATCCCAGCAATGGCAATCTTTCTTGCCCCCGCACCGATCGGGTAGTCTGGGGTGACGGCCCGTTCCAGCAACGAAAACCGTTCCGTTTGCTGGCGCGAGGCAAGGCTTTGCGCAGTTTCCGCCTGCACCATGCGCTGCGAAACTATGGTGTACTGATCCTGCAACTGTCGCAGTTGACGGTCATACGCCGACAAAGCGCGCTCTACTTCTGCAGTGTCACCATAATCGGCCTCGAGTTTGGCCTTGCGGTCGGCCAGCGGGCTGCGTTGCGCCGTCAGGACGGCAAGGCGTTGCGAGATGTCTTCCACACGGCGACGGTCAGTCGCACGCAAGGTTGTTTGCGCGCGGATCTGCGCGTCCTCGCTTTGAAGCGCTGCGACTTCCTGTTCCAGAACACGAATTGTCGTTTCAAGTTGTGCGATTTCGTCTTGTCTGGCCTCACGGACGCCAGGCAGCGAACTGCGGTTTGCATCCCGGTAGGCGGCGATTTCAACCTCAAGTGCAGAAATCTGTTGCGACAGCCGGATTTCCTGTTCCTTGAAGAAGCCAAAGCTGGCCTCGGCGGTCACACGTTTGCCCTCGGCTCCCATGTCCAGAATGCTCTGTGCAAGATCATTTGCGATACGGGCTGCATCCTCTGCCGTACTGGCCCGCGTCGAAATGATCAGGGCGGACAATGCACCGGATTGTCCGGTAACGCTTTGAAATCGGATCGCAGAGCGCATCGCGGTGACCCTGTCTTCCTGAGTCATTGCGGGTGCATCGGCAAACAGATTGTGCCGTTCCATGAGGGCAATCAAATTGTCGCGTGTGGTCAGCCGTTGTTCGATGCTGGTCAACAGTTGCAACACGTTCACCGGCAACGCTGGTGCCTGACCGCCATCCGTCACCATCGGAAATTCGACTTCAAGCACCGCCGCGGCCTCGAAAACGGGCGGCCGGGTCTTTGCAAACCAAGCAGCACCCAAGGTGCCAATTAACGTCACGAAGAAGATTATCCAAAAGTGGCGCCGGATCATGCCGAGAAGATCTTCCATAGATTGAACCGGTCCCATCAACTACCCCCGACCATACTGGAGCCGACCCAATCCGTGATCCTGCGCCCGGTTCAGCACAACACCCATCAGCGGGATACGTTTTTCCAACAACGCTTCGCAGGCGCGGATGTCCTTGGCGGTGGTCTGGGTTCCATCGGCGACGATAAGCACGGCATCGACCTTGCCTTTCATCGCCAGCACATCGTCGCTGACAAGGACCGGCGGCAGGTCCATCACGGTGATCTCGGGATCCAACTGGGTTTCCATAGCGTCAAGGGCCTGCGCGGTATTGGCGCTGTGCAGGATGTCGCTGGCATCTGGCATTGCTTCGCCGTTGAACGCGATTGCCAAGGTCTTGCCGACACGCAGGAACTGGGATTCCATGGGCTGGCTTCCATCCAGAAAATCGCGCAAGGCGCCGGGCGGCGATGCACCGAACAGGGTGTGCAATCCCGGACGTCGCAGATCCAGATCCATGAGCACAACCCGGCTTCCGGGACGACGGGCAAGCGCGAGTGCAAGATTGGCGGCCGTGAACGATTTCCCGCAGCCATGGGTCGGCGACGTGATGCCGATCCGACGCCAACCACGGTCTTCCATAGCCTGTGAAATCCGGGTGCGAAGAATGTCAAATGCCGACCCGGCAGGACTTTGATCCGGTTCTGTAAACAGTCCGTTTCCGGCAAGATGGTGCGCATCAATCGGCACGGAGTTCAGCGATTCCCAGACCCGAGCCGGATTGAACAAAGCCAGTGGATAGGCATCGGAAAAGATCTCTCGGCAGAGGTGGCGATCCAGTTCGTCAGTTTCGCGTTCGGCCATACGACCGGGCCGGAACACGGATACCGACATTGAACGGTCACGGCGCGATGGGGTCTCGCCCTTCTCGGCCATAGGCAAAAATCCCATATCTATTGTCGTTTGCGGGGTTAGAGCCAAAATATTGTGTCGGGCCATCAACTGGCACGCTCCTGAAAAGCGCAGCGCGGGGGCTGCATACGGATAAAGACGCCCCCTTGCGGAAGGCCACGACCATTTGGTTTTTCCGACCGAGCAATGGCTTGCCACGAGCGCGCCATCTTTTTGCCGAAATCGCCGGGCCCCCGCCCAGTTATTGACATAATTAGCAGATTTGGCCCATGAATGAAAGGCTTTGCCCTGGTCGGTGCCGGTCATTTGAACATCGACCGTCATGGCATTTCAGATCCGGTGCCACTACTGTCGAACAGCTTTGGCCGGGATGCAAAGGGTGCGGCTTTGAGTGTAGATGCGGTTGTGATCGGCAGGAATGAAGGTGCACGGCTGCTGGCCTGTCTTGCGTCCTTGCAGGGGCAGGTCGGGCGGGTCATTTATGTTGACAGCGGTTCAACCGATGGCTCGGTTGTGGCCGCGCGTGCGGCGGGGGCCGATGTAGTCGAGCTCGACATGGCGGTGCCGTTCACTGCGGCGCGGGCGCGCAACGCGGGGCTGCATGTACTTGACGACAGGCCGCCCGAGTTCGTGCAGGTTATTGATGGCGATTGCATATTGGCGGAGGATTGGATTGCCACCGCACTTGCCACCTTTGCCATGCATCCGTCAGCGGTCGTCGTCTGCGGCCGTCGGCGAGAACGGTTTCCCGATGCATCGGTCTATAACGCTTTGGCTGATATCGAATGGAATACACCCGTCGGGGAGGCCTTGGCCTGTGGTGGGGATGCGCTGATGCGGTTTTCCGCCATACAGGCTGCCGGTGGCTACCGTGACAGTCTGATTGCCGGCGAAGAGCCCGAACTTTGTCTGCGGCTGCGGCGGATGGGCGGGCAGATCTGGCGGATTGATGCCGAGATGACGGTGCATGACGCAGCCCTGATGCGCTTTGGGCAATGGTGGAAGCGGATGGTGCGATCAGGCCACGCTTTTGCGGAAGGCGCTGCTTTGCATGGCTCTGCCCCCGAACGGCATTGGGTTGCGCAAACGCGGCGCGCTTTGGTGTGGGGTGTGGCCGGTCCGGTTGTGATTGTCGCGTCAGGACTTATGCATCCAGTCTGTTGGCTTCTGGCCCTTGTCTATCCCGCTCAGGTCACCCGGCTTGCGCTGCGCAACGGGTGGGTCTGGGCGTACTTCACGGTTGCCGGCCGTTTTGCCGAAGCGCAAGGCGTGATGACCTATCACGCAAGCCGTCTGACGGGACGAAAGCGTGGACTGATCGAGTATAAATAACCCATCACGCTCAACCGCGGCGCTGCCTCAGAGCGTCAAGCGCCTCGGCCGGGAGGATTGCTGCGCAGGCCGCGTAGCGCGGCAGCAGGCGCCGTGGGGCCGACAGAGCCCGCCAAAGCCATTCCAGCGCCACTTTGCGCATCCAAAGCGGGGCGCGGACTTGTTCGCCGACGACGAAATCAAGACCGGCACCGAAACCGCAAAAGCCGATTTCGGGCGTGACGGAACGCCCAAAGGCAGCAAACGCTTCCTGACGGGGGGCCGACAGCGAAACGATGCAGAGCCGAACACCCGCCACATGCATGGCATCCAATGCAGCGCGTGCCTCTTCGCCGGTAGGGTCGAATCCCATGCGTGGGGAGCCGGTCCAAACCAAGCGTAGGGACGGAATTTCTAGCGACAGTCGCCTTGCAGCTTCTGTCAGAACATCCGGAGACGAGCCGAAGAACCCGACGGGTGCCTGTTCTTCAGCCGCAAGCTTCAAGATGGGACGCAGAATATCCGACCCCGGGACAAGCATCACTGGGTTTCCGGCAAGGTACGACAACCAGACGATCGGGTTTCCATCCGCCACAACCAGATCCTGCTCGGCATAGATCGCGCGATAACTTGCTGATGTTCGCAGCTTGACCAGATGATCGAGGTTGATCGTTGCCAGAGCAAATCCCCGACCTGTGCCCAAACGCTCCCGCACAGCATCCAGCAAAGTGGTGCGATTGGGAATGTTCACTCGGATTGTATGATCGGGAAAATTGAAATTCACGGCTGGGATCTGTTGACTGGTTACACTTGCTTTTAACACGCCGCACGCCGATTTGCAGACAATTCGCGACCGAATACGGCGACGGTCTGTTGCCTTTGGATGGCCCTATTACTGCCCATTTGCAGCGTCAAGACAAACTGTATCATCCATGCTATGCGCCAAGCTTCGGAGCAGAGACAGCCGGACGACCATGCCGATCGCAAACGGATTTGCCTACCTGATGCTGGTCCTTTGGCCAGTGGTTTCGTGGATACTTTTCACGAAGCTGGATCCCGCACGCGCACTGATCTGGACGATTCTGGGCGCTTACATGCTTCTCCCCCCGGTCATTGCCATAGATCTGCCGATGGTGCCCGATTTCGATAAATATGCGGTGGCCAACCTGTCGGCGGCGGCGGCCGTCCTATTCTTGTTGAAACAGAAGTTCGAGGTTCTGCCTGCCTCGGTGATCGGGCGGGGCCTGATCGTGCTGTATGTTCTCGCTCCGTTTGCGACGGTGCTGACCAATACGGATGCGATCTGGTTCCAGATGGCAGGTCTGCCCGCGATGCGGTTGTATGACAGCTTTGCCGTGGTGGCGAACCAGTTCATCGCCCTGATTCCTTTTTTCCTTGCGCGCAAGTATCTGGCGACTGATCTTGCGATGCGGGCCATTATCGTTGCGCTGGTACTTGCCGGACTGATCTATTCGGTGCCGATGCTGTTCGAGTCGCAGATGTCGCCACAGCTGAACCTTTGGCTCTACGGATACTTCCAGCATGATTTCAGCCAAGCCGTGCGATTTGGCGGGTTCCGGCCTTTTGTTTTCATGCCACACGGGCTCTGGGTCGCGTTCTTCGCAATGATGTGTCTGATCGCCGCTGTCACGCTGCTTCGCGTAGGGCCTGCGTCGCTGCGTCCGAAGTATCTGCTGCTTGCGGTCTATCTTGCGGTTGTGCTTTTGCTCTGCCGCAGCGTTGGGCCCATTCTCTACGCCCTTCTTCTAGCGCCGTTGGTGATTGTAATGCCGCGTCGGTTGCAGATCCTGATCGCGGGAATGATGGTGGTGGTGGTTATCGCCTATCCTTTGTTGCGGGGGATGCATCTTGTTCCGGTCGATGACATCCTGAACGTCGCCATGGGTATGAACGCCGAGCGCGGGGCGTCTTTGCAATTCCGACTGTTGAACGAGGAACTTCTGTTGGACAGGGCAGCCGAGAGGCCGTGGTTTGGCTGGGGAAACTATGGTCGCGGACTTTTGCACGACCCGTGGACCGGACAGATCAACGTGATCGCTGACGGAGGCTGGATCATCACCTTGGGCACATTCGGTTGGGCAGGATATGTCGCTGAGTTTGGCATGCTGGCCCTGCCGGTTCTGCTGCTGGGCCGCGAGGCGATCAGGCAGCCTTCGTTCGCGTTGTCCCCTTTTGCTTGCGCGGTGGTACTGATCCTTGCGGCAAACCTGTTTGATATGCTTCCCAATGACACATTGATCCCATTTACATGGTTGATGGCAGGTGCGGTGACGGGCTACGCCGAGGCGTTGCGTGCGACCTATGTTAACCCGAAAAAGTCAGGCCATACGTCACGTTTCCCGCCGCAAAGGACAGTTTTGTGAGGAGCGAGTTTCGCCCCAAAGTTCTGGTGGTGGCCGAGGCGGCAAACCCTGAATGGGTTTCTGTGCCGCTGGTGGGTTGGTCTCTTGCGCAAGCACTTGGTCGGGTCGCCGATGTTCATGTTGTCACGCAGATCCGCAACTGCGATGCGTTCCTGCGCGCCGGAATGCTTGAAGGTGTGGATTTCACTGCAATTGATTCCGAAGCCTTGGCGCGGCCATTGTGGAAGCTTGGCAGCTTTCTGTCCGGGGGCGAGGGGCGCGGCTGGACGATCCAGCAGGCCATCGCCACGCTAAGCTATCCCTTTTTCGAACATCTCGTGTGGAAGCGGTTCGGGCCGGAGATCCGGGCCGGGCGCTTTGATGTGGTGCATCGGGTAACGCCCTTGTCGCCGGTGCAGCAAAGCCCGATCGCGTCAAAATGTCACCGCGCTGGGGTGCCCTTTGTTCTGGGGCCGATCAACGGGGGCGTGCCATGGCCTGACGGATTCAAAGCCGAGATGGCCCGTGAACGGGAATGGCTGTCGCGTCTTCGCGGGTTCTATCGCGCCTTGCCGGGGCGGCAAGGCACCCTGCGGGCAGATGCCATTCTTGTAGGATCGCGTCAGACGATGAAAGACATTCCGGCATTGCATCAGGGCCGGGTCATCTATCTGCCCGAAAACGCCATCGACCCCAAGCGGTTCAACGCGCGTGCCGTGCATGGCGGGGCGGGACCGATGCGGGCGTGTTTTATCGGGCGTCTGGTTCCATTGAAAGGCGTTGACATGCTGATCTCTGCTGCTGCGCACTTGCTGCGGAACGGACGGCTTGTGCTTGAAATTGTAGGGGATGGCGACATGATGCCCGCCTTGCGCGCGCAGGCGGCAGAATTTGGGGCTGCTGTGGTGTTCCACGGCTGGAAACCCCATTCGGAGGTGCAGGATATCGCCGCGCGCTGTCAGGTGCTGGCTTTTCCGTCGATCCGGGAATTCGGCGGCGGCGTGGTGCTCGAGGCCATGGCGCTAGGGCTTGCGCCTGTGGTGGTCGACTATGCCGGCCCAGCCGAATTGGTGACCGAAGCAACCGGCTGGAAAGTTCCGATCGCTGGACGCGAGGCCGTGATCGCGGGGTTTGCAGAGCGGTTGAGCTATTGTGTGACTCACCCGGACGACGTGGCGCAAAAAGGTGCGGCGTCGCGGGACCGAGTGGCCGACCTGTTCACCTGGGACCGCAAGGCCGCGCAGATTCTGGCCGTGTATGACTGGGTGCTGAAGCCCGGATCTGCAAAGCCACAGTTCTTCGTTTGCGACTGAGGTTGGGTCGGTTCCTTAATTCAGCCAAGTTTGATATCTATCAACCAGTGCCGTGTGACGTCCAAGTATAGTGATATGACCGATTCCCAGCTGCCGCCCGAGCTTTCCGACACCGACATTGCAATTGTCGGCATTGCCGCACACCTTCCAGGCGCTGCGGACACTTCAGAATTTTGGCGAAATCTGCGAGACGGTGTGGAATCCATCCGTGGACTGACAGAGGCCGAGCTGCTGGCGGCCGGTGAATCGCCCGCCCGAATGGCAAAGCCTAACTATGTGCCGTCTGCGGCCGTTCTGGACGGGTTCACAGGGTTTGACGCGGATTTCTTTGGCTTTTCACCCAAAGAGGCCGCGATACTTGATCCTCAGCACCGGCATTTTCTGGAAGTTGCATGGGAGGCGTTGGAAAACGCAGGCCACCCGCCAGAGTCCTTTTCCGGTCCGATCGGCGTTTGGGCCGGCTGCGGTATGGGGTCATATTTCTATTTCAACCTGTGTTCCAACCGGGATCTGGTGGATCAAACCGGCATGTTCCTTCTGCGCCACACCGGAAACGACAAGGATTTTCTGGCGACCCGTGTCAGCCACATCTTTGACCTGAAGGGGCCAAGCATCAACGTGCAGACGGCTTGCTCGACGTCACTGGTGGCGGTCCACTGTGCGTCGCAATCGCTGTTGAACGGCGAATGTGACATGGCACTCGCAGGTGGTTCGACCATAGAATTGCCGCATGCACGAGGCTATCTTTACACGGAGGGTGAAATTCTGTCGCCCGACGGTCATTGCCACGCGTTCGACCATCGCGCCCAAGGGACGGTCTTCGGGTCGGGGGCAGGTTGTGTGGTGTTGCGTCGCGCCAAGGATGCGGTGCGGGACGGCGACCATATCTGGGCGATCATCAAAGGCAGCGCTGTCAACAATGACGGCGCCGCCAAGGCCGGGTATCTAGCCCCATCGGTGGACGGGCAGGCCCGCTGTATCGCCGAAGCGCAGGCAATTGCCGGGGTAACGGCAGACAGTGTGAGTTACGTCGAATGTCACGGCACCGGCACCTATCTGGGCGACCCGATCGAGGTCGCAGCGTTGACGGCCGCGTTTCGGGAAAGCTCCGATGCGGTTGCGTCTTGCAGGATCGGGTCGGTGAAAACAAACATCGGCCATCTGGACACGGCAGCTGGGGTCGCCAGTCTGATCAAGGTGGCACTGTCGCTGCACCATCGGGAATTGCCCCCAAGCCTGGGGTATGAGGCCCCAAACCCCTCGATTGACTTCGAGACGTCACCTTTTCGGGTGAACGACCGATTGACTGCGTGGCAAGGACCGATGTTGCGGGCGGGCGTGAATTCGCTGGGCGTGGGCGGCACAAATGCCCATGTAGTGCTGGAAGAGGCGCCGGTTCGCGCTCCATCCGCGCAAAGCGACTGGCCATTTCAGCCCATCGTTCTGTCGGCCAAGTCGAAAGGGGCGCTGGATGCGGCAGGCGCACGGCTTGCGTCGCATCTGCGCGCGCACCCTGAGCACCCTTTGCCTGATGTTGCCTGGACGCTGAAGGAAGGTCGCCGGGCCTTTGACAAACGCCGGGTGCTGGTGGCGGACAGTCATGAGCAGGCGGCAAGCCTTTTGGAAGCTGCTGATCCCAGGCGGGTGTTCAGCCATGATTGGTTGGGCGACAATCCCGAGGTTGTGTTCATGTTTCCCGGGGGTGGGGCGCAATATGCAGGCATGGCACGGGATCTGTATCAGACCGAACCGGTCTTTGCCGACTGGATGGACCGTGGTCTGGCGGTGCTGGAGCCAAAACTGGACTATGATATTCGCGCCTTGTGGTTGCCACCAACCGGGGGCGAATTGGCAGCCAATGACGCCTTGAAACGGCCGTCGGTGCAACTGCCTCTGATCATGATCACCGAATATTCGCTAGCCAAGCTTTTTGAATCCTGGGGCGTGATGCCGACAGCGTTTGTTGGTCATTCAATGGGCGAAAACACTGCCGCTGCGTTGGCAGGCGTGATGAGCTTTGACGATTGTATCGGGCTTGTGCATCTGCGCGGCACCTTGTTTGACAGTGTGCCGCCAGGTGGCATGGTGTCGGTGCCGCTGTCGCCGGACGCTGTTCGTGAACATCTGACCGATGATCTGGATCTGGCTTCGGTCAACGCGCCCGAGTTGTGTGTTGTGTCTGGTCCTGACGAGGCACTGGGCAAACTGGCGGAAACGCTGGCGGCCGAAGGTGTCGAAACACAGCGCATCGCCATCGACATCGCCGCACACAGCCGGATGCTGGAACCGATCCTCGCGCGGTTTGGGGCCTATCTGCGGTCAATCCGGCTGAACCCGCCGACCATGCCGATCATCTCCAACCGAACCGGCGTTGCACTGACGGCAGAACAGGCGACAAGCCCGGACTATTGGGTGCAGCACCTGCGCAATACGGTCAACTTCCGCGCCTGCCTCGATACACTTATGGCCACCCCGGCCCGCGTCTATATGGAAATGGGCCCAGGACGGGCGCTGTCATCGCTGGCGCAGGCCAACGGAATCCCTGCGGGTCAGGTTATCCCGGCCCTGCGGCATCCCGACCAAAGGATGTCCGATGACGCATGGCACATGGTCACATTGGCGCGGCTTTGGGCCTGTGGTGTCGCGGTGGACTGGGAGCCGATCTGGGGCGAAGGCCCGCGGCAACGTGTGCCCTTGCCGGGCTATGCCTTTCAGAAAAAGCCATATTTCATCGAAGCAGCTATCGCACAGACGGCAGAGGCAGAGGCGCTACCAGCGCGGGCAGACGATCTGGCGCGTTGGGGATGGAAACCGCATTGGCGGCCTGCCTCGGCGGGATTTGACAGTGACGATCTGGCCGAGTCCGCGCCCGAAACCTGGCTGGTGTTTGTCGATGATACGGGCTTGGGTGCCACTGTCGCTGACCGGCTGGTGGGGGCCGGGCATCGTGTGATGCGGGTGCGTGCGGGCGATGCCTTCGCGCGCGATGATCGGGGCGATTACCGGCTATCGCCCGAGCGCGGCCGTGACGGATATGACGCCCTGATCCGCGATCTGGTGGCGCGCGGGTTGGCCCCCAGCCGCATTGCTCATTTCTGGCTGGTGACCGAAAAGGAAACATTCCGTCCCGGATCCAGCTTTTTGCACCGCAATATCGAGCAAGGCTTTTATTCGCTGATGTTCCTGGGTCAGGCACTGGCCGAGGAAAACCTGCCGCGCCCGATCCGGGTCACGGTGGTGACCTCTGGTGCCGCGCAGGTAAAGAACGAACTCTTGGCCTATCCTGAAAAGGCCATGGTTCTTGGCCCCGCACGGGTGATCCCGCGTGAAGTGCCGGGGGTGACGGTCGGGTTGCTGGACGTCGGGTCCGGCGATGCGGTGACAGCCGTGCTGGAAGAAGTCATGTCGGACACGCCCGCCATCGCCACGTGGCGGAGCGGGCGTCGCTATGAGGCGGGCGTGAGGCCACAGTCTTTGCCGTCGGTTGGACTGGAATTGCCGCGTGGGGCCCATGTGCTGATCACGGGTGGGTTTGGGGGTATTGGCCTGACCGTGGCCGAAGACCTGATCCGGCGCTTTGGCGTGAAGGTCACGCTGATCGCGCGGCGGCGCTTGCCGGAACGCGGGTTGTGGGCGGCTGTCCTGTCCAAGGCGGGGCCGGATGATCCTGTGGCGCGGCGCATCATGGCCTTGCAGCGGCTTGAGATGTTGGGCGGCGAGGTGCTGGTGGCGCCGGCTGACGTGGCCAATGTGGTCGAGATGGAGGCGGCAAAGGCGGCGGGTGAGGCAAGTTTTGGCGCGGTCCATGCCGTAATCCATGCAGCCGGTGTTGTGGATGATGGGCCATTGTTGGTCAAGTCGCCCGCAGAGGTGGAAGAGGTGTTCGCCCCAAAACTGCACGGCACCCAGGTGTTGGAGCGGTTGTTCCCGGACGGATCGCTTGCGCTTTTGGTGCTGTTCTCGTCCACCTCGACCGTGACAGGACCGGCAGGGCAGATCGACTATGTTGCGGCAAATGAATATCTGAACGCCTATGCCAAGAACCGTGCAGGCGATAAGACCAAGGTCATTGCCCTGAACTGGGGAATTTGGCAGGGCGTTGGCATGGCGGCCGAGGCTCTTGCGGATCGCACCGGCCGGCCGGACGCACCGCGCGTGCCGTTGTCGGCCCCTATGCTGGATGAAGCGGGATTTGACCGATTTGGCAACCGTGTGTTCTTTGCGCGCTACGGGCTGGACCGCTGGGTGCTGGACGGGCACCGAACCAAGGACGGCACTGCACTTCTGCCCGGCACCGGCTATCTGGAGATCATGGCCGAGGCTTGGGCCGCGCAGGGTGAAACGCAGGCGTTTGAAATCCGTGATCTGACATTCTTCCGGGCGCTGGATGTGGCAGACGAAGCACTGTCCGTGCGGGCGCGGATGGTGCGCAGCGATGAAGGCTACGGGTTCGATCTGCTGTCGGGCCACAAGCTGAAAGGCCGGGTTGGCTGGCTTTTGCACGCTTCTGCACGAATGCTGCCTTTGACGGACCCGGCACCGCAAATTGATGTTGACGCGATTGCGCAGAGACTGCCTCCGGGCGAATTTGGCGTGGGACTGCGCAGCCCGCAAGAGGCGCATCTGGACTTTGGCCCGCAGTGGCGTGTGTTGACATCGCGGGCCGTCGGGACGGGCGAAGGGCTGGCCCATCTGGAACTGCCCGCCCGATACTTGGCCGAAGTCGAACAGGGTTGGCGCATTCATCCGGCGTTGATGGATCTGGCAACCGGCTGGGCGATGGACCTGATCGACGGCTACCTGCCCGATCACCTGTGGGTGCCGGTGTCCTATGCCCGCGTGCGGGTGTATCGTCCGCTGCCGGGGCGCATTGTCAGCCACGTCCGCAACGCAAGTGCAAACGTGGCCACGCGCGGCACGGCGGTGTTCGACATCACTCTGGCCACGCCAGAGGGCGAGGTCTGCATCGAGGTCGAGGGCTTTACCATCCACCGCCTTGAAGGTGGCTTGTCGCTGTCGCCACCCAACGCACGCGCGCTGGAGTTTGAAGACAGTCAAACGTCGGCAATGTCGCCGGCCGAGGAACGCCTTCTCCATGCATTTTCGATGGGGATCCGCCCCGAAGAAGGGGCCGAGGCGTTTGGTCGGGCCGTTGCGACAGGTCAAAGCCAGATCATCGTATCTTCGCTGGATCTGCCTGCGTTGATCCGCCAGACGGCTGTGGTCGATGCCGCGCCGTCGGAAGGTGCGAGTTTTGAACGCCCGGATCTGGACAGTGACTATGTCGAACCGCAGACCGACATTGAACGCACGCTGGTCGGCTTTTGGCAGGACCTGCTGGGCGTGGCAAAGGTGGGCGTCAACGACAGTTTCTTTGATCTTGGTGGCCATAGTCTGATTGCGGTTCGTTTGTTTGCGATGGTCAAAAAGGCTTACCGCGTCGATTTTCCGATCTCGGTGTTGTTCGAGGCCCCGACGATTGCCGCCTGTGCGCGTCTGATCGAAGATCAGGTCGGCCCGCAGGACAATGCAGAGCCAAAGTCCGAAACGCCCCGTGCCCCACAGCGGAGGTTTACCCATATCGTGCCGATGCACCGGGGCGAAGGTGGGGCAAAAACACCGTTCTTTCTGGTTGCGGGAATGTTTGGTAACGTGTTGAACCTGCGCCATCTTGCCCAACTTCTGGGCGGGGATCGGCCGTTTTACGGGCTGCAGGCGCGCGGACTTTACGGTGATGCCCCGCCGCACGACGATTTTGTGGATGCCGCCCGTGACTATATTGCCGAAATGCGGCAGGTGCAGCCCTCTGGCCCCTATCTGCTGGGCGGTTTCTCCGGCGGCGGGCTGATCGCATGGGAAATTGCACGCCAGTTGGAAGCGATGGGTGAAGCGGTGCCTCTTGTGGTTCTGCTCGATACTCCTGTGCCGATGCGCCCGACCCTGAGCAAGGCTGACAAGCTGATGATCCGACTGGCGGAACTGCGTGCCGAGGGGCCTGCGTTCGTGACGCGCTGGTGGCGTGAAAAGCAGTCTTGGAAGCGGGCGCAGTGGGATAGCGCTGGTCCGCAGGGCGAATCCGATTTCCACAATGCGGCGATCGAAGCTGCCTTCCGCGCGGCGCTTCCGGTGTATGGCATGCAGACCCGTGTGGGGGCGACGGCTCTGTTCCGTCCGCCACTGGACAAGCGCTGGCAGGTGACGGGTGGCCGTTG
>JBKBOF010000082.1:0-13110 GCA_046294955.1 Paracoccaceae bacterium
GATGATATACACTTCCGGGTGGCCGAAGAACCACAAAATATGCTGATACAGGATCGGGTCACCGCCGCCATCCGGCTGGAAGAAGGTGGTGCCGAAGTTGCGGTCGGTCAGCAGCATGGTGATCGCACCAGCCAGAACGGGCAGCGACAGAAGGATCAGCCACGAGGTCACAAAGATCGACCATGCAAACAGTGGAACCTTGTGAAGCGTCATGCCCGGTGTGCGCATGTTCAGGAAGGTGGTGATCATGTTGATCGCACCCAAAATCGAAGACGCGCCCGACAGGTGGACCGCGAAGATCGCAAGATCCATCGAATAGCCGCCCTCATTGGTCGACAGAGGCGGATACAGCACCCAGCCCACGCCCGAGCCAAGCTGACCGTTGCCTCCCGGCGACAGGACCGATGCCACGGCCAGCGACGTGCCGGCGACATACATCCAATAGCTGAGGTTGTTCATCCGCGGGAACGCCATGTCCGGCGCACCGATCTGCAGCGGCATGAAATAATTGCCAAAGCCGCCGAACAGGGCAGGGATAACCACGAAGAACATCATCAGGATGCCATGACCCGTGATCAGCACGTTCCACAAGTGTCCGTTGGGCGTGCACTGGTCGGTGGTTGTTGCCACCAGACGCGCCCCTTCGGCACACATGTATTGCACGCCCGGATGCATAAGTTCCATGCGCATGTAGACGGTGAAGATGACCGAGATCAGACCGACGATACCGCCGGTAAACAGATAAAGAATCCCGATGTCTTTGTGGTTGGTCGACATGAACCAGCGGGTAAAGAACCCGCGTTGGTCGTGGTCGTGGCCATGGATGGCTGCGTCCGCCATTGGCGTCTCCCGTTTTTGTTATGTGCGAACATCCGAAATGATAGAGTCGGATATTCACTTTTTGTAATAACTGCCCTGCGCCCGCGCGGCAACGGGGGAATTTGATCCAGATCAAACGTAAATGTCGCAGGGCTTTCGCGCGTAACGTTGAACGCGGCTATAGATCAGAGGGCCACAGCCCGCACGCACCGAGACAACGTGCTGATGCTGGCCACATCGGCATCTCTGACCGGCCTTGTCCAGCCGGCTTGCGCTTGATCCATCCCCGCAAGACAAAGGCGCGCCGTCGCCGACGCGTCCGTGTCTTTGTGTCGCATCGAGTCTGACTTATTGCATCGTTGCCAGATAGGCGGCGACGTCTTCGGCCTTGGCTTTCAACTTGAAAGTCATTTTCGACTTCGCGCCGGCATCACCGGTCTTTTCTTTCAGCCACGCGGTCGGATCGGTTACGTAGGCGACGAGATGTTCTTCGTCCCAGACGCTGCCATCGGCACCGGCGGCAACAATTGATTCGCCATATTTAAAGCCTTCATGGGCACCGATCTGGCGGCCGATGACGCCGAACAGGTCCGGTCCGGTCTTGCCACCTTTGACAATCGCAGTGCCGTCAGAGGCCGTAATTCCGTGACAGGACTTGCATTTGGCGAATTCCTTTTCACCAACAGCAGCGTCTCCGGCGAAGGCAAGCGCAGGCATGGACAGCAAGGCAAGAATGGCAAGTGTACGTTTCATGAGTGTTCCTTTGATAAGGTCGGGCGCGACCTTTGAGGCCAATCACTAAGTGTGGGTGTTTAAGTCTTTCAGGACAAGTCCTGAAAAGGTCGACGGCTCCTGCCTTGCGCTTGGGTCAGTATTGTTGACTTGCATCAGCCGTCAGGGCACCGTCGGTCCGATCAGACTGAGGAGAGTCGCGCGATGGATTGGGAAAAGATCTTGGCACCGCGGATGGGGCGGATGAAGGCATCCGAGATCCGCGAATTGCTTAAACTTCTGGATCAGCCCGACATCATATCTTTCGCAGGCGGAATTCCGGATCCGGCGCTGTTCCCGGTTGACGCGTTCCAGAGGGCACTAACCCTCGCCTTGTCCCCCGGTCGGGCAAGTGCCGCGTTGCAGTATTCGGTCAGCGAAGGATATTTGCCTCTGCGCAGATGGCTGGCAGACCACATGTCAGGTCTTGGTATTCCCTGCGGACCCGACAACATCCTGATCACCTCGGGGTCACAGCAGGCGCTGGACTATCTGGGCAAGCTGATGATCGGGCCCAAAGATACGGTTCTGGTCAACTGGCCCACCTATCTGGGGGCCTTGGGCGCGTTCAATGCGTATGAACCGGTCTATGACCGGCTGGACCCGCGTGAAAACCGGGGTGCTGCGGAATATGCCGCCAAGGCCGCCGAGGCGGGTGGGGCGGTGAAATTCGCCTATCTGTCGGTCGATTTTGCCAATCCGACGGGCGAGACGATGGACCGCACCGCCCGTGACCGGGTGCTGGATCTTGCCGATGATCTGGGAGCAGCGATTGTCGAGGATGCCGCCTATCAGGCGTTGCGGTTTGACGGCGAGGCTGTGCCGCCGATCCTTGCGCTGGAAATCGCGCGCAAGGGCAGCATCGAAAACTGCCGCACGCTGTATTGCGGATCTTTTTCAAAGACCCTCGCGCCTGGGTTGCGGGTGGGTTGGATCTGCGCGGCAAGCCCCGTCATCGGTCGGCTGGTGTTGCTGAAACAGGCAGCGGACCTGCATTCATCGACCCTGAACCAGATCGCGATTGCCGAGGTGGCGCAAACTGTGTTCGATAGCCATGTGGCGGGCGTGCGTGCGACCTACAAGGCACGGCGCGATCACATGCTGGCGGCCCTCGCGCGCGAGATGCCCGAGGGCGTGACATGGACACGGCCGGAGGGCGGAATGTTTGTCTGGATCACGCTGCCTGAGGCGATGGATGGTGCCGATCTGCTGGCGCGGTCGCTGGAGACTGAACGCGTCGCTTTCGTGCCGGGGCGGGCGTTCTTTGCCGATGGATCCGGTGGCAACACCATCCGTCTGAGTTATTCGTGTGCCGATACGGTTGCGATAGATGAAGGCATCCGCCGACTGGGCGCGCTGATCCGGCGTGAGACCACTTAATCTTGGCAGGCTGACGGGCTGAGCCCGTCCGGACGCAAGGCTCCGTCCGGAAAGAAACGGGGGAAGGTGGTTTTCAGTGCGACGTCCAGATCGCCCATGGTGACAGGCAGGCCAAGATCGACAAGGCTTGTCACGCCATGGTCGCGGATGCCACAGGGCACAATGCCGGAAAAATGGCTGAGGTCCGGCTCGACATTGATCGAGATGCCGTGAAAGCTGACCCAACGGCGCAATTTAACACCGATGGCCGCGATCTTGTCTTCGGCCGGTTGACCATCCGGACCGCGCCGGTCGGGACGTGTGACCCAGACCCCGACCCGTCCGGGGCGGATTTCCCCGGTCACATTGAATTCGGCCAAGGCGGCGATCACCCAGTTTTCCATGGAACGCACGAAGCAGCGGACATCCCGGCCGCGTGCGCCGACATCGAGCATAACATAGACCACCCGCTGACCCGGCCCGTGATAGGTGTATTGCCCGCCACGTCCGACTGCGAACACTTCAAACCGGTCAGGATCTGTCAGATCGGCCGGTTTTGCGCTGGTGCCTGCGGTGTAAAGGGGGGGGTGTTCCAGCAACCATATCGCCTCGGGGGCGTCACCGCGCGCAATCGCCTCGGCGCGGGATTCCATGGCCGAAAGTGTTTCGGCATAGGGCGAAAGACCGGGAAAGTAGCACCATTCGGGCATTTTTGACCTTTGAATCACCAATTTTCGGCTAGGCAGAACACGAGATCGTGTTAGCCTCTTTGGCAATTGAGTTCGAGACCAGCTTTTTCAGGAGAGATGTGATGAAGATCAAGGCAATTGCAACAGCAGGAATCATCTTGGGGTTGGGCCTTGCACCGGCAGAGCCTGTGCACGCCGATGCAGGCGATGCCATTGCGGGGGCACTCATCGGCGGTATTATCGGCCATGCCATCGCAAGGGATCAGCAAAAGCGCCGAGTCACGACGCAGCGACGGTCCACCAAATCGGCCAATCCCGGCATCTCCAGCGCGGTGCGCGAACAGAATCGCGAGGTGCAGACCGCGCTGAACCACTTCGGCTATCCTGTGGGCACGCCAGACGGGGCGATCGGCCCCAGAAGCCGGTCGGCGATTTCCAGCTATCAGGCGACCCTTGGCTATCCGCCGACGGGTCAGTTGACGGATTACGAACGCACGGTTCTGGTCACGGCCTATCACCGTGCCATCGCAGGGGGGCCGGCTGTGGCGCAGACAGCGGCCACGCATCCGATGGGGATGAAGGGACTGCTGTTGATGCAGCGCGACGAGATGGCGGGAGTTCCACCCGCCCAGGCGGCGGCGCCCTTCGTGATGCCATCAGCCCCCGCACCGGGTCTGATGGCCGTGGCCCCTGCCTTGCCGACGCTGGTTCCCGAAACGGCACCCGCCGCCCCGGTCGCCATTGCAACAGCCCCGTCTTTGCCCAGTTTCATGGGATCAGGCGCGGTGCAGGTGTCATTGGCCAGCCAGTGCAACAAGATCAGCCTGATGACCAACACCAACGGCGGCTATGTCACCGAAGCCAGCATGACCGATCCGGCCTTTGCGTTGGGTGAACAGTTTTGCCTTGCTCGGACCTATGCGATGGCGACGGGCGAAGAAATGGCAGGCAAGATCGCAGGCTTCACACCGCAACAGATCGCCGAACAATGTGCAGGCTTCGGCCCGGTTCTGGCCGAGCATGTGGCGGGCCTGTCATTGAAGACGCGTGACGAGGTGCTGGGAGGGGTCAAGAGCTTCATCCTCGGGTCGGGCATGTCCCCCGCGCAACTGACCGGAACGGCCAAGATCTGTCTGGGGGTCGGTTACACGACCGACGCGATGGATGTGGCGGTGGGGTCGGCGCTGTTGCTGACGGCCATGGGCGAGGCCGGGTATGCGGAACTTCTGGGTCACCATCTGAGTCAGGGTTTCGGCGCAACAGTGCGCCCGGATCTTGCCCTGGATTGGTATGACATGGGCCTGACCGCCATCGGGCAGGGGCAGGCGGTTTTTGCGCCGGGGATCGGCGATCGTGGCGCGGTGATCCGAAAGGCCGCATACACCGTCGCCGGTCGTGCGGGCGACCTGACCCCTGCGGTGCCGGCTGCCTTGCCGCAATTTGCGCTGGTGCCCGAGGCAGCACCGATGACACCGCCGAAAGCACTTGTCGGGGCAGCACCCGTCGTGGCCGAAGCGTCTGCCCCGGTGCCAGCGGCGGCAGGGGCAAGGGCCGTGATGTCGGCGGCAAGACTGCCATTCCTGCTTTTGGGCAACTGACGGACGGAGGGATGAAAATCCCTCTTTCCTTCGTCGTGCGGCTTCGCTAAAAGCCCGCCATCCAAGTCGTGTCTGCGGATGTGGCGGAATTGGTAGACGCGCAGCGTTGAGGTCGCTGTTCCTTAACCGGAGTGAAAGTTCGAGTCTTTTCATCCGCACCACGACTTGGCAAAATACAAAAAGGCATCCGCAACGTCGGGTGCCTTTTTGTTTTCCGAACCTCAAATTGGTTCGAACCCACGCAAGAAGCTACCTGAAACGGTACGCCGTGCCCGTGGGTGCCGACCGGATCAGCCTTAAGATCATAGGGATTAAGGGGCCGTTAGCACCATCATCATAGGCTTTTCCGGTCTGCCCGCAGGGCGGATCAGAAAACCCGGTAGGGTGGGGGCGGGCAATGGCGACCTACAACGGATCAAATGAAAATGACTCGCAGACCGGCACGTCAAGCAACGATGTCTTTTATGCGGGTGGTGGCAACGACACAGTCAATGCGGAATCTGGCAATGACATCATCTATGGCGGATCCGGCGATGACAGTGTGGACGCCGGATCGGGCTCTGATACCGTTTACGGCGGGGATGGCAAAGACACGATCAAGGGCGGCGACGATTCCGATGTCCTGTATGGTGGCGGGGGCAATGACTCTCTGGATGGCGGCAAGGGCAATGATACGCTCTATGGCGACGCCGGAAATGATACGCTGAGCGGAAGTTCGGGATACGACGTGATGTTCGGCGGTGACGGCAATGACTCGCTGATTGGTGACGAGGATTCCTACGATGATTTTTACGGTGGTGCCGGCGATGATACGATCAAAGCCGGCAATGCCGATTGGGATTGGGCTTGGGGCGGTGCAGGGAATGATTCCATCAGCATGGGGGGCGGTGACGATCTGGCCTTTGGCGGCAGTGGAAATGACACGCTGAAGGGAGATGCTGGCAAAGACACTCTGATCGGCGAAGACGGTCAGGATAAGGTCTATGGGGGCAGTGGCGATGATCTGATGTCAGGCAATGCCGGGGCCGACAGCCTCTATGGCGGCGATAATAACGATTCGATCATGGGCAACACCGGGGCCGACCTTATCTATGGGGGCGGTGGCAATGATACCCTGCGCGGCGACTATTTCGTTGACATCCCGCTTAAAAATATCGCCTCTGGCCCCCCCGGGGCGCAACAAAACTGGACCGTCGTAAACGCATCACCTGTAGCGGTGGACCTGTATTGGATCGACAGTCAGGGTACGCCGGTGTACGCGGCGACGGTTCAACCGGGGCAAACCCTTGTTCAGACAACCTACGACGGGCGCAACTGGGCGATATACGAAGCGGGCACCTCCAATATTCTCGACGTGGCCCTGAACCCCGGCGATACAACGTACACGGTCGATTCCAGCTTTGATGACACCATCCTTGGCGACGACGGCGCCGACCTGATCTATGGCGACCTTGGCAACGACCTGATCTACGGCGGTGCCGACAATGACAGCATCTACGCGGGCGTTGGCAATGACACCGTGTTTGGCGGGATTGGCAATGACTACGTCGAACTGGGCGACGGCGACGACAGCTTCGGCAACTTCAACGATGAAGGCGGCAACGACACTGTTTATGGCGGTGGTGGTAACGACTACATCATCGCGGGGGGCGAGGATGACCTTGTTTACGGCGGCTCCGGCGATGATACCCTGTCGGCGGGCGTTGGCTTTGACAGCATGTATGGCGGAGACGGGGATGACGTCTTTCTGATCACCGACGACCACCAATATGACTTTATCGATGGTGGCGCTGGAAATGACGTCATTTACACCGGCAACTATCTGACCCAGCAAGGAGTAGTTGTCACCTACACCGCGACGGGTGAAGGCAACTATGACTTTGTCGGCAGCGATGGCTATGGCGACTTCCTTTCGGTCGAACGGGTCGCCGGCACCGATTACGCGGATACGCTTGATGCCGGCGCCGACGGCGGTGGGGTCATGTTGTTCGGCCACGATGGCGATGATGAGATTTTCGGCGGCAGCGGCAACGACTCGCTCGATGGCGGGGCTGGCAACGACCGGCTGCGCGGCGGCGCGGGCAATGATCGGCTTGACGGTGGCGCTGGCAGCAACACTGCGATCTTTCAGGGTGCTGTTACCGAGTACAGCTTCGACTACGGACCAGCTGGTGAACTGATTGTCACCGATCTGGTGGCCGACCGCGATGGGTCGGACACGTTGACCGGGTTTGAGTATGCCGAGTTTGACGGCAAGACCTATCGCCTTGTTGTGGGCGATGACGGGTCAAACACCACCTTGCAGGGGCTGGATGATGGCACTCCCAGCCTGATCATCGCCCATGATGGCAACGACTGGGGTGGCGGGCACACGACCAGCGATGTGATCTTTGGCGGTGCCGGCGTTGACACCCTTGATGGGGGCGACGGCGACGATACGCTGGTTGGCGAAGATGGCGATGACTTGCTGCACGGCGACGGTGGCAACGATGTGCTGTTCGGCGGCGTTGGGAATGACACGCTGGAAGGCGGCGACGGGTTCGACGAAATTCATGGCGGCGAGGGTGACGACTCGATCGACGGCAATGACGGCGACGACACGCTTTATGGTGGCGACGGCAATGACATCATCGAATCGGGGATCGGTGACGATCTGGTCTATGGCGGCGACGGCAACGACTATGCCAACGGCCGTGACGGCAACGACACTCTGTTCGGCGGTGCTGGCAATGACGAATTGGTGGCGGGTGCTGGGAACGACGTTTTGTTCGGTGGCACAGGCAACGATACCTTGGCGGGCGGCGCGGGCGATGACACCCTGACAACCGGGGACGGGTCCGATGTTGTGCTGCTGGAAAGCGCGGGCGGTGCCGACCGGGTCACTGACTTTGACATGACACGAATGGATGGCAAGACCGCCGACCAGTTCGATGTGTCGGACCTGACAAATGCCAGAGGCGGTCCGATCACGTGGCGCGATGTCACGGTAACCGACACCAATGGCGATGGCAGCGGCGACGCGGTGCTGACCTTTCCCAACGGCGAAAGCGTGGTAATGCAGGGTGTGTCGCCCGATGACGCGTCGGGCAAGCAGAACATGGCCGCCATGGGTATTCCCTGTTTCACCGCTGGCACGCCCATTCTCACCCCGGAAGGCTGGCGCAAAGTGGAAACCCTTGGAGCGGGGGACCCAGTTCTTACACACGATGGCGGGGTTCTGCCGGTCCTATGGGCGGGCAAAAGGCTGTTGGGGGCGGACGTTTTGCATGGGCGGCCCCGGCTGTTGCCGGTGCGGATCGCCAAAGGCACGCTTGGCAATCGCTGCACCCTGCTGGTGTCGCCGCAGCATGCCGTTCTCATGCTGCTTGACCGCCACGAGGAAGTGCTGGTCCGCGCCGCGCATCTTGCCGAGTTTGCGCATGGTGGGTTTCGTGTCGCGCGCGGCGTGGGTCAGGTGGCCTACTACCACCTGTTGTTGCCGCGCCATGCAATCCTCAACGCCGCGGATGCACCGATGGAAAGCCTGTATCCGGGGCGATGCGCCTTGTCGTCGTTTCCGGCAAGCGCGCAGATTGAAGTCGCGGCAACCATTTTGGCCTTGCGCGGCTGTGCGGACTTGCCACCGTTCGGCCTTGGCACACTGGTTATGCTTTATGGCCCGCGCGTGCGCCGTTTGTTGACAAGGGCCGAAGTGGCAAGCGGGCTGCAGGCCCGGCGCCTTGTTTCGCTGCCGGCTGCGACCCTCCGCAGGATCGATGCGGCCTGAGCTGCCAGAACGCCCAGATCGCATGACGGGCAATTCGCCTGCCTGCGAAACCCGCAGGTGCCGCAACAGACGGCGAAAGCGGCGCAAAATGGCTGATTTTCCCGCATTCGTCGTGCAATGCCTGAATTTGCGACAAGCCGGTTGCAATACGGGTCTGCATTGGCTTTAGTCAACTCAACAAGTGCAGGACACCTGCCGGACCATATGGGGAGACCAGCGCGGTGAGCGAAAGCGACAAGGACGCCTTTGTTGCCTTTGAGCATGTTCAGAAAAGTTATGATGGCGTCAGCCTTGTCGTCAAAGATCTTAATCTGAGCATTTCAAAAGGTGAATTTCTGACGATGCTCGGGCCTTCGGGGTCTGGCAAGACGACCTGTCTGATGATGCTTGCCGGATTTGAAACCGCCACGAACGGCGAGATCAGGCTTGATGGACGGCCGATCAATCAGGTGCCGCCGCACAAGCGTGGCATTGGCATGGTATTCCAGAACTACGCCCTGTTCCCGCACATGACCGTGGGAGAAAATCTTGCCTTCCCGCTGGAAGTCCGCGGGATGGGCAAATCTGACCGTGATGCAAAGGTCCAGCGTGCGTTGGACATGGTTCAGATGGGAGCCTTTGCCAACCGTCGCCCGGCACAGTTGTCGGGCGGACAACAGCAGCGCATCGCTCTGGCGCGGGCGCTGGTGTTTGACCCAAAGTTGGTTCTTATGGACGAACCGCTTGGCGCTCTGGACAAACAGTTGCGCGAACACATGCAGTTCGAAATCAAACATCTGCATGAAAGCCTTGGTATTACAGTGGTCTATGTGACCCATGATCAGGGCGAGGCGCTGACCATGTCTGACCGCATCGCCGTATTCAACGACGGTCGCATCCAACAACTTGCCCCGCCGTCCGATCTATATGAGCGGCCGGACAATAGCTTTGTTGCCGGCTTTATTGGCGAAAACAACAAATTGCCCGGTACGCTGGAAGAACTGTCCGGCGAAAAATCGCTCGTGCGCCTTGCCACGGGCGAGTTGATCGACGCGACCCCCGTCAACGTCACGCAACGGGGCCAGCAAACGCTGGTGTCCATTCGCCCGGAACGGGTCGAATTCAAACCCGAGATGATGCCCCCCGGTGCCAACATGATTGGCGCCGAGGTGCTGGAAGTCATCTACATGGGTGACATTCTGCGCGCCCGGCTGCGGGTCGCAGGGTCCGACGATTTTGTGATGAAAATGCGCAACACGCTGGCCCAGACCCACCTGACCCCCGGTCAGCACATCAAGGTGGGCTGGCATCCGCAGGACGCGCGGGCGCTGGACCCGATCTGACATATTCCCCTGTCACAAGGGGAGTGCCGCCCGGCGCGGCCAAAGAACCGCCGAAATCCAATATGGGAGCCTGCCAATGAAAAAACTTCTTGTCTTGACGACGGCCCTTTCGGGCCTTGCCTTCTCAGCTTCTGCCGAACAGATCGCTGTCATGTCCTGGGGTGGCTCCTATGCCACCAGCCAGATCGAAGCCTACCACAAACCCTTCACCGCCGAGACTGGCATCACGGTTGTCAGCGTGGACGCCGATAACCCGGCCGCCCCGATCAAGGCACAGGTCGAGGCTGGCAACGTGTCTATCGACGTCGTTGACGTGGAATATGCCGATGCCGTGCGTCTGTGTGACGAAGGTCTGCTGGAGCAGATCGATCCAGCCATCCTGTCACCGGGTGCCGATGGCACGGCGGCGCTGGATGACTTTCTGCCTGGTGCCGTGACGGACTGCTTCGTCGCGACCATCGTGTTCTCGACGCTTTACGCCTATGACGAAAGCAAATTCACCGACACGCCGCCCAGCACGATCGCTGATTTCTTCGACACCGCGAAGTATCCGGGCAAGCGTGGCATGCGAAAAGGTGCCAAGGTCAACCTCGAGATGGCCTTGATGGCTGATGGCGTGCCGGCGGGCGAAGTCTATGCCGTTCTGGAAACACCGGAAGGCGTCGAGCGGGCCTTTGCAAAACTCGGCACGATCAAGAAGGATGTGATCTGGTGGGAAGCCGGCGCGCAGCCGCCGCAGCTTTTGGCCGACGGCGAAGTTGCCATGACGACGGGCTATAACGGACGCTTCTTTGCCGCAGCCGTGACCGAAGGCAAACCGTTCAAGCAAGTGTTCGATGGCCAAGTCTATGAATACGACGGCTATGCCATTCCGAAAGGCGCACCGAACCTTGAAGCTGCCAAGAAGTTCCTGGCCTATTCTACCGGCACGCAACAGCTTGCCGATCAGGCCAAGTGGATTTCTTATGGTCCGGCGCGTAAATCGTCTGGTCCTCTGGTCGGCCTGTTCATGGACGGCAAGACCGAGATGGGTGCCTACATGCCAACGGCAGCCGAAAACCTGACGAACGCGCTGCCGTCGTCCTATGAATTCTGGGTGGACCGCGATTCAGAGTTGAACGAGCGTTTCAACGCCTGGCTGGCGTCAAACTGATGTTGACCGGGGCGGCGGTTTGACCGCCGCCCCGATTCGTTCCGAGGGGGGCTTTGATGGCTGATATTTCTGCATCTGATGGGGGACTGACAACCGCCGATGGACGCCCGCTGAAAACTGCGCTCGCAACGGCGCAACAGCGTGCCAAGCGACGCGCCTTTTTGTTGGTGCTGCCGCTGTTGGCCTTCATCGTGATCACCTTCATCGTGCCTATTGGCCAATTGATGCATCAAGCCATCTACAACGATGGTTTTTCCGCCAACATGCCGCGCATGACCGACTGGTTCGAGGCTAATCCGCCCGGCACTCCGCCTGATGAGATGGCGTTCGAGGCGCTTGCGCTTGACCTGAAGGACGCTGCCGCTGCACGGACTGTGGGCGTGGTTGGAACCCGTGTGAACTATGAAATGTCGGGAACAAGGTCGCTGTTCACGTCAACCGCGCGCACGGCGAACGATTTTGCGCCGCCCTATCGCGATGCCCTGTTGGCGTCCGATGCAAAATGGCAAGATCCCGCCCTGTGGGGCACGATGCGGCAGGTATCGGACGCTTATAGTGCCAATTTCTTTCTGGCTGCGCTGGACATGACCCGTGACGTCAATGGCAAGATCGTTCCCATGCCACAAGACCGGCAGATCTACGTCAGCCTGTTCATCAAGACGTTCCTGCTGGCGGGCCTGATCACGTTCACCTGTTTTCTGTTGGGCTTTCCAATTGCGCATCTGCTGGCGACCTTGCCGATGCGTTGGTCCAATCTTTTGATGATCCTTGTCCTTTTGCCATTCTGGACGTCGCTTCTGGTGCGCACCACAAGCTGGATGGTTCTTCTGCAACAACAAGGTGTGGTGAACAATACGCTGGTGGCAACCGGTCTGATCCGCGACGAAAGCCGGTTGCAGATGATTTACAACCAGACCGGCACCATCATTGCGATGACGCATATTCTTCTGCCGTTCATGATTTTGCCGCTTTATTCAGTCATGCGCCCGATCCCGCCATCCTATGTGCGGGCGGCACGGTCGTTGGGCGCGACAAGCTGGACAGCGTTTCGCCGGGTGTATTTGCCGCAAACGCTGCCGGGTATCGGCGCAGGGTCGCTGTTGGTGTTCATTCTGGCTGTGGGGTATTACATCACCCCTGCTTTGGTTGGTGGCGCTTCGGGCCAATTGATATCGAACCTGATCGCCTTCCACATGCAAACCAGTCTGAACTGGTCGCTGGCCTCGGCTCTTGCGGCGCTGCTCTTGGGGGCGGTGTTGGTTCTGTATTGGATCTATGACCGTCTTGTTGGCATTGACAATCTGAAGCTGGGGTAATCGACATGGCACTTCCCGTCTACGCGTCCCCCCTCGAACGGATCTGGCACTACACCTACCTGGTCATTTGTGCGCTGATCTTCCTGTTCCTGATCGCCCCGATCCTGATCGTGATCCCGCTGTCGTTCAACGCCGAGCCGTATTTCACCTTTACCGAAAAGATGCTGACCTTTGATCCCGAGGGCTACAGCCTGCGCTGGTATGACATGCTGCTGACGCAACCGTCGGTCCCGTCGGATGTGCCGCGTGACGCTGCGTGGTGGGCGCAAGTATGGAGGGAAAGCGCGTGGGTGCGGGCTGCCAAGAATTCGGTCATC
>JBKBOF010000083.1:0-13061 GCA_046294955.1 Paracoccaceae bacterium
CAGCTTCGAGGCGGTAGCAGTCTGTAAACTCGATCATCGAACGAAGCGCGGGAGGATGTGGCTGCCAATCTTCCCATTCCACGATCATGCGCACCGTTTCAGCGTTTCCGGGATTAGACCGATCAAGTTCGATGTGCAAAAGCCCCACGTCATGCCAAGCGAATTCTAACAGTTGTTCCAACTTGGTCCTCCCTTCGGGTGCTCGCCAATGGAACAGGTAGCTCGAGCGTCCGCAATGGGCTCATTGCGTCATCAGCAAGATGCACACACCAACCTATCATTGGGCAAAGCCCTGCCCGCAAAAGACAGTCTAAAAAACTGCAGCCCTATTCTTCAGCCTTCCCTGCCGTCTTGGCCTTCATCCGCGCCAGCAATTCTTCCTTGGTAGGGCGCAGGTTTGGTGTCTTGGTCGGGGCCTTGGCCTTCAACTCTTTGCCCGGCTTGGCGCTGGGGTCTTTCTGGCGACTCTGATCCTTGCTCAGTTTGGGGTTGCCCGATTTTGCGTAATCCATGGCTGTGCGCCTTTCGTCTGATCCTGTTCATCGCTGAATGCCCGAAACAGCGCGCATCCGCAAGGATGCCCGCCGTCTTGGCGTTGCCGAACAGATCCGAAGATCAGGCCATGATTTCGCGCGGAATGATGAAATCTTCCACAACGCCCTGACCCAAACCGACATCGGCCCAAGCATCCACCATGAAATCCACGACCAGGGTTGCCCCGGTTGGATAACGGCCAAAGTCGGGGTTGGCGGGCGCATGTGCGACCAACCGGGACGCAAATTCGGCGATACCGGGGTTGTGTCCGATCATCATGACCGTATCCGCATCTACCTTGTGCAGCACGGCCAGCATCACCTCTGGCCCGGCATGATAGAGCGCAGGCTTCAGCTCCAACACCGGACTTCCGGGTAAGGCGGGGGCAATGCCCGACCATGTCTTGCGTGTGCGCAGGGCATCGGAACACAAGACCAGATCCGGCACATAGCTGCGGCTGGCCAGCCACTGGCCCAGATCCGCCGCAGCGGCCTTGCCACGCTCGTTGAGCGGGCGATCATGATCGGGTGTCAGGGGATTTTCCCAGCTCGATTTCGCGTGACGCGTCAAGATCAGGCGCTTCATTCCCACTCCCCGGAAATTGCGACGGTTAACCCGCCCTGTGGAATCGGCCCATGTGATAGGCCGACTGTTCGGCAAGTCTTGCATAGCCTTGCGACACCGGGCAAGCGCGGCGAACCAGACAGCCAGATTGCAGACAGTCAGAACCCGCCGGTTGATCGAGAAACGTGTGACAGGCCGCGACATCATAGCCGCTGCTTTGCAACGCGCCGACGGGGCACGCGGTCAAACAGGGTTTGGCGCAGGTATCGCATGGCTTTGCTTGCGCTGGCCATGCCAGCGGATCGGGCAAGATCAGCGCGCCCCGGATGCTGACAAGCAGACCCTGTGTGCCATGTACCAAAAGCTTGACCGGGCTGTCCCAGATCCGGCCCGTGCGCAGGGCCCATGAATAAAACGGATGGTACGGCGGGCCACCAAAGGGAAACCGGGCCTTGCCACCCAGATCGCAAGCCAATCGCCCGATCACGCGGCGCGACCAGCAGTCCACCGGATCCGGGGCGTCCCACTCTGGCTGCGCTTTCAGATGGGCCCAGAAGCCCGGCTCTTTTGGTCCCAGCAGGACAACGCTTTGGGCCCAATCTGGAAAGCCTTCGTGCCCCCGACAGTCAAACCCGCCCAGCACGTCCAGAAAATGCGGATCGAGCGCTCCCGTCAACAGATCAAGGGTCAGCGAAGGCTGTTGCATCTTGTCTGGATCCTTTCGCCGAAGGCACTCGTTGTGCCCATAAATTCCTGTGTCAGATCAGCGTCGCACACGAGGCTTGATCCGCGGTTCGGTGGACCGGATCTGTGATCCCGCACCATGATCCGTGAACAATTCCAACAGGCAGGCGTTTGGAATACGTCCGTCCAGAATCGTGACCGCGCGCGTGCCTTGCTCGATCGCCATCAGCGCGGTTTCCGTCTTGGGAATCATCCCGCCGGAAATGATGCCGTCCTCCGTCATCTGGCGGATCTCTTCTGGTGTGATCTGCGTCATCACCGCGCCCGCCGCGTTCTTGACGCCCTGCACATCGGTCAGAAGCAGCAGACGGTCGGCCTGCAAGGCCCCGGCGATCGCCCCGGCAGCGGTGTCGCCATTCACGTTGAAGGTTTCATTGTCGGCCATACCGGTGCCGACCGGGGCAATCACCGGAATGATGCCGGCGTTGTACAGGTCGCGCAGCACCTGCACGTTCATCTCGACCGGCCGACCCACGAAGCCAAGCTCCGGATCGTCGGCCTCACACACCATCAGGTCGTCGTCCTTGCCGGAAATCCCGACTGCGCGGCCGCCGGCATCCATGATGGCCTGCACGATACGCTTGTTCACCAGCCCCGACAGGATCATCTCGACCACTTGCACGGTGGCCTTGTCGGTCACCCGCTTGCCCCGCACAAATTCCGATTTGATCCCCAGCTTGGCCAGCATGTCGTTTATCATCGGCCCGCCACCATGCACCACGACCGGGTTCACCCCGACCTGCCGCATCAGCACAATGTCGCGCGCGAATTCGGCCATGGCGGCATCATCGCCCATCGCATTGCCGCCAAACTTCACCACGACGACCGAGTCGGCATAGCGTTGCAGGTAGGGCAGGGCTTCGGACAGCATCTTTGCGGTATTCAGGGCGTCTTGCATGGTCAGGGTCTGCTGCTTCATGGGGGCCTCCGGGGTTGACTGGTTGGTAGCGTCTTTGCCCCGGCCTGCCAAGCGGTGTGTCCGTCCTTGTCTTTCCCGACCATAAGCGTAGGGTTTGGCCAACCCGAGGAGACACCCATGGTCGAACAGAAAACTGTTGTCTTGACAGGCGCTTCTCGCGGCATTGGCCATGCCACGGTCAAGCGGTTTTCGGCCGAAGGCTGGCGAGTGCTGACCTGTTCGCGGCAGCCCTTTGATGAGCGTTGCCCTTGGCCAGGGGGTGAGGACAATCACATTCAGATCGATCTGGCCGATCCGAACAAGACGATTGCGGCCATCGAAACGATCAAGGCCAGGATCAACGGTCGCCTGCACGCCTTGGTCAACAATGCCGGTATCAGCCCGAAGGGTGCTGACGGCAAGCGCCTGAACACGCTTGAAACCGACCTGCGAACCTGGGGGCAGGTGTTCCACGTCAACTTCTTCTCGTCGGTCATTCTGGCGCGCGGGTTGAAAGATGAACTGGCCGCTGCAAAAGGTTCAGTGGTGAACGTGACCTCGATTGCGGGCGGGCGCGTGCACCCGTTTGCCGGGGCGGCCTATGCCACGTCCAAGGCGGCCCTAGCGGCCCTGACGCGAGAGATGGCACATGATTTCGGCCCATTGGGTGTGCGTGTGAACGCTATAGCTCCCGGCGAGGTAGAAACGGCAATCCTGTCACCGGGCACCGACAAGATCGTGGAGTCGCTGCCGATGCGTCGCCTTGGACAACCAAAGGAAGTGGCCGATGTGATCTGGTTCCTGTGTTCCGATCAATCAAGCTATATTTCTGGCGCAGAGATCGAGGTGAACGGGGCCCAGCACGTCTGACGCTTGACCTGTGCGTCTGTGCCCCGCATATGCGGGCAAACCCCGGAGTGACCGATGCTTGACGACGCCGACGATATCCACCCCCTGTTTCACGGCGCGCCCAAGGGGCTGGAGTTCCGCAAGCTGCGCAAGCGGCTGGTGCAGCAGGTTCGCGAGGCGATAGAGACATATGGGATGGCACAGGCGGGTGACCGCTGGCTGGTCTGTCTATCGGGGGGCAAGGACAGCTATACGCTGTTGGCTGTTCTGCACGAATTGAAATGGCGTGGCCTGCTGCCCGTTGACCTTCTGGCCTGCAATCTGGATCAGGGGCAGCCGGGTTTTCCGGCGACGGTCCTTCCCGATTTTCTGACCCGGATGGGTGTTGAACATCGGATAGAATATCAGGACACCTACTCGGTGGTCATCGACAAGATCAAGCCAGGGAGCACGATGTGCAGCCTGTGTTCACGCTTGCGTCGTGGCAATCTCTATCGGGTGGCGCGGGAAGAAGGCTGTTCGACTGTCATTCTGGGGCATCACCGGGATGATATCCTTGAGACATTCTTCATGAACCTGTTCCACGGCGGGCGTCTGGCGTCGATGCCACCGCGCCTGTTGAACGAAGATGGTGATCTGTTCCTGGCCCGTCCGCTGGCTTTTGTGGCCGAGGCAGATTGCGACCGGTTTGCCCGTGCGATGGGGTATCCGATCATTCCATGCGATCTGTGCGGCAGTCAGGATGGTTTGCAGCGTGCACAGGTCAAGAAGTTACTGGATGACTGGGAAGCCCGCGTGCCGGGCCGACGGCAGGTGATGTTCCGATCCCTGATGAACGTGCGCCCGTCGCATCTGGCAGACCCAAGCCTGTTCGATTTTGCTGGATTGCTCCGCCAAGCCGGAACAAATCAAGAAAATCCTTTGCAACTTCGGGATGAAGATTAAGCCTTCGCTCAGATTCGCCGCCTAGCCTTCAGGGACGAGGGAGACTTACCCTCGGGTGTTTCGGGGGCGGCATGAACCGTGATCAATCCACAGTGACCAGTGCGCGGGCGATGTTGCGCCGCGCTGCGGGGGGGGAAGGGCTTGTGCTTTTGCCTGCTCTGTCGTTGGTGGCCTACTGGTTGGGAGGCGAAGGTCCGCTGCTGGGCCTTGCAATTGCGGTCCCGCTGCTTTTTGCCATGTTAGGACTGGGGCGGCGTGTCATCCGCGATCCAGCAGCGACGGCGGGTGCCGATGGCTTCGCGACCGAGGCGCGTTTCGTTGCCAATCTTGATCGGATCTTGGGCGATATGGCAATACGCGGGCACACAACAGCCTGCTTTGTGATCGTGTTTGACGATCTCGAGACGCTGGTTGACCGGCACGGTCGTTTGGTGCGCGATCATGTGCTGGCCCGCAGTGCCGAACGGCTCAGCCTTGCGATTCGAGACGGCGATGTGCTGGCCCGGCTTTCGGATCCTGCCTTTGCCGTCAGCCTTGGCCCGGTGCGGCGTTTTGATCTGGAAAGTGCGGTGCAGATGGCTGCCCGGTTGCAAGCGGCGGTGACATCCCCCCTCGTGGTCGATGATTTGACTGTGCATCCGTCGGTTTCCGTCGGCTTTTCTCTGGCCGAGCGTGCCCCTGCCCTGCAGGGTGAGGTTTTGCTTGATGCCGCGCGGGCGGCTGCGGATGAAGCCTTGCGAAACGGGCCGGGTGCAATCCGGGCCTTTCAGCCCGACATGACGCGCCGTCGCGCAGACCGGGCAGAATTGCGCGCCGGGTTGGAGCACGCATTGGATGAGGGCCAGATCCGCCCGTGGTTTCAGCCACAGTTGTCCACTGACACCGGTGAAATCAGTGGGTTCGAGGCTTTGGCCCGCTGGCATCATCCGGATCGCGGGATCATTCCGCCGTCAGAATTCCTGCCTCTGGTCGAAGATACTGGTCTGACGGAACGTTTGGGTGAGGTGATCTTGTATGGTGCCCTGTCGGCACTGACCCGATGGGACAAAGCCGGGCATCGCATCGCGCGGGTCGCTGTCAACTTCTCTGCCTCGGAACTGCGCAATCCTCGTCTTCCGGAAAAACTGAAATGGGAATTGGACCGGTTTTCTCTGGCCCCTGATCGTCTGACGATCGAAGTGCTTGAAACGGTCGCCGCGCGGTCTGACGACGATGTGATTGTCACCAATCTGGCGCGGATCGCAAATTTGGGATGTGGCATTGACCTTGATGATTTTGGCACCGGTCAGGCCTCGATCTCGAATATCCGCCGATTTGCCGTGCGCAGGATCAAGGTTGATCGATGCTTTGTGACCCACAGCGACACTGACCCCGAACAAAAGAAGATGGTCGCCGCGATCCTGTCCCTGTGTGAACAGCTTGGGCTGGATACTGTGGCCGAGGGTGTTGAAACGCCGGGGGAACACGCAACAGTCGCACAATTGGGCTGTGGCCATGTGCAGGGTTTCGGCATCGCTCGCCCGATGGCAGTGGAAGAAACCTTTGGCTGGATTGGCCGGCATGAAAAGGGACTGGCGCATACGATGCAGCTTGGTCGCAAGCGTTAGGCTGTGTCGCTTTCGGCTGACACAATGCCCGACCCGGCACTGCCTCGGGATGATTTTGCCAAGGTTAGTCATTGGCTGGAGTTCGTCCGCGATCAATACTCTTGTGCAAACCCGGAAAACCGCTTGACCTTTGCCGCCCCCTTCTGTTGAACGGCCGCTGACTTGAACAATGGCGGCGGAAGTCCCGATGGACGATCAAAACAAGAACCTAATCCTGGCAACCGTGCTGTCCTTTGTGGTCATCATGGTCTGGTTCGTGCTTTTTCCACCGCCCGAACCGGTGGTCGATCCCAATGCCCCCGCAGTCATCGCGACAGATGGGACCACACCACCGGCTGCTGTCACGCCGCAGACGGCAGCACCCGTTGACAGTGTGGCACCTGCCGCCGAGGCGCCGCGCCTGACGATCGACACACCCGAACTGAAAGGCTCGATTTCCTTGCTTGGTGGCCGGATCGATGATCTGGAACTGAAAACCTACAATAAGACGTTGGAGGCCAGCTCGGGGATTGTGCGTCTTTTGGCGCCGGTCGGACAACCCAACGCGTATTATGCGCTGTTCGGTTGGGGCCCAGCAGGTGCGCTGAATTTCGAGGACGTGCCCGGTGCCAATACCGAATGGATGCCGGCCGGCGGCGGAACTTTGTCGCCGGGTCAACCCGTGACGCTGCGCTGGGACAACGGCAAGGGGCTGATCTTTTCCCGCCAGATTGCGGTTGATGACCACTTCATGTTTACAGTGACAGAGACTGTCCAGAACACCGGTCTGACCGAGGCGCGACTGTTCCCTTATGGCATCGTCGCCCGGCACGGAAAGCCTACAAATCTTGAAAATTTCTTCGTTAGCCACGAAGGCGTAGTCGCGCGGGCCGATGGAAAGTTGACCGAGACGAAATATGACAAGGTCGCTGACCTGCCACTTGTCGAGCGCGAGGGCGCACAAGCCACGGTTGTCGAGGCGACGACCGATGGCTGGATCGGCTTTACCGATAAATACTGGATGACGGTGCTGGTGCCTGAACAGGGCAAGCCGTTCACCTCGGTCACCAAATTCGTGCCGCAGGCCAACATCTATCAGACGGAAACCCGTCAGGCCGTTGTTGCCGTCGCCCCGGGCGAGACTGTAACATCGACGCAGAGGCTGTTCGCCGGGGCAAAGCAGTGGGAAACCATTCGTGCCTATCAGAATACCGGACTGGTCGGAGCCGAGGGCCAACCCATTCACGGCTTTATTGACGCGATCGATTGGGGTTGGTTTTTCTTCCTGACTAAGCCGATCTTCGCGTTGTTGCACTGGCTGAATGCGAACATCGGCAACATGGGTGTTGCGATCATCGCGCTGACTTTCACCCTGAAATTGCTGGTGCTGCCGCTGGCTTACAAATCCTACGTCAGCATGGCGCGCATGAAAGAGTTGCAGCCCGAAATGGAGGCGCTGAAAGAGCGCGCGGGCGACGACAAGCAGATGATGCAGCGCGAAATGATGAAGCTGTACAAGGACAAGAAGGTAAACCCTGCCGCAGGCTGCTTGCCGATCCTGATCCAGATCCCGATCTTCTTTGCGCTGTACAAAGTGATCTTTGTCACCATCGAATTGCGCCACGCCCCTTTCTTTGGCTGGCTGAACGATCTGTCAGCACCTGATTCGTCGTCGATCTTCAATCTGTTTGGACTGCTGCCGTGGGATGCGCCGGTGCATGGAACAATCCTTGCGCTGATCTTTATCGGTGTGTTGCCTATCTTGCTTGGCATCACGATGTGGTTGCAGCAGAAGTTGAACCCGGCACCGACCGACCCGGTGCAGCAGCAGATCTTTGCCTTCATGCCGTGGATTTTCATGTTCATGCTGGGTGGGTTTGCCAGCGGTCTGGTGGTCTACTGGATCACGAACAACATCATCACCTTCACGCAACAATATGCGATCATGCGCAGCCATGGACACAAACCTGATCTGTTCGGCAATATCAAATCCGGCTTCAAGAAAAAGCCGCCGGTGCCTGTCGCCGACAAGAGTGTGAAGCCGAAGAAGAAATGATCCGGCTGGCCCATATCTGCCGCCACCCGGTCAAATCCATCGGCTTTGAGGAATTGGCAAGCGCGCTCCTGACCGAAGGACGCGCTTTGCCGTTCGACCGGGAATGGGCCGTGGCCCATGATGCGGCAAAGTTCGACGTTCTGGTGTCTTGGGCCCCAAAGATGAACTTTTTGCGCGGAGTAGCCGGTCCGAACCTAATGGCGATCCAGGCCAAGCTTGACGAGGCTGCGCGGCAGGTGACGCTGAGCCATCCCACGGCCGGCAGCATCACGCTCTGCCCGGATACCGACAGCACCGTCCTGATGGACTGGCTGCGGCCTTTGTGGCCGCAAGATCGGCCTGCGCCTGTGCGTGTCATTCATCTGCCGGGGCAAGCGATGACCGATTGGCCTGATCCGTTCGTCGCTGTGCTGAACTTCGCGTCAAACGCGGATCTGGGGCACCGGATGGGCGTGGATCTGTCGATCCATCGCTGGCGCGGCAACCTTTGGCTGGACGGGCTTGACGCTTGGGCCGAGTGGGGTCTGGTGGGCAAGATCATACGCATCGGTGGGGCAGAACTGCGGATCGAACAACGGATCACACGCTGCAAGGCCACGACAGTCAATCCGGATACCGGACTATCTGATGCCGATACACTTGGCGCGCTGAAAACATTCTTTGGCCATCAGGACTTTGGTGTCTACGCCATGGTGATAAAGTCCGGTCCCATTGCGCTTGGCGATCCAGTGGAGGTGCTATGAACACGCTGCGTTTTCCTTTGGCGGAGCAGCCCGATGATCTGACCCTCGAGCTTGGGCGGCTTTTGTTCGCCGGGCCCGTCGATTTCGTGAAGGGTGTGGTTGCCATGCCCGGATTGCCGTCGGCTGATCGGGTTGAGGTGTGCTTTGCCGGACGGTCAAACGTGGGTAAGTCCAGCTTGATAAACGCGCTCACAGGGCGAAAGACACTGGCGCGGGCATCCAACACGCCCGGCCGGACGCAAGAGATCAACTTTTTTGCCCTTGGCGCAGATCGCTACATGGTGGACCTGCCGGGCTATGGCTATGCCGAGGCCCCGGTTGCTATCGTCGCAAAGTGGCAGGCCTTGCTGCGATCATATCTGCAAGGGCGGCAGACCCTGCGACGGGCCTTTGTGCTGGTCGACATGCGCCATGGCGTCAAGGCGGTGGATCAGGAAATTCTGACTCTGCTCGACAAATCTGCGGTGACGTTTCAGGTTGTTCTGACCAAGGCGGACAAGGTCAATCTGGCAACGCGCGAAGCCACGATCCTGCAAGTTCAGTCTGCGCTGACCAAACATCCGGCGGCTTATCCCGAGATTATTGTGACAAGTTCAGAAAAAGGCGAGGGCATTGAAACCCTACGCGCCATCATCGCCACGCTGGAGTAGGGCATCATGCTGCGGGTCCGCCCCCGGCACCGGGTCATAGCCATGGCCCCCCCAAGGATGGCAGCGGCAAATGCGATGCACCGTAAGATAGCCGCCCTTCAGTCCCCCATGGAGCTGCAACGCTTCCAGTGCATAGGCTGAACAAGTGGGTTGATAGCGGCACCCATGTCCCACCCATGGCGACAGTATCAGCCGGTAGGCGCGGACAGGCAGGGCAACCAGGTGGGCCAGCGGGGTCATAGCTGCACCTTATGAATGGCATGCAGTGCGGGTTCCAGATCGGTCAGCAGCGTTGCAAAGGGCCGGTCTGCGGTGACGCCCGGTCGGGCAACCAGAACGTAGTCCCATCCGGGCTGTGCCATCTTTGGCAAAATTGCACGGGCCACTTCCCGCAACCGGCGTTTGGAACGGTTGCGCAGAACGGCATTACCGACTTTCTTGGATGCGGTAAAGCCGACCTGTACGCTTGGCTTCCCATCATTGCGATACCGTGCCTGAACCAGAAAGCCGCCCGCACCCTGCCGTCGTGCTGATGCTGCTCGCAGGAATTCGGGTCGGTGACGCATGGTAGATACACAAAATGAAACCGCCGGAGACGCAATGGACTTTTCGGCTATGCTGCCTTGGCCCACGTTCTCCGACGGTGTCATATCATCAAAATCCATTGGCGACCCGGAACGGGCCGGTCGGATTATGCCGACAGCTTATGACGGCCCTTGGCGCGACGGGCAGCCAGCACAAGACGACCACCTTTGGTGGCCATACGGGCACGGAAACCATGGCGGCGCTTGCGAACCAGGTTGGACGGTTGGTATGTGCGCTTCATAGCGGCTCTCCATCAGACGACTTGCCCGAACCCCAAAGGATTCGAGGGCAGGGAACTTAAAGTCCGTCCTTTACGCAGGCTTTCGGCCCAAGTCAACGCAGACCACACCGATTTCCTGCAACATTTCACTGTCACCCATCGGCTTTGGGACGGTGCCGGGTGCAAAGGCTTGGTTGTCCACCGGTCAGAGGACAGCTTTCGATCAAGGCGGCGTGAAGCCCCTATCGCCGCTTCCATCGCCACGCCATGGTGGCGCAGCATGACTTCCCGAGGACCGCATGACCCAAAGCCCTACCTTCCGTACCCGATGGCTGCGTCGATTGCCATTTCTGTTGATCGTTTTGACGGCGATCATCGGCGCTTTCACTCTGCGCGATCAACTCAGTTTTGACGCGTTGGCGCAGCACCGCGACACGTTGCTTGGCTTTCGGGATGCCAACTTTTTTCTCACCAGTCTGGCCTTTCTGACGGGCTATGTGATCATTGTTGCCTTCAGCCTTCCCGGGGCGACGATCGCAACCTTGACCGGGGGGCTGCTTTTCGGACTGTTTCCCGGCGTGTTCTACAACGTGGGTGCAGCCACGCTTGGCGCAGTCGGGGTGTTTCTGGCTGCCCGTGCGGGCTTCGGCGCGGATGTGGCCGCGCGCATCACCGAAAGGGGTGGTGCGGCGGCGCGTCTGCAACAGGGGTTGCGGGAAAATGAATGGTCGGCTTTGCTTATCATGCGTCTGGTGCCTGCGGTTCCGTTTTTCATCGCCAACCTGCTGCCCGCCTTTGTGGGCACCTCGCTTTTGCGCTTTGGGCTGACAACTTTTTTCGGGATCATGCCGGGGACATTCGTGTTTACCTCGGTCGGGGCTGGGCTTGGTGAGGTTTTTGCCCGTGGGGACACACCCGATCTGTCGATCATATTTTCCCTGCCTGTCCTTGCGCCAATCATAGGGCTAGCGGCATTGTCGGCTTTGCCGATTGTGGTGAAGCGCTTTCAAAAGCGTGCGTGAAGCGTGTTGGATCAGGGCCGATGAGGCCGGCCAACATGGACCACCCAATCGCGCGCGATCATGAGGTTGGTGAAACCCGACCGATCTTGCGGGAAATCTCGAATCGTGCCGCAGAAGCCTATTTTTCTTCGAGATTCTTTGATAACACTTTGCTCGTGCAGGTGATACGACTGGTGCAGCGGTTTGTACCCTGACGCGACGGTTTGGGGGGCAGCACAGGGTGACATCGGGGCGTGGCGGCTTTTTCAAGACGCTCTCTGGGCGGTTTTTGCTGCTGACAATTGCTTTTGTCATGTTGGCCGAAGTTCTGATCTTTGTTCCGTCTATTGCGCGATTTCGGGCGGACTATCTGGTGCTGCGGCTTGAAAAGGCGCAGATCGCGTCATTGGCCTTGCTGGCCAGCGATGGCGAGATTTCTCCCGAACTTGAGGCCGAACTTCTGGTCAATGCCGGCGTGTTCAACGTTGTATTGCGCCGCGACGAGGTCCGGCAACTTGTGCTTTCTTCACCAATTCCGGCCGCCATCTACGATACATATGACCTGCGCGCGTCGGGCCCGTGGGAACTGATCCGCGATGCGATCACCGTTCTGCGTGATCCGATGAACCGGGTGATCCGGGTGATCGGAAATCCGGTGCAGCAAGCCGGACTTTTGATCGAAGTCACTATGGAAACCGGGCCGTTGCGTTCTGCCATGGTTGACTATGGCCTGCGGATTCTGGTGCTGTCCGCCCTTATTTCCGCGGTAACGGCAGTGTTGTTGTTCCTGTCGGTGCAGCGGATGATTGTCGGGCCGATCCGTCGTGTCGTGCGCCATATGCAGGCCTATGCGGAAGCCCCCGAGGATGCCCGACGGGTGATCGATCCAACCTCGGCCGTGGTCGAATTGCGGGCCGCCGAGGATGCTTTGGAAAGCATGCAAAAGCAACTGACGGGCGCATTGCGCCAAAAGGAACGACTTGCGCAATTGGGCGGGGCTGTGGCCAAGATCAGCCATGATCTGCGCAACATCCTGACCACGGCACAGCTTTTCGCCGATCGGATCGAAGGTAGCGCCGACCCGATGGTGGCGCGTGCGGCCCCCAAGCTTGTGGGGTCGATCAGCCGCGCGGTCAACCTGTGCGAATCGACGCTTGCCTTTGGCAAAGCAGAAGAACCAGCCCCCCGGCTGCAACGCCTTGCGCTGCGTCCTTTGGCGGACGAGGTGGCAGAGGCGGAGGGTCTGACAGGCGAGGGACCGGTGACATGCCTGATCGACATTCCGGCTGGATTCACTCTGCGGGCCGACAGCGAACAATTGTTCCGCGTCCTTTCCAATCTGGTGCGCAACGCCCGTCAGGCGATCGAAGCCACGGGCGAACAGGGAACAGTGGAACTTTCCGCAGGCGAGGATGACGTTGAATGGTGGTTGCGTGTGGGTGATACGGGGCCGGGCCTGCCTGCCAAGGCACGCGAGCACCTGTTCGCGGCCTTTCAGGGTGGTGCACGCAAGGGGGGCACGGGGCTTGGGCTGGCGATCTCGGCCGAGCTGATCCGTGGCCATGGAGGACGGCTGGAACTGGGGCGCAGCGATACCGAAGGGACCGAGTTCATGATCCATCTGCCGAAAACTGTTTCCGAAAACAGTCTGGCCGAGACGTGACTTTTGCCCTTGCAAACCCCGGC
>JBKBOF010000084.1:0-12992 GCA_046294955.1 Paracoccaceae bacterium
AGGGTCGCCCTGCCGGACAAACCGGCGCTTGTGTTCCGGCGACGCCTCCAACCGGTCGGACAGAAAACCCAGCGGATAGCTGTCCCATGACGCGATATCCAGATCAGCGCCCACGTCGAAGTGGTCAAAATCTGTCACCCGTCCCATATAGTTATGGGCAATCGGTGCGTCCGAATGTTTGCGGATGACATCGGTTTGCAGACGGTTAAAGCTTGCGACCTCGTCACTCGCAAACCGGCGGAACGCCATGACATGCGCGGGGTTGGCCTCGGTCACGGTCAGGTTCGGCAGGCCGATATCATCAAACCGCATGTATTCCATCGACCAGAACACAGTGCCCCAGGCCCGGTTCAGCGCATCGGTGGACTGATATCGCTGCGCGCACCAGTCGCGGAAAGCAGATTGGGCAGCCGGAGAATAGGACAGCACCGTATCATGGCACCCGTATTCATTGTCAGTCTGCCATGCCGCCACATGCGGGTTGCGGCCATAGCGTTCGGCCATCGCCTGCACGATGCGCGCACAGTCGCGGCGGTAACCGGCATGCGAGAAATCATAGTGGCGGCGAGACCCGAATCCGCGCGTGCGCCCCTGCGCATCGACGGCCAGCATGTCGGGGTGGCGGTCGATCATCCAGCGCGGTGGCGTGGCGGTGGGGGTGCCCAGCACCACCTGCAACCCGTGGCGACCCAAGGTGTCAACCGCGCGGTCCAACCATCCCCAGTCATAGGTTCCCGGAACCGGTTCCATCCGCGCCCAGGCAAATTCGCCGATCCGCACCCATGTCAGGCCAAGTGCTGCCATCCTTCTTGCGTCTTCCTCCCACTGCGCTTCCGGCCAGTGTTCGGGGTAATAGCAAACGCCCAATGTGCGTTTCATATGATCACCTGATGTTCTTTTTGCCCTAAGGCGACGCCTTGGACGGCAAAGGTCATCCCGGCTTCGGGGAAAGCCGCGCGGGCTTTGGCATCCATCCCTTGCAGGGCGGTTGTGCAAAACAGTGTGTTGCCGCCAAACGCGGGGCAGGATGTATGCGGCGCATCAAAGGTCACCGCGCGCAGGAACTGTCCGTCAGGCGCGTAATTCGCCACCCGTGCGGCCCCCCATTGTGCCAGCCACAGACTGCCGTCCGCAGCGATCACCGCGCCGTCGGGGAGCAGGCCCTCGGACATCAGGTCAAGATAGGTTTCCGGTTGCCCGACCGGCCAGCCTTCGGCGTCCAGACCAACCCGCATCACCCGCGCGGTTGCAGTGTCGGTGAAATGTGCTGTGCGGCCATCGGGGGAAAAGCAGATCGCGTTCGAAATGGTGATGTCGGGATACATGCGGCGCAGCTCTCCACGGTGGTAACGCCAGATTGACCCCAGCCCCGGTTCGGCGGCTTTGCCCATGGTGCCGATCCAGAATCCCCCCTGCGGGTCGGCCCGGCCATCATTCGACCGGGTGGCCGAGGTTTCTACCTCCAACGCCTTTACATGAGTTTTTGTCCCGGTCGTAATGTTGAACCGGAACAGCGCCCGCTCGGATGCGATCAGCAATTCGTCATGGCTGACCCAGCCCGCCGCACTGACCATATCGGCAAAATGCCATTCCTGCGGGCCATCGTCGTTGCGCGACAGCAACCGACGGCCGGTGATGTCGAACCAGAACAGCTGGCCCCGCAGAGGGTGCCAAAGCGGGCCTTCGCCAAGCGCGCATTGCCGGTTGTCAAAGATCATGGCCGGGCCTCGTCATAGGCTTTGATAATGATTCGGGCACGGGTGGCAACCTCGTCTGCCGAAAGGCCGGGGGTATAAAGCGCGGTGCCTATGCCAAAGCCGTTGACCCCTGCCTTGATCCAGTCGGAAAAATTCTGCGCGCCCGCCCCCCCCACCGCATAAACTTGCGTCGCACGGGGAAGCACTGCCCGGATCGCCTTGACCCCCTCGGTCCCGATCAGCGAGGCCGGAAATATCTTCAGCCCGTCTGCCCCGGATTTCAACGCGGCAAAACACTCGGTCGGGGTCATCACACCGGGCCAGCTATCCATGCCTCGCGCCTTCGTGGCGGCAATCACCTCGGGATCGCAGTTCGGCGACACTATCAACGTGCCACCGGCATCCTGCACCTCTTGCACATCGCGCACTGTCAGGACCGTCCCTGCGCCGATTTGGGCAAGGCCGTGCAGCGCCTTGGCCATCGCCGCAATCGAGGTCATCGGATGAGGCGAATTCAACGGCACTTCGATGCGGGTGATCCCGGCGGCCGCAAGGGCTTCGGCCACGGGCACAGCATCGGATGGGGTGATCCCGCGTAGGATAGCAATCAGGTTGCGATGGATCATGTGACGGACTCCAGCTGGCGGGCCAGACTGGCAAGACCCGCTAGTGTACATTCAGTGGCAGGGAGCAAGCGAGCGGCCACGCCCTGCACAGACAAAGCGCGGGCATAGCGGTGGCACAGATCTTCGGCGCCAATCAAGGTGATGGGCTGGCCCAGCCAATATGGTTTGGCCGCAGCCAGTTCGACACCGATCAAAAGGCCGGACAGTCGCGCCCGCGCGGCAGCGGGTGGCAGCTCTGCAATCAGACCTTCTGCGCGCAGTGTAAACAGGTATGCACCAATCCGGTCCGGGCGCGACAAAGCGTCAGACAGCCCTTGATCAAACGCCGCATCATCCCATCCCTTTCCCGCCATGCCATGCCGCAGAACCGACTGTTCTGACAAAAGCCCGAACATCTCACCCGTCATGAAGGTCTGGAAACTGACCACTTCGCGTGCGCTGATCTGCGCCCATTTTGAATGGGTGCCGGGCAGACACATCACGCCGTCAAAGCCGGGGTAGAGCGCAAGTGCACCGGCAATCTGGGTTTCTTCGCCCCGCATCACATCGGCCGGCTTTGTCTGCTTCAGACCGGGTGCAATATGCACAGCGATGCGTGGGTCTTTCACCGGCACACGGACCAAGCCTGCGAAATCCAACGGCGTGCTTGGCACGGCACGGTAAGGGGCCTCGAACCAGCCTTGGCGACTGCCAACCATGCCGCAAGCTATGACAGGGATGACGTTGGCCGCCAGCCAAGGCGAGATCAGCGACAAGAGTGCCGGTTCAAATTCATCGCGCGTCAGGCGGCCCATACCATCATCCGACGCAGCATCGGCTATGATGCCCTCTGGCCCCATCGCCCAGGCACGAAGGTTGGATGTTCCCCAATCGACGGCAATCCAGTCGGGCGTCAAATCCGTTCTCCCTCCACGACCCACATCGTTGCGGGCCATGCGACGGGCAAGAGTACCCCCTGCCCCATCAGCGTGCGACCGGTCAGTGTCAGCGGCCCCTCTTTCAGCGCATTGGGTCCGCGCGATTGTGGTGGCTTGTCCACCGCGTTGCGCAGCGTGATACGATAGCTCGCGTCGGGGTCAAGCCCCGTCAGCCGCAAGGGACGCGGCAAGATCTGCACGGTTTGCGCGGCCTGCCCGGCGAACAGAACAAAACGCGCGCCATCCGACGCCAATTGCATTTCGGCCGTCACCGTCGCGTCGGCGCTGTCCAGCCGCAGGATTGTGCCCGCCATCATCCAGCCCCGGTTGGCCTTGTACCAAGCTGTGACGTCGGCAAGCGTTGTGGCCTCGTCCTCGGTCAGGCTGCGGGGATCCATTTCAAAGCCAAAGTGACGCTGCGCCGCAACCCATGCCCGGAACGACATCGGCAAAGCCCGACCTGTCGTATGGCTGTGCAGTGCGCCGACATGGCTACCAGTCACACAAGACGGCAGGAACAGCGCGGCGTCGTGTTGCATCCGCAGGCGTTCCTCGGCGTCTATGCAATCGGACAGCCAGACGCGGTGCGTGCGCGCAAGGATGCCAGCATCAATCCGCCCACCGCCGGATGCACAGCTTTCGATTTCCACATCCGGATGCGCAGCCCGCAGCCGGTCGAACAGGTCATACGTACCGTGGGTCTGGGCAATACCCACCACGGGCAGCAAACGGTTGTGGTCCCATTTGACATAGTCGATGTCATATTCGGTCAGGATCGCTGACACCGCAGTGAACAGGTGATCCCGCACTTCGGGTTTCGACAGGTCCAGAACCATCTGATGCCGCCCTGCTACCTGATCCGCTGGCCCCAGCATCCAGTCGGGATGGGCGCGGAACAGGTCAGAGTCCGGGTTGACCATCTCTGGCTCGAACCACAGGCCAAAGGTCATGCCTTTGGAATGAACATGCGCAATCAGCGGATGCAACCCGTCCGGCCATTTGTGAAGGTCAACGGTCCAGTCCCCCAAGGACGTGGTGTCATCGTCCCGCCGCCCGAACCAGCCGTCATCAAGGACAAACCTCTCTGCCCCCAAGGCGGCAGCGCGGTCAGCAATGTCGGACAGATCGGACAAGGTATGTTTGAAGTAGATCGCTTCCCAACAATTATAGTGCACTGGACGCGGTCGTGTCGGGTTGGGCCATGATACCACCCGATCGCGGATATCGCACTGAAACGCTGCGGCGACGCCATTCAAACCTGTGGTGGAGTGGATAGCCACCAGCTCAGCCGTTTCAAAACGCCGGGCGGGCTGCGTCTCCGCCCCCAATGGCGCCCCGAACTGCACCTGACGACGGCCATCCGGTAATTCTTCGGCCAGCATCTTGTGCCCGCCAGACCAGGCATAGTGCAGCGCGAAAGCTGACCCTTGGGTATTGGTGCAGCCGGTTTCGGGCAGGATCAGATAGGGTGGATGTTCATGGCCCGACCGCCCGGTGCGCGCTTCACGCGCCCGGATGCCGGGGGTCCATGGCACGGTGTTCAGATGAAACTCCCGCACCCAGCGGCCATGCACGTCAATCATGTCGGTCGCAGCCTGTGGCGCAGGAAGAACAGGCGCCGAAAGCCAGTGCACGCGAATGTCCCTGTCTGCCGTCAGGGTGGTCTGCAACGTAAACACACCGGTCTTCTGCGCTGAAATGCAATGGACCAGCGTCAAGCCGTTGCCATGACTGACCAACTTCAGACAATCAGTCTCTTGCGTGGCATGATCAAAGACGAACACCGGATGCAACGGCGTGCCATCAGCTTCGGCACAGATCAGCCCTGGCTGGCCGTTGAAGGCGCGGCCAGACTCGGGCGTCAGTGTCAAGGATGGCAGAGCGTCGATCATGCCACCGGTCAGGTCTTGCCGGACGGATGCTGCAAGCTGTGCCAGATCCTCGGACCGGGGAAGCCTTTCCCCCCAATAAATCACCTGCGCAAGGCCACCGGACGTTGTCAGGGCCATGGTTTGCTGACCCGCATCAATCCGCCAGCGCCTCACTTGACCGCTCCCAGTGTCAGCCCTGCGATGAAGTGCTTTTGCATCAGAAAAAACATCAGCACCGGCGGCAGCGCCGCAAGGATCGAACCGGCTGACACCAGATGCCACTGCGCAATCCACTGTCCGTTCAGCGATGACAGGCCTGCCGTGACCGGTTGCGTGGCCGCACTGGTGGTCAGAACCGTCGCCCAGAAGAAATCGTTCCAGATAAAGGTGAACACCAGAACCGATAGTGCCGCAATCGCCGGTCGCATCAGCGGGATCACGATGAACCAGAAGATCCGCCATTCGGCCACGCCTTCAACCCGTGCGGCCTCGACCAGCTCAAATGGCAATGATTTGATAAAGTTGCGCATGAACAGCGTACAAAAGCCGGTTTGAAAAGCGATGTGGAACAACGCCAGCCCATACCAGGTATTATACATGCCAAGGCTGAGCGTCAGGTCGCGCACCGGCACCATCAAAATCTGGAAGGGCACAAAATTGCCCGCGACAAACATGAAGAACACGATCAGGTTGGACGGGAATTTGTAGATCGCAAGGGCAAAGCCCGTCATGCACGACAGCGCCACGGCGCCAATCACCGTCGGGATCGTCACCCAGAATGAATTGAGCATGTACTGCAACATCGGTGTGTTCTTGAATACCAATGCGTAATTCTCGAAGGCCAAGGCCGAGGGCAGACCGAAATAGTTGCCCTGCGCCAGATCCGATGCCGGGCGCACCGACGTCAGTGCTACGCCCAAAAGCGGCAGCAACCACAGGAACAGCGCGACGGGAACCGCAATCTTGTAAAGCGTCTGGGTGGGGGCAGAGAGTTGGTCAATTGGACGGGGAAACATGGCTCAACGCTCCGTTTCGTCGCGCCACATCTTCCAGATGAAGCCCGAGATGAAAATCATCATGATCGCGAACAGCACCACGGCGATGGCGGCACCATAACCCATCCGGTAGCCATATTCCGACAGGGCCTGTTCATACATGTAATAGGACAGCACCCGTGACGATCCGAACGGACCGCCATTCGTCATGATCGACACAAGATCAAAGCTGCGCAATGCGCCGATGACCGTCACCACCACGGCAATAAACGTGGCTGGCCGCAGTTGTGGCAAGATGACATACCACAGCATCCGCCAGCCCTTGGCGCCGTCCAGCCGGGCGGCCTCGACCTGATCGGGGGCCACATTGTTCAGACCAGTGAGATACAGGATCATCACATAGGCAATCTGGGGCCAGAGCCCTGCGGCGATGATCCCATAGGTCACAAAGCGATCCTCGGCCAGAATCGCAATCCCACGGCCCGTCAGCCATTCGATGAAATTGTAGAACAGGCCGAAATTTGGCGCATAGAACCATGAAAACATCAGGCCGACGACAACCTGAGAAATCACAAAGGGGAAAAAGAACAGTGACTTGTACAGCCGCATCCCGGCAATCGTCTGATTGAGGAAGATCGCAATCATCAGCCCGGCCGGCACCGCCAGCATATACAAGGCCAGCCAGATCACGTTGTTTTTCAAAGAGGTATAGAAGGCGTGATCATCCGCCAGTTCGACATAGTTCGCCGTGCCGATCCACCGGGCCTCGCCCAGTCCGTCCCAATCATAAAAGCTGATCCAGATCGACTGGAAGATCGGGATGATCACATAGACCATGAACATCAAAAGGCCGGGGGCCAGAAACAGCCAAGGCGCAATCTTGCGTTGGTTCGCTTTCCACAGTGCGGACATTCGCGCCCCCATTTTTCGAAAGGAAACTCCGACACCGTGTCATCGGAGTGGTTGGGCGGGGCAGCTGCAGCGCCCCGCCCGGTTGCGTCAGCGATAGATCCGTGCCCGGGCTTTTTCCAGCCGGTCAAGGATCGCATCCAGATTTTCAGGCTTCACCAAAAACTCCTGGAACCCTTCCATCCCGGCCTTTGCCATCTCGGCCGGGGCGTCGCGGTCAAAGAATTGCGCCAGCGCATAGGCATTCGACAGCGATTCAAAACCACCGACGAGGTAGGGGTCATCCGCAGGCACCGTCGAGTTCTTGTTGGTCGGCAGTTGCGACAAGGCCGCGTTCAGCTTGGTTTGAACATCGGCGCTTGCGACATAGGCAAGGAACTTCTTGGCATCATCGACATTCTTCGCGCCGGCGGGAATGTGGATGGTGTCGGTAGGCGCTTCTTCAGCACGTGGCAGGCCCGGTGTGATTTCCGGGAAAACCATGAACCCAAGGTTATCGTTGGTCATGCCACCTTGCTTGAAGTTGCCAACGGCGAAGTTGCCCATGACGTAGTTCGCGGCTTTGCCCTGAATGAAGATCGCGGCGGCATCTTCCCAGTCGATCGCGGCATGGTTTGCGGTGGTATAGGGCTGGATCTTTGCCCATTCGGCAAACACATCGCGCACCTTCTGGTCCGTCCACTCAACCTTGCCGGCCGTCAGATCCATGTGCCATTCATAGCCATTGGTGCGCAGCGACAGGTAGTCGAAGATCCCGGCGAGGGGCCACAAGGCCTTGGATCCGGTCGTGATGCAGTCAATGCCAGCCGCCTTGAACTTTTCGCAGTTGGACACGAATTCGTCCCACGATTTGGGCTCTTCAACGCCGGCGGCCTTGTAGGCGTCGCGGTTGAAGTAAATGCCCCACTGGTAATAGGTGTAGGGGACGCCCCACTGTTTATCGTCCATGGTCATCGACGCCTTGGCCGAGGCAAGGCTTTCCGACAGGCCGTTCGCCTCCCATACATCCGACACGTCCTGGAACTGCCCGGCCGCCACAAACGGGGCCATGCGGTTTCCGGCATACCAGTTGGCCAGATCGGGCGCATCTGCGGTCAGGAAGTTGCGGATCGCGGTCTTGTAGCCTTCGTGATCAAAATTGTTCAGCTGCACATCCACATCTGGATTGGCCGCTTCAAAATCGGCGATCAGGGCCTCGAACGCGGCCAGCGGAATCGGGTCAAAGTCAGCATTGTATTTCAGAACGCGCTGCTGCGCCGACGCTGCCGTTGAAAGCAACAGCGCCGCTGTCAGGGCAAGCGCACCCTTTGCAAGATGGACCATGGTTTCCTCCCTTTGGTTCCATTATTTGAAACTTAGTCTTGAATGTTGAAAACTATGTCCGCTATCGTTATGCATGTCAACAGTCACGCTGGGGAGGCGCGCATGGGAAGCGAGGGACACGCCGACGGAACCGTTGGCAAAGCACTGGATGTGCTGGACATGGTGGCAAGCCATGGCAAACCCGCGCGCTTTTCCGATCTGCTTGAAAAATCGCCCTATCCGAAAGCCACGCTGTACCGGTTTTTGCAAACGCTGACGCATCAGGGCATGCTGACCTTCGACCCGGATCGCGGCACCTACGCTTTGGGCGTCAGGCTGGTCCGTTTGGCGCATGCCGCCTGGGCGCAAAGCTCGCTTGCACCTCTGGCACGCCCTTTTATCAGTAGCTTGGCAGCGCTGACCGGCGAAACAGTCCACCTTGCCCAGATGGATCAGGGGCAGGTTCTTTATGTGGACAAACGCAACGCTGCCAAACCGGTCGAGATGTTCAGTCAGGCCGGAAAAGTTGGCCCGGCCTATTGTACAGGCGTGGGCAAGGCGATGCTGGCTTTCATGCCCGAGGCCGCTGTCGAGGCCGCCATCGACCGCCAGTCCTTTCATCGCTTTACCGAGCATACGCTTGACACCGCGGCAAAGCTACGGGCCGAGCTGGCAGCGATTCGCGACCGCGGTTACGCCTTTGACCGCGAAGAACATGAACCCGGCATTATCTGCTGTGCGGTGCCAATCCTTGCACGCAACGGGCGCGTTCTGGGTGGTTTGTCCGTCACCTCTACGACCTCGTGCTCGTCGGTTGCGGCATTGGAAACGGAAGTTGGCAGACTTCAGGATTGCGCGGCTGAAATCGCCGCCGAAGCGGAAAGCTGGCGCTTTCCGGAACAGGACTGACAGGGAGGGAGACCCAGATGACAGGCGTAACGCTCAACCGCGTGGTCAAACGTTATGGAGACGTTCAGGTGATCCATGGCGTGGATCTGGAGGTGAACGACGGCGAATTCTGCGTCTTCGTCGGGCCGTCCGGCTGCGGCAAGTCCACGTTGTTGCGCATGGTCGCGGGCCTTGAGGAAACCACCAGCGGCACGATCAAAATCGGCGCACGCGATGTAACACAGGCGGACCCGGCGGAACGCGGCGTCGCCATGGTATTCCAAACCTATGCACTTTACCCCCATATGACGGTCGCTGAAAACATGGGTTTCGGCCTGAAGATGACAGGCCACCCGAAGGCCGACATCGACCGAAAGGTGGCCGAGGCGTCACGCATCCTGAAACTGGACGACTACCTTGCCCGCAAGCCCAAGGCTCTGTCGGGCGGACAACGCCAGCGGGTCGCGATCGGGCGGGCCATCGTGCGTGGACCTGAAGTGTTCCTGTTTGACGAACCTTTGTCCAACCTTGATGCCGAACTCAGGGTGGAAATGCGCGTGGAAATCGCCCGTCTGCACCGGGAAATCGGCGCTACCATGATTTATGTGACCCATGATCAGGTCGAGGCCATGACACTGGCCGACAAGATCGTGGTGCTGCGCGCAGGTCGGGTGGAGCAGGTCGGCGCACCGTTGGAATTGTATCACGACCCTGACAACAAGTTTGTTGCCGGCTTTATCGGAAGTCCGGCGATGAACTTCATTGCTGCAACGGTCGATACAGCAGGGCACGTTCATGCGCCCGGCCTTAATGGCTTGATGGGTGTGACGATGCGCTTGCCCGATGTCGGACAGGCCGTGACCATAGGTCTGCGTCCACAGCATTTGTCATTAGCTGAGGGAAGCACTCATCGCGTTGAGATGACCGAGGCGTTGGGGGGAGTCAGCTATCTGCACCTGACCGCCGAGACCGGCGAAAAACTGGTGATCGAAACACGCGACGATCCAAAGGTGCGGCTTGGCGACCGCATCGGTATTCAAGTTGATCCGTCCCATGCGCTCGCGTTCGACGCGAAAACTGATCTGCGACTGCGCTAGAACCACGGCGGCTCTGTGTGAGCCGCCAATTGGTCAAAACATATCCAGCAGGCGCCGCAGGTAATCTCGTTCAGCTTCGGGGCGCTGCTGGTCGCCGGTGCGACGGCGGATTTCATCCAACAGATCCTGCGCACGGCGATACACATCCTCGCCCTGCAACATGTTGCGGTCCGACCCGATACGTGCCGAATCGCCCGGCTCCCGGCCCAAGGGATCACGCTGGCTGTTGGGGTCGGCCCGTCCAAAGGCTTCACCCTGATCAGCCCCGTCCTGTTGTTGGCGCTGTTCTTCCGCCAAAGCCTCGCCGAAATTGCGCATCCCTTCGCGCAGGGCTTCCATCGCTTCGGCCTGACGGTCCAGCGCGCCCGGCAAATCACCATTGCGCAGGGCATCTTCGGCCTCTCGCATCGCACGACCCGCCCGGTCCATCTCGCGGCGACCCGCATCACCTCGTTCGCTGCCTTCGCCCGGAAGCTGGCCGCGGCCAAGCTGGCCCAAGCGGTCCCGAAGTTGCTGCTGACGCTGGGCGAGGTCCTGACCGTTCGGTTTGCCCTGACCTTCGCCCTGCTGGCCGGGTTGCTGCCCGCCTTGTTGCCCGTCCTGCATGTCGCGGAAGGCATCGTCCGACAGGCCCTGCTGGTCACGCAAAGTCTGGCCAAGGTCACGCATCGCCTGATTTCCCTGCCCTTGGCCTTGACCCTGACCTTGGGTGACCTGCATGTTTTCCATCAGCTGGCGCAGCAGCTCCATCAGTTCCTGCGCCTCGGCGGTGCGGCCTTCTTCCATCAGCTTTTGCAATTCATCCAGCATTTGTTGCAGCTGGTCACCCGACATCTGCATGCCATCCATGTTTTGCGAAAGCTGGCTGTCGGGGTTGCGCTGTGCTTCTTCGGCAAGCTGTTGCATGTAATCGGCAAGGGCCTGCCGCATTTCCTGCATCAGCTTGTCGATCTCTTCCGGGCTGGCACCGTTGCGGATTGCCTCGTCCAAACGATCCTGCGCGCGCCGCAGGCGTTCCATGGCACTGGCCAGATCGCCTTCTTCGACCAGAAGGGCAATTTCCCAAAGCTCTTTGGCAATGTCATCGCGGATTTCCGGCGAAAGGCTGACCTTTTCAGCATCAAGATGACGGATCACTCCGCGCAGACGCAAATAGGCTCGCTGGTTGCGGATGAATTCTTCGGGCTTGTGTGTCACCGCCTTCAGAATCTGGCTTGCCTGCCCCGCGTTCGACCGCGTCCACAGAAGATCCCGACGCATTTCGATCAATGCCGCCGCAAGTGGGTCAAAGAAACGCTTGCCTGGCAATGTCACGTTCAGCGGCGCAGCCAATCCAGATTGTCCTGCGGCATCGGTCGCTGAAAATGTCATCACCACCGGAAGATTGGCAAAGGGATGCTCTGACAGGTCATCAATCAAGGTTTCCGAAAATGCGGCCCGATCCCCCGTTACCGGCATCGGCAAATCCAGAACGACCGGATCGCGCGGCTCTGGCTCGGCCAACAGCCCAAATCGTCGGTCTATGCCCGCCAGATCAAGCGCTATGCTGACCTGGCCCTGCACCACGCCATAGTCGTCCTTGGTGGCAAAGCCCTGCTTGAACCGCCCATCCGCTTCGCGCCCGATCTCACCTTCGGGCGTAATGACGGGCGGTGCGTCAGGCGTCGCCGCAAACGCCCACGACCGGCCACCGGGGCCGTCAATCGCAACGGTACCAGAGGTGTTCAACACGAAATCGCGCGCCACGCTTTGTACATCGCTTGCGGTTTCGGGGACTGGCGCGCCGGAAACCGTCTCTGTCAGGGTCAGCGCGCCAACCTCGCCATAGAGGCGGAATTGCAGGCGACTTCCGACAGGGAGATCCAGCGTCTCGGCCGTGACATCGTTCAGATAGAGCGTCGGCTTGCCAGTGTAAGCTGGGGGTTGCGCCCATCCTTCCCACGTTGGTCCCGCTGCCAGCCCACCGGCCGCACCGGGGGCCAAGGCCGAAACAGATGTGACCCGCCACAGCGAGCCGAACATCAACGCCATGACGAAGGCGGTCAACGCCACGTAGCGCAACGCAAAGGGATCACGCGAAGACAGCCGCAGATCGGGCCGGACTGGCCGCGCCTGCGCCGCCCGCGCCGCCATCCGTGCCTGATGCGCCCGCCAAACGGCCAGCGAAGCAGGGTCAGCATTGCCGATGGCCTGAACATCGGTCAGGGCCGCAATCGGATTGCCGGGAAGCCGACTATCCAGCCGGATCAGCGCCTCTGCGCGCGAAGGCGCCCGAAACACACGCAAGCCCCAGCCCAAAGCGGCAAGCACGGCCACAAGGCTCAGGGCGCCGACAATCCAGACTGTTTCAAGGGCAACAAGATCCTGTATACCGAAGGACAGCGCCGCCAGCACCACCATCACGATTGACCACAGGGGCCAGAATGCCCGCGCGATGCGTTCGGCCCACAGACCGAAATGGGTCAGTCGCAGAGGAACCGCGATGCTGCGAAGCACGTCCTTGGGATCGGAAACCACCATGCCAGCCTGTCCAGAGGCCGAACGGAGTGTCACAGCCATTCTGGTATGGTATCGCGCGAAAGCATTTCGTCAAAGGTCGGACGCGCGCGTATGACAGCGAAGTGATCCGCTTTCACCAGAACCTCAGGGATCAAGGGACGGGTGTTGTATTCTGACGCCATCACCGCCCC
>JBKBOF010000085.1:0-12835 GCA_046294955.1 Paracoccaceae bacterium
CTGTTCTCCTCGTCTTGGGGATCAGCAGACCTCAGATCGTAGCTTCCGTCACTGTCCGATTTTCGGGGGGTAGCTCAGGTGACGTAACGTGTCATGGCTGGGCCACAAGCTGCCACGTTGCCCCTCCATCTTGCGAGGTCCGCATTTCTGCCTGCCCTGTTACGGCAAATATCCGCAGCGGGTCTGCAGGATCAAGCGCCAGATGCAGCAGATAGTCATCGCCGAAGGTGTCGCTGACAACCGTCCAGTCCAGCGTCGTCTCGTCGGCCTGCAAAAGGCCCGCGCCTAGAACAAAAGCCAGTGCGCGGCCATCTGTCCCCACATCGACAAAGCTGATCGGCACCGTCGCTGGGTGCGCGCGCGTCCAGGTTGCCCCCCGGTCCGTGCTGCGCAACAGCCCGGCCTCGGTTGCCGCAAACAACGTGTCCGCGTCGCGGGCAGAGGTGGCAATGTCGATCAAACGCGCAGGGGCGAACCGACGACGGCCCAAGTGCGACCGCCGTCACGGCTGGTCTGGAGCATGCCCGCGTGTGCGCCATAAAGCACCCGCGCATCGGCGCGACTGACTTCCATCACATGAAAGTCGACGGGGCCATCAACCCCGTCCGAAAGCGGTGTCCAGGTCTGCCCGCCATCCAGTGAGGAGATGACGCCAAGGTTGCCACCCCGTGCCGGATGCCCGCTGGCAAAAAGCGGGGCCGCCCCGGTTGGGTGTGTTGTGAAGCCCATGAAGTCATCGCGGCTTGGTCCGACCGGCGTCGTGGTCAGAGTGACTGCGTCCAGCGCGTGCAGCCCATGATGCGTCGCAATCAGCAGCCTGCCCGGGGTGCCTGGGTCAAAGGCCAGCCCATGCACATGCGTTTCGCGCAAAAGCGTGGAAAGGTCAGTTGCCGACTGGGCAGCCACAGCAGGCGTCAAGGCGGCCCCGAAGACAACGGCCAGCATAGAGTGGCGCAGGGTGGAAAGGATAAGGGTTCTGGTCATTTCGGAGGTCCATGTTCTAAGGCAAGGACCAGGGCAGCAATTGTGGTGGCCCCGGTGGGCCGGTTTCAGGCGCTGATGGCGAATTCGGTCATCATGCCGGTGGCAAGGTGCGGCATGTGGTGGCAATGCAGCATCCAGCGCGCGGCCTCGCCTGCATCAATGGCGATTGTGACCATGGCCATTGGTGGCACATAGACCATGTCGCGCACCGCCCTCGCAAACCGCTGGTTGCCGATGCCCACGACCTGAAACGCATGGCCGTGCAGGTGCATCGGGTGGCCCATCATCGACATGTTATGAAACATGATCTCGACCCGTTCCCCGCTTGTTGCCGTCACCGGCAGATGATCGCCCCAGGTCTTGCCGTCAATGGTCCAGAGATAGGGCTGCATCGACCCGCCCAGCATCATCATGTGGATTTTCGAAGCCGCGCGGGTCGCCAACGGATTGGCCGCCCTCAGCGAGAGTTCCTGCGCCAGCCCGGTGTCAAAAGCCGGGGCTGCGGTTTCAGCCAGACCGTCGATGCGTGGCACTTCCGCGCCCGCAGTGGCCAGCACGACCCCGGTCTGCTCACGTACGCCTTCGCGCAGAGCGAGGATCGGAAAGCTGCCGGACCCGGCGGGAAGGTCGATCCAGATCGCGGGCACGCCGGACAAAGCTCAGGGTCTGGATGTCTTTCTAGGTATAGACCCGATAGCCCGAACATGTGCGCAAGGCGGCACGGATCAGGCCAGTGTCTTCGTAATAGCGGATCATCTTGGCCGAGATGCCTGTGGCCTTGGCTACGTCACCGATGTTCATGGGGGTTCTCCCTTGAGTCTGGAAGAGGTGACCAGCTTGAAGACATCTTGAACCTTTCCAACGTTGGAAGGTCAAGCGCCCTTTTCCGGCCAGTTTCAATATGCGTGGGCGACGCCGATCAGGGGGCGCAGACGGGCGATCTGGTTTGCCACCGGACCCCACAGCGCCATCCCGTCAATGATCGTGATCGGCGCGATACGCAGACCGGTCCGGCGGCGAACCTCGTCAGCGATCCGCAGGTTGCGAAGATCGCGCTCGATATAGATGAGGCTTTGCGCATCCAGCCATCGATTCAGGACGGCACAGTCAGGGCAGGTCGCCTCGCACATGTCGGCCGCTGGAGCAGCCAGACCTTCAGCCCGCGCCGCTTCAACAATCGCAGTCGCGACGGGGTGCTCGGATGAGGCTTCGGCGGCCGCAACCAGTGCCAGAATGTCAGACCGTGTGAAGCCAGCCGAGACCACAAGATCGGTCAGCAACGGGAGCCCTTCGGTGAGTGTGCCGGTCTTGTCGAGTGCCACGACACCAACCGACGTCAAGCTTTACAGGGCTTCCCCGTTGCGGAACGGCACGCCAAGCTCTGCCGCCCTGCCAGTGCCGACCATGATCGACGTGGGCGTGGCCAGTCCCATGGCACAGGGGCAAGCGATGATCAGGACGGCGACGGCATTGACCAAGGCGAAGGTCATCGCCGGATCAGGCCCCCAGATAAACCAGACCCCGAAGGTCAACGCGGCTGCTGCCATGACGGCGGGCACGAACCAAGCCGTCACCCGGTCCACCAGCGCCTGGATCGGAAGCTTGGCCCCCTGCGCGCTTTCGACCATGCGGATGATCTGCGACAGCATCATAGTCGTTGAACAAATGACCCTCCGGCAAACCAGGGGCAGTTCAAAATCGCCAGCGAGCAGACCGCGCAGGCCCGTTCCGGCATCGTGCCAGACATGGCAACCAAGGGGGGCTGACATGGGCATGGTGACCGATTGATCGCAGCACGGGATGAAACGCAACGCCATCGTGCCGGGCTACCTCGACATGCCGATGAACGCGGTGCGGGCGGCGGTCCCCGCGTTCTCGCCGCTGCCAGAGGGGTGCACGCCCTGGGGCCGCCGGGGCCGGGTAGAGGACCCCGAGGGTGCTCGCACCTTACCCTCGTCGGACACTGCCAGCTTCGTGAACGGCCATGTGCTTTTTGTCGATGGCGAGAGTATGACCTCGCCATGACCCTGCGTCTTGTAATCATGGGCGTTTCGGGCTGCGGCAAGTCTAGCGTCGGGGCGGGGCTGCCGCCAACGACCGCCTGCGAAAAGAACCGCAGCTTCTGCAAACCTGCGAGCGAGACCGCATCGCGGGTGTAAAGCCCGCTCATCTGTCGGTTTTCGTTGACAGTCGCAGACAGCGCTCCAGCCTCACCGCCCATTCCGCAACGCCCTGCGCAGTGGAGATCAGGTCGTGCCGCACCTCGATCAGCAAGCCAGGCAGACCACGCGCGTCAGCATGCACCGGCACCGTATAGTCGTCATGGTCGATCCGGTAAGGTTGGTTGTCGCCGATCTCCAGCCCTTCTTCCTGCGCAAGCGCGCGCATCATCCGGCCGGCAAACCCGACCGCTTGGCCATAAAGGATGCCCGCATTCCACGGCCGCGTCACGCCCTTGTAGACCGGCGTGTAACTGTGGATGCCAACAACGAAAGTCTGCTTGCCCACGGCTGTGCGCAGGTCAAGCCGGCGGCTGACGGCGTCGTGGAACGGGTGAAAGAAGGTCTCCAGCCGCTCGGTTTGTTCGCTGGCAGCAAGGTTGCGGTTGCCGGGAATGACTGTGGATTCGCTGGTTTTCGGTATCAGCGATGGGTTATCGAGCGGGCGATTGCAATCCACCACCAGCCGCGAATAGCCAGTGTGGAACAGCGGCGCATCCAGCCGTGCAGACAGATCGCGCGACAGTGACAGAGCGCCGATGTCCCAGCCGATGTGGCGCAGCCGTTCGGACTTTGGCAGACCCAGATGCGCCAGACGCCGGGGAATCCGCGGCAAGGCATGTTCGCACAACAGCAGCAGGTCAGATGTGCCATCAGGGTTGATGACGCCATAGGGTGGCGGCTCATCAAGATCCAGCAGGGGTGCGGTCGAGGCTCGGGTCAGCATCAGTAGATCCCAGCGTAGCGGCTGCATAGTGCTGCGTCATCCAATCCGGCGACGATTTCCAGCTCTTTCAGGCGCATCCCCTTCCAGCAATCAAGAAAGGTCGGAGACATCCAGCCGCAGACCACCGTGTCGGCCTCCAGCGCGGCCAGTGCCTCGGGCAGGCTAGTCGGCAGGCGGCGGATGCCAAGGCGGGCACGGTCATCGGCCGACATATCATCCGGGTCGCCTTTTATGATCGGTGGCGTGTCAAGGCCGGCCTTCACGCCCTCGATCCCGGCTCGGATCAGCATGGCCAGCGACAGATGCGGGCTGGCGGTGGCATCAGCGGCGCGGAACTCCATGTTGAAGCTGCGCGAAGGGTCATGCCCGGGCCGTTCCGAGGTCGGGCAGATCCGCAATGTCGCCTCGCGGTCCTTTTCGCCCAGCGTGGTCCATGAGGCCGACCAATGATGCGGTTTCAGCCGCTGGTAGGATACGGCGCTGGGCGCCGCCAGGGCCGTCAGCGCCGCCATGTGGCGCACGATTCCGGCGGCAAAGGCCCCAGCCTGAACCGACAGCCGCCCCGGCCGCGCGGCATCGAACGTGACGGGATTGCCCTGAAGGTCTGTCAGCGACAGATGGATATGAACGCCGTTGCCCACGCCGTTCGGGTCGGTCTTGGGGCAGAAGCTGGCCTGCCAGCCCATCGTGGCAGCCAGTTCACGGGTGACTTCGCGGATGGTCACGGCGCGGTCCGCGGCCTGAACCGCACCGGAGGGACCGCAGACTATTTCGAACTGATCGCGGCCATATTCCGGCAAAAAACATTCCGGCGCGCAGCCCGCCGCGCCAAGTGCTGCCATCAGCATCGGCCCGAACGGATCGGCCCGTCGCAGTGCCGACAGCCCGAAGGACGGCGCCGGGGGCCAGTTGACGCCGAGGATCTGAAACTCCTGCTCAAAGGCGGCAACCACGAGCAGGCCTAAACCCTCTAGATCATCCACCGCCGCCTTCAGCATTGATCGCACACAGCCTTCCCAAGGGGTGCCGTCCAGATTGGTGATGTCAGAATGGTAGAAATGCAGCGGGGTCCGCCCGCCCATCCCTTCGATGCGCACTCCGGCCTCGGGATCGGGCATCAGCCGCAGATCGCCCGAGGAACCAAAGGGGTTCGGGCTGGCAATTTCGTCGAACGGGGTCAGTGACAGATTGGCCGGTACCCATCCCACGCCTTTGGTCAAAGCGCCGGGCAGGTCTGCTGCGGACACCGCCCGGCCCCGGGTGATCGCGGCGATGTCGGTGGTGACAAAGGCCACAAGCTCTTCGGCGTTGATCATGTTTGCCTCATTCACCCAAGGTCGCGAGGCGGGCCAGAACGGTGTCAGTATCGGTGATCCAGCAGTAGCCACTGTAGGCGCGCAAGGCCGCCTCATGCCGTTCAGGCGTGTAGGTGGCGCAGGCGTCCCTTACCACCGTCACCAGATAGCCCCGGTCCGCCGCATCACGCACCGCCATGTCGACGCACTGGTCAGTCACGATCCCGGCGATGACCAGAAAGCGGGTGTTGAGGTTGCGCAGCACGTAATCCGCGTTGGTGGAGTTGAAGAGACCAGATGATGTCTTTGGCAGCACCGGCTCGTTCTCGGTTGGCGTCAGCGGGGCGATGATGGCCCCCTCGGCGGCGCCCTTCGGCACATGCATGTTCGACAGTTTGTGATCGAGCGAGCGGTCGCGTCCATCGGCGGTCAGGCTTTCGATGATGGTGTGGCAGACGTTTTCCCCTACCTTGCGGAAGGCAGTCAGGATCTTCACCTGATTGAGAATGACCGTCTCGTGCACGCGCTTCATGAAATAGCTGTCGGCGGGCATCGGATGGGTCGGGTCCATCATCGGCTCGGCCCAGATGCGCTGCATGTCCACCAGCAGGAAGGTGCAGGCGCCTTTGGCATAGGCGCTGTCACGACGGATGGTCTGGCCGCCATACTCGATCGAAATCAGGTCGCTCATCTCACTCTCCGGTTTGGTCCGCGCGGCGCGGCGCATTCTTGGGGGTCTCGGCAGGCTGGTCGTCGGTGATGCCCGAAAGGCTGCGCAGTGCCTCGATCTCGGCGATGCGGGCGCGCGAGGTGGCCGACAGCCGCATGGTGGCGGCGGCAATCAGCGCCTCGATCTGGGCTAGGGCGGGAACCATGGTGTCAAACGGCGATGGCCCTTCGACCGGGGCGGCAAGCACCACCTTTGCCTTTGCCGCTAAGGGCGAGGCCCAGGGGTCGGTGAACAGGATGACCTGCGCGCCACGTTCGGCTGCGGCGGCGACGAACTGGATCGTGTCAACCTGATAGCGACGGTAGTCAAAGGCGATGATCAGGTCACGCCGCCCGATGTCGATAAGCGAGTCGACCCTATCCGGCCAATTGCCGCTGACTATCTGGCAATCTGCGCGAAGTTGGCGCATGTGCTGCCACAGCATTCCCGCCAGATAGCCCGAGAACCGCCCGCCGATGAAATGCAACCGCAGGGCAGGGTCGGTGACAAGCCGTGCGGCGGTTTCAAAATCTGCCGCTGGCACCATGCCCGAGGTCGCCTCCAGCATAAGGCCACAGGACCGGATCACTTCCCGATAAATCTGTTCTTGCGGCACCGCGGCGGCTTTGCCCGCGTCGATCATGGCAAGTGGAGAGTTCATGCGCGCCTGGACTTCTGACAGCAAAGCCTTCTGGAAATTGGGAAATCCGTCAAAGCCAAGCCGCGACACGAATCGCACGACCGTCGGCCCGGATACCCCGGCCAGCGCGGCAAGTTGGGCCACCGTGTTTAGCCCCGCCGCCGGATAGTCCGCCAGCAAGGCACGCGCCACCTTCAGGTCAGAGGGTGTCAAATGCACGCTGCCATCTGTCAAGCGGTCACGGATTGCCATGGTTTCTTCCCTCGTGCGGTCGCACCCTATGCGACTCACTATGTAACATACGATACAAACGTCAATCATTTTGATATTTGTGAAATGATATTGACACAACGGCCATGCGTACACCATGCTTCGTGCAGCACCGGAACTGTTGCCGTGCTTGGGAGGGATGATGCCGCGAATTGGGAAGCAGGCTGTCAAGGGCACGATCATGCTGGCCCTGCCGCCGATCGCGCTGGCCATCGTCGCCGAGCTTTTCCTACCGGCGGCCCTGGCGCGGCTGGCGACCCTTTATCTGATCTACCTGACCGCCGTGGTCGGCATGCAAATATACAGCGGCAATTCCGGGATCATCTCGTTCGGTCATGCCGGTTTCATGGCGCTTGGGGCCTATGGTGCGTCGCTGCTCACCATCCAGCCTGCGGTGATGTCCACAAGCCTGCCCAATCTGCCCGTCTGGCTGGCCGGAATTGCCGGGGGCCAGCCGCTATGGGTTGGCATGTTGGGGGCCCTGCTGGTTGTCGGCATTGTCGCGGCACTTTTCGGGCTGCCCTTGGCGCGACTGGGCGGGGCGGCGGCTTCGATCGCCACCCTGGGATTTCTGGTCATCATCCATGTGACGCTGGTTGCCTCGACTGACATCACCCGCGGCAGCCAGACTTTCTTCGGCGTACCACGCGGCGTTTCGACCTTTGCAGCGCTGCCGGTGGCACTTGTCGCGGTGGCGGTTGCACGGGTTTACCGTGGCAGCAAGGGCGGTCTGGCCCTGCGCGCTGCGCGCGAAGACGAGATCGCCGCACGGGCCAGCGGTGTGAACGTGGTGCGCCAGCGCTTCGTCGCCTGGGTGCTGGGCGGCCTGGTTTCTGGCGCGGCGGGTGTGCTGCTCGCACATTTCCTTGGTGCCTTCTCGCCCAAAGATTTCTACTTCAACCTGACCTTCCTTCTGATGTCGATGCTGATCCTTGGCGGAATTTCCACGGTATCGGGGGCCGTCGGGGGCACGGCGCTGATCGTGGTCATGGTGGATCTCTTACGCCGTCTGGAAGGAGGCGCAGAGGTCTTTGGACTGCAACTGCCCCAGGTCTTTGGTCTGACCGACATCGGTGTCGGGCTTGTCATCCTTGCTGTGATGTATCGTCTGCGCGACGGCCTTTTCGGCCTGCGCGAAGTGGATGAGCGGCTGTTCCCCGAACCTGTCGTAACCGCTGCACCTCTCGTGCAATCGGGGACTTCCGATCAGGTTTCGTTGACGATCGAGGGCGTCGGGCGCCGCTTTGCCGGCCTTGTGGCGCTGGAGGATGTCAGCTTTGCCGTACGCCCCGGCTTTGTCACCGGGCTGATCGGCCCCAATGGGGCGGGTAAATCGACACTCATCAATGCCATCTCTGGCGTGGTTCCGCCCAGTTCCGGCCGTGTTCTTCTGAACGGCACCGATACAGCACTTGTGCCGGTGCACAAGGTTCCCATGCTCGGTCTGGGCCGCACCTTTCAGAACATCCGCCTGTTTCGCAACCTCACGGTGCTGGAAAATGTCACTGTCGCCGCCGATGCCGTCACGGGTCCGGGCAAGGACAGCCGCGCCGCGGCCATGGCGGCGCTGGCCGTGGTGGGGATGCAGGATCTGGCCAGTCGGCCCGCCAACTCCTTGCCCTACGGCGCGCAACGCCGCCTGGAAATTGCCCGCGCCCTTGCCCTGCGTCCATCGTTCCTGCTTCTGGACGAGCCCGCCGCCGGCATGAACCCGGCCGAGACCGATGCGCTGATTGCCGTGCTGCGCCAGATCGGTGCTGACCACCGGGTCGGGCTTCTCGTGGTGGAGCACGATCTGAAACTCATCATGCGGCTTTGCGACCACATCGTCGTACTCAACAAGGGCCAAATGATCGCCGAAGGCACGCCCGAGGAAATCCGCGCCAATCCTGCCGTGATCGAAGCCTACATCGGCAAGCGCCGCGCTGCCGCATGAATTTCAAGCCCACCAACAGAGGAAGACCAAACATGAAAAAGAACAAACTCTTGCTGATCTCAGTTGCCTTCGCTGTGCTGACGTCGGCGCAGGCGATGGCCGAGGATTTGGTCATTGGCCTTGCGACCGCACAGACGGGCGGGCTTGCCCCCTATGACCAGCCGAACCTTGCCGGTCTGCAGATGAAGATCGACGAGATCAACGCTGCGGGCGGCATTGCCGGAAAGTTTCCAATCAAGACCATCATCAAGGACACCCGGTCGGATTCCGCGCAGACCGCGCTTGTGGCGCAGGAACTGGTGGATGCCGGGGCGCAACTCATCATCACGCCCTGCGACGCCGATCCTTCGATCGCGGCCGGCATGATCACCCAAAGCGCCGGCATCCCCGCTATTTCCTTTTGCGCCACCACGCCGACCCTGCCGCTGGCCGTGGGCGATTACATGTTCTCGAACTATCCTGCCGACAACGTGCAGGCTGCAATGTTGGCCGCCCATGGCATCGAGAGCGGCTACAAGACCGCCTATATTCTGACTTCGCCCGACAGCGCCTATACCCTGAAGCTGCCGCAGTATTTCGGCGAGGCGTTTACCGCCAAGGGCGGCACCCTTTTGGGTGCGGGCACCTTTTCGATGGGTCAGCAGGATTTCGGCGCCGAGGTGACCAAGATCGCCGCAATGGATCCCAAGCCCGATGTCATCATGACCTCGGCCTATGAGCCTGATTTCCCGGCCTTCGTCCGCCAATTGCGCGGCGCGGGTGTGACAACGCCGATCCTTGGTTCGGACGGGATCGACAGCCCGACCACCTTCGGGCTGGGCGATCTGGTCGAAGGTGTCGTGTTCTCGACCGCAGGACACGCTACTGCGGGTAGCCCGCTGGAGGCGTTCAACGCCAAGTGGGCGGAAAAGACCGGCGCAGCCCCGGATACTATCTACATCGCCAATGGCTATGACCTCGGCCTTATCATCGAGGCAGCCGTCGCCGCTGCCGACAGCCTCGATCCGGCCGCCATCCGCGACGGCATCGCTAACCTTGAAAACCTACAGGGCGTGACCGGGCCGATCACCTTCAAGGGCACCATCGGCATGCCGCTGCGCTCGGTCTCGCTGGTGCGGATCGTGTCGGGTGATCGGGAACTCGTCGTTCAGGGTCAGCCCGACCCGGCCAACATCCCAGCCCCCTGAACCTGTTCTACGCATGGCCCGGGGCAGCCCGGGCCATTCTCAATCCCGTCAGCCACGCAGGTTGCCCATGATACCTTCGGATGAAATTCTACTGTCCATCGAGGGACTGACTGTCAGCTATGGCGCGGTCGAGGCGGTGCGCGGTATCGACCTGACAGTGAAACGGGGTGAGATCGTCACCCTGCTGGGCGCGAACGGGGCGGGCAAATCCTCAACACTGAACGCATTGGCGGGGCTTGCACCGCGCAAGGCAAGACGGATGCAGTTTGAAGGCAACGACCTTCAGGGCTTGCCGCCCGAAACAATTGTCCGGCGCGGCATGACGTTGGTTCCCGAAGGCCGCCGGGTGTTTGCCTCGCTGACGGTGGATGAAAACCTGATGCTGGGTGGTGCCAAACACGCCGTCCGCGGCAACCCTGCCGCGGTCAAGGCCGACATGCTGGAGCTCTTTCCCATCCTCGCCGAACGGCTGCACCAGAAGGCGGGCTCGCTATCGGGTGGCGAACAGCAGATGCTGGCCATTGCGCGCGCTCTGATGTCCTCACCCAATCTGTTGCTTCTGGACGAACCCTCGCTGGGCCTGGCGCCGCAGGTCGTCGACCAGATCTTCGATCTGATCGGCAATCTGCGCGATCGCGGGCTGACCATCCTTCTGGTCGAACAAAACGTGGTGCAATCGCTTGAAATCGCCGACCGCGGCTATGTGCTGGCCAATGGCCGGGTCGAGCTGCAGGGCAGTGCAGCCGACCTGCGCGCTTCCCCAAAAATCCAAGACGCCTATCTCGGCGTTTGAAGCCAAGGAAACCATCATGGACATTTTCCTCCAGCAACTTCTGAATGCCCTTAGCCTTGGTGGGACTTATGCGCTTTTGGCGCTGGGGCTGGCGGTGGTGTTCTCGATCATCGGTCTGATAAATTTCGCCCATGGCGAGCTGATGACCGTCACCGGTTATGCGATCTGCTTCGCATTGATCTGGGGCCTGCCCTTCCCCTTGGCCGTGATTGCAGGACTGGCGGTCGCAATAACAGCGGCCTTGTTGATGGAGCGCATCGCCTTTCGCCCGGTGCGAGGCGCATCAGGCACAACCCTGCTGCTGACCAGCTTTGCGGTCAGTGCCATCCTGCGCGTGCTGTTCCAGAACCTCATATCAGCGCGCCCAATTCCGGTGTCCATTCCCACATCGCTTTCAGGCGTTGTCACCATCGGATCGCTGCATCTGGGCATGATCCAGCTGATCTCGATTGTCGTGACCCTTGTGATGCTTCTGGGACTGAACCTGTTTTTGCACCGCACGATGGCGGGCCGGGCGATGCGCGCCGCAGCCGAGGATTTCGCCGTGCTGCGCTTGATGGGGATCCGCGCCAATTCCGTTGTCGCCACCGCCTTTGCGATCTCGGGGCTTCTGGCGGGGGTGGCGGGCCTGCTTTGGGTAGCACAACGCGGCAGCGTCGATCCGCTGATGGGGGCGCTGCCGGTGCTGAAAGCCTTCATCGCCGCGATCATCGGCGGAATGGGCAGCCTATCGGGTGCCGTTGCCGGCGGCTTCCTCCTGGGGTTCATTGAGGTGATCCTGCAAGCCTACCTGCCAGACAGCCTGCTGCCCTACCGCGATGCCTTCGCCATCCTTCTGGTGATCGCAGTCCTGCTGTTTCGACCTCAGGGCCTGCTGGCGCCCAAGACGCTGGTCAAGCTCTGACCGGCTGTCCCTATTGGCCAAAGGAAAGACCTTGAACCCCAAGACCCGTGCGCTGAATACGGTGCCCGTCGTCAGCGTCGAGAACATGATGAACCTCGTTCGCGACATCGGCGTGGAACGGTTACTGACCAAGCTGTCGCTCTACATAGCCGAGGACTTCCGGCGCTGGCCGCTATTTGACAAGACCTCCCGCGTCGCTTCGCATTCCCGCGATGGCGTGATCGAACTGATGCCGACATCGGACGGCATCGCCTATGGGTTTCAAGTATGTGAACGGTCATCCAAAGAACACCCGGGATGGGATGCAGACCGTCACAGTCTTCGGCGTGATGTCCGATGTGGCGACCGGATATCCCTTCCTGATGACTGAAATGACCATCCTGACGGCGCTGCGCACGGCCGCGACCTCGGCCTTGGTGGCGCGACATCTCATGTCCCGCGGGGCGACGGCGATGGCGCTGATCAGCAACGGCGCCCAGTCGGAATTCCAAGCGTTGGCCTTCAAGGCGATCTGCGGGATCGACGTGATCCGACTTTACGACGTCGACCCCTCGGCCACGCGGCGTTGTGCGACGAACCTTGCGGGCCGCAGGATGAAAGTGATCACCTGCGACAGTGCCCATCAGGCGGTGCTTGGCGCGGGCATCATCACCACGGTCACGGCGGATAAAACCAATGCCACCATCCTGACCGACAACATGGTTGGCGAAGGCGTGCAAATCACCGCGGTGGGCGGCGGCTGTCCGGGCAAGACCGAGCTCCACCGCGACATCCCTTCCCGGTCGAGCATCTTTGTCTAATACCCACCAAAGACCCGGATCGAGGGAGAGATTCAGCAGCTTCTTGCCGATCATCCTGTCACCGAGTTCTGGCAGGTGCTGACCTGTACTGCCAAGGGGCGGACCTCGGACAAGGAGATACTCTGTTTGACAGCGTCGGGTTCGCCACGGAGGATTTCAGCGCACTCCGCTATATGCAGGATTTGCTGCGTGATCACCAACGATACGAAGATCTTGATCTTTTGTCGGACCCGGACGACCCGGGGGATCTGTTCGGCATGCTACTGCGCGCAGGGGTCGCTTGACCGCCCCAACAATCATCACCTTGAGCGTTCGAGTCTCCGCTCCATCTTACGAAGGTAAGCCTGCTACCTTGTGGTCAAGGACCGCTT
>JBKBOF010000086.1:0-12831 GCA_046294955.1 Paracoccaceae bacterium
GAACGTGCGAAGTGAGTCTGGCGCATAGTGCCAGCTGGCTTAACTTTATTGACATTTATCAACGCTCAGGCCTTTACCCCATGAAACTGCCCGCCGCATTGGGTATGGAGGCGAGCGGCGTGGTCAAGGCTGTGGGGGCGGGCGTGACCCACATCAAACCCGGTGATCGCGTTGCCTATGCCGCCACGCCGCCGGGCGCCTATACTGACGCGCGGGTGATGCCGGCCGGTCAGGTTTGCCCGCTGCCCGACACCATCAGCTTTGATGAAGGTGCGGCCATGATGCTTAAAGGCATGACGGTGCAATATCTTTTCCAGCGCACGACCCCGATCAAACGGGGCGATACCGTGCTGTTCCATGCCGCTGCCGGGGGTGTCGGTCTGATTGCCTGTCAGTGGGCAAGGTCTGAAGGCATTACGCTGATAGGCACCGCAGGATCTGACGACAAATGCGCCCTTGCCCGCGATCATGGCGCTGATCACGTCATCAACTACCGGTCCGAAGATTTCGTGTCGCGCGTGAAAGAGATCACGGGCGGAAAGGGCGTCGATGTGGTGATGGACTCGGTCGGCAAGGATACGTTTGACGGCTCGCTCGACTGCCTGAAACCCTTTGGAATGATGATTTCCTTCGGCAATGCCAGCGGCAAGGTTCCGCCGTTCGACATTGGCACCCTTGCCGCAAAAGGGTCGCTCAAGCTCACCCGGCAGACGTTGTTCACCCACATAGCGGATCACGCGAGCTGCCAGCAGATGGCCGCAGAGCTTTTTGCAAAAGTCGCGTCGGGGGCGGTGAAAATCTTGATTGAACAACGCTTTGCTCTGGAAGACGTGGCAGAAGCTCACCGCACGCTTGAAGCCCGGGCAACCACGGGCCAGACCATCCTGACGCTTTAGCGCGACCGCAAAAACAGATACAGCGGCAGGCCGCAGCTTACCCCAATGCAGAACGTGGCCGGGATCGCGATCAGGTTCAGCCACACTTTGCGCTTGGCGGTCTCAGTGATGATCCAAACCGTCAGTGCGATCGCAGCAATCGTCAGATCCCACGTCAATCCAGTGGTCGAGGCATTGACATACCAAGCATCAATCAGACCTGACAATCCGCTGCCGGTTTCGCGCATATGGGTCACAAACCAATACATCGGATGCACCGCACCCCAGACGGCCAGTGCCAGATAGATCATGCGGATCGGCGTCATGGGTCGCTCCATTTTACTATGGCTGTTGATTTAGGGTGCAATAGGCTATCGGCCAGCGTCCCTAATTTAGAACAACCCCAATGCGCGCTTCCCCTGAAACGCCAACGCCCTTGGTTGGTCTTTCGGGTGCGCCATCCGCACCGCAGGCGGCAAGCAGGAACATGGCTGTGACAGCTAAGATAGATCGGATCATGCGAGGCTCTCCTTCCAACGCGCCACCTGTGCACGCACCTGATCGGGCGCTGTTCCGCCATAGGACTGGCGCGAACGGATCGAGTTTTCAACGCCCAGCACATCGAACACATCTACGCGGATGCCTGAATGGACCTGCTGCATCTGGGCAAGCGTCAGATCAGGCAAGTCGCAGCCTTGGCTTTCGGCCAGCGCCACCAAGGTTCCGGTGACATGATGGGCCTCGCGGAACGGCAGGCCCAATTCCCGCACCAGCCAATCCGCCAGATCGGTCGCGGTCGAAAACCCGCTGGCTGCGGCAAGCGCAAGCACCGCCCGGTTGGCCGTCATGTCGCCGACCATGCCGGTCATTGCTGCCAGCCCCAGCATCAGTGTATCGGCGGCGTCGAACACCTGTTGCTTATCTTCTTGCATGTCCTTGGAATAGGTCAGCGGCAGGCCCTTCATCACGGTGAACAATGCGACAGTGGCCCCCAGAATGCGCCCTATCTTGGCGCGCAGCAATTCCGCCGCATCGGGGTTTTTCTTCTGTGGCATGATGCTGCTGCCCGTCGTCCATTTGTCCGACAAGCGCACAAAGCGAAACTGGGCCGATGACCATATCACCAGTTCTTCGGCAAAACGGCTGAGATGCATCGCACAAATGCTGCTGGCCGCCAGAAACTCCAGTGCGAAGTCTCGGTCAGACACGGAATCAAGGCTATTCGCTGTGGGCCGGTCAAATCCCAAGGCTGTAGCGGTCATGTCGCGATCAATGGGAAACCCGGTTCCAGCAAGCGCCGCTGCGCCCAAGGGGCATTCGTTCATGCGGCGCCGTGCGTCTTCAAACCGGCTGCGGTCACGCGCAAACATCTCGACATAGGCCAGCATATGATGTCCCCAAGTCACGGGTTGCGCGGTTTGCAGATGGGTAAAGCCGGGCATCACCCAATCAGCCCCAGCCTCGGCCTGCGCGACGAAGGCCCGCATCAGCGCCGTCAGGCCCGAAATCGCTGCGTCACACTGATCACGCACCCAAAGCCGGAAATCGACTGCAACCTGATCGTTCCGGCTGCGCGCCGTGTGCAGCCGCCCGGCGGGTTCGCCAATGATCTCTTTCAACCGGTTTTCCACATTCATGTGGATGTCTTCGAGATCGACCCGAAACAGAAACGCCCCCGTTTCAATCTCTGACAACACGGTGAGCAGGCCTTCCCTGATCGCCTCGGCATCGCTAGGTGTTACGATACCTGTAGCGGCAAGCATCGCCGCATGGGCGCGCGAACCTGCAATATCCTGCGCGTAGAGCCGTTGGTCGAACCCGATCGAAGCGTTGATCGCCGTCATGATCGCGTCCGGCCCTTCGGTGAAACGCCCGCCCCACATCTGGTTGGCGGCTTTGGGATCTGCGGGTGCGGTCATGGATGCGGCTTTCGGAGGGGTTATGCTGCGGAAATCTCTGGCTGTTCTTTATACGGCCTTGGCGCTTGGTGCAAATCCGGTGCTGGCCGACGTTGCAACCTTGCGCGATGGCGACATGAAAAAACTTGCCCTGCATGCCGATCCGGTACTGCTGGCAGACGTCACACTGTCGAATGCGGTGGATACTCCCGTTTCTTTGGCCGACTACAAGGGCAAATGGGTGGTCCTGAATTTTTGGGCCACTTGGTGCGCGCCTTGCCGGCACGAAATGCCATCCCTCGACCGATTGCAGGCCGCGATGCCAGATATTGCCGTGGTGCCGGTGGCTACAGGGCGCAATGCGGTTCCCGCCATTCAAAAGTTCTATGCCGAGGCAGGCGTTTCGCATTTGCCGATTGTGCGGGATCCCAAGTCTGAATTGTCGCGCTCGGCCAGTGTGATGGCCCTGCCGGTGACGTTGATCCTCAATCCCGAGGGACAGGAAGTGGCACGTTTGATTGGCGATGCCGACTGGGACAGTTTCAGTGCCAAGGCCATTCTTACCGCGTTGTCAGAGCGCTGAAAGCGGTCTTCAAAGATAGGATCTGACGAGGGCCGAAGCGATCAAGCTCCACCCGTCTGCGACCACGAAGAACGCCAGCTTGAAGGGCAAAGACACAATGGCCGGGGGAACCATCATCATCCCCATCGACATCAACACCGCGGCAACAACCAGATCAATGATCAGGAATGGCAAAAACACCAGAAAGCCGATCTCGAACGCCAGCTTGATCTCGCTCAGCATGAAGGCGGGAACCAGCACGGACAAGGGTGCGTCTGGCAGGGAAAGTGGCATCGGATCGGGCCGCAATTCAGCCAGATGCGCGAAAGTTGCGGGGTCCAATCGGGCGGCCATGAACTGACGAAAAGGCGCCAGCGTCCGGGTGATGGCGGGACCGATTTCCAACTCTTCGCGGCTCAGCGGGCCAAGCCCATTGACCCAGGCTTCTGTGAACACCGGATCCATTACATACCATGTCAGGAACAGGGCAAGACTGACGATCAGCATATTTGGTGGCGCTTGCTGTAACCCGATCGCCTGACGCAGGATCGACAGAACCGTGACAACAAAGGGAAAGCACGTCACCATCACAGCCAATCCAGGTGCAAGACTTAGTACCGTCAGAACCAAAATCAGTTGAACCGACCGAGCCGACAAGGACGTGCCATCCCCAAGGTTCACCGTGACATCCTGCGCCAAGGCAGGTGCTGCAGCCCCGACGACCAGCGTCAGCAGAAAGAGAATACGCCAGATCAATATCTTGCTCCTACAGCCCGCTGCGCAGATTGGCGACTTCAATGAGGCGCACGGCAAGTTGTCCGGCCTGTTCGCCCTCCAGTTCCTGAAGCTCTCCGCGGGCAATCAGCCGATCACCGATATACAGTTCAACCGGATCTTCAACCCGACGGTCGAGAGGCAAGACGGCATGTGGCCCAAGCTTCAACAGGTCGCGCACCAATGGTCTTGCCTTGCCAACCGAAATTGTAATTTCAATCGGAACTTGCGCAAAAGGGTTCGAGTCCGACGCGTCATCCATGATCTTCATCCTTTTCCGAATACTCAAAGAAGTCGTGTACGGCGCGCGATAACTGAACAACCGCAGCGTCAAGATCGATCCGAAATTCAGCTTCGCCCAATCGCAGGTAGACCTGACCTTCGCCAAGGGTTGGCTCTTCCACGATCACAAGGGGAAGCCCGGCAGCCTGCGTAAGGAAACGTTCGACAGAGGGACGAGCGACCGGGTTCATCACCACCCGAACCGGATTGTCGGCCTGATGATCGACTATGGGCATGATCGTATCCAGAATCACCGGCGCCAGCACCTCTTTGGCCAGTGCGGGCAGCAAATGCGTGCACAATTCAATCAATATCGGTTGCACCGCTTTCACCACATGCGCGCGGGCTTCCTGATAGGTGAAAGCCAAGTGCTGAAGGTTGTTGGCAAGCTCGGATCCGATTCTGGTTTGATCGTCCTTCATCGCTGTAGAGGCATCTTCCCATCCGGCTGCATAGCCCGACTCGTATGACTGCAGCCGGCCCTCCTCGATCTCGTCGCAGGCGATCACGACGGTCTGTGCGCTGCCGCGCTGCGATGGCTGCTCAAAAACCTCAAGCTTGAGAGGGGGCATCAGGTGCGCTCCTCTTCTTTTTCCATCCAGTTGCGCAAAATCTCGACTGACTCCGTCTGGCGCTCATCGATCAGACGACGCAGCCGCGATACAGGGTCGTTTGGCTGTTCGCTGAACATTCCGGGTTCGTCGAAATTGACCACCGGAAGGGATGGCAGATCGAAACTGTCCGAAATCTCACCCGTCAGACCGTTCTGTGCGGCCAGGTCAATCGGGCCGGGCAGCGCATAGGCGCCGGACGCAGGAGACGGCAGCGCGCCGGTGGTGACACGCTGGGTAAGCAGCGGGCGAACCACAAAGAATCCAAGAGCCAGACTGACGAGGCTAAGCACAATGATCTGGATGGCCGACATCGTGTCGATCGGACCGAACCGTGACATCAATCCGGCTTCAACCAGAACGCCTTCTGTCGGAGTTGCCTGAAACTGTAACGACTTCAATGTCAGCACATCACCGCGTGTCTCATCAAGGCCAGCGGCCGAGCTGACCAGTTCTCTCAGGTCGGCAAGTTCGGCTTCGGTCCTCGGTTCCCATGTCGTGGTGCCATCCGCCGTCTGCACTTGCTGGCCATCGACCAGAACGGCAACGGTCAGCCTACGAATGGCTCCCGGCTCGCGCAAAACTTCGCGTTGGGTTTGCGACACCTCAAAGTTCACCCGTTCCCGGCTGGTAGAGCTCTGACTTTCGCCGTTTGCACCACCCGCCCCTGCACCTGTGGGCAGGTTCGACGCCACAGTGACGTCAGACTGGCCATCCTTGGACGTCTGTTTTCCCTGTTCGGTGTCGGATGAAATCGCCACCCGGGTCTGCGGATCAAAAGTCTTTTCTGTGATGGCTTCCCGTTCACGGATGATATCTACAGCGACCTCCACAACCGCATGCCCCGTCCCCACACGCGCAGCCAAAAGCCGTTCGACGTTGCGCTTGATGTCAAGCGCGCGTGCATCTCCCTGGACGCTAGTAGAAGAATCGGTTGTTCCAGCGATCAAACCAGCACCCGAGTCGATGATCGACACGTCGTCTGGTTGCAAATTGCCGATTGCGCTTGCCACCAGATGCCTGAGCGCAATGGCGCGGTCGGCCGACAGCGTAGTGGATGCGGTTGTCACCGTGACACTGGCGGTCAGGTGCCGGTCGCGCAGGAAGCCGGCCATGTTGCCTTGGGCAATGTGCACGCGGGCAGCCTTGATCTGCGGCATCGACACGATCGTGCGAGCGAGTTCCCCTTCTTTCGCCCGCCAATACGCGGCGTCAAACATCTGCGACGTGGTGCCAAAGCCCGACAAACCATCCAAGAGTTCGTAGCCGGCGCCTCCGGACGACGGCAGACCTTGCGCTGCAAGTTGCATGCGCAGTCCATCCCGCGACGCCGTGGGCACATAGATCGATTCGCCGCGCACATCATAAGCGATGCCAGCCTGATCGAGCGCTGTGATCACATCGCCTGCACTGCGTGGATCCAGACCGGCATACAGCAAGCTTTGCCCTTGCGACTGCCCCATTCGCGCCAAGGCAATAACCGACAGAAACATCCCGACAGTCGCAACCACCAGCACAATTCGCTTTGCCAGCGTCAGCCCAAGCCACAAGGTAACGAGATTGTTCACGCTTTGCCTCCGTTGCAGACTTCTGCCTGCCTTGGGATGATCAATGAAGGATGCAACTTAACAATCGGTTAGTGACCTTTGGTCTATTTTCGCTTGTGCCAAAGAAATGCGAGCAAGCAATGACCCAACCAGAAACCTCGGCCGACAAACCGCCCAAGAAGAAAAGCAAACTGCCCTTGCTGATCGGGCTTCTGGGCGCACTCGCCCTGGGGGGCGGGGGTTTTTATGCAACCTATTCAGGACTGATCCTTGCCCCGCACAAGAGCGATACCCACGCAGAAAACGCGGGCGGTGCCCTGCCGGATATTGCCTTTGTGCCCGTCGATCCCATCACGATCAGCCTGGGGCCGCGATCCACGGCACGCCACCTGCGATTCGCCTCGCAGCTTGAAGTAGGCAGTTCCCATGCCGATGAAGTCAGACTGCTGTTGCCGCGAATTTCTGATGTGTTGAACAGCTATTTGCGCGCAGTCGAACTCGTACAGCTTGAAGATCCGTCAGCAATGATGCGCCTGAAGGCGCAAATGCTGCGCCGTGTCCAGATCGTTACCGGAGAAAACCGTGTGCGCGATTTGTTGATTTCCGAATTTGTCCTGAACTGAAGGGGAAGATCATGAACCTGATTGCCGATTTCCTGTTGGCGGGCGGGGCATTCGCCACGGCACTGTATTGCCTGATTCTCGCCAAACGGCTGAAGCGCTTCACCGCGCTGGAAACTGGCATGGGGGGGGCGATTGCTGTCCTGTCTGCGCAGGTGGATGACATGACAAAAGCGCTAGATCGAGCCCGGACGTCGGCCCTTGCATCTTCCAATGCGCTGGAAGATCAGGTGCGCCGTGCAGAGGCCGCTGCTGCACGGCTGGATTTGATCCTCGCTTCGCTGCACGATCTACCCGAACCCAACCGGCCCGAGGAGGAACCCAACCCGAATGAACGACGCCTGCGCTTTACGCGTCGGCGGCCAGAGCGCGCGATTCTGAGGGCCGCAGAATGAACATGCGTCGTATTTTTGCCGGGCGTGGGGCGCTCGCCATGCTTGCTCTGATGCTTGCCGCCTCCGGGGCTTTGCGCCTTGGCCACGGCGTCGGGACAGCCATGGCACTCCAGGCATCTGAAGATCCGGCAATTGGGACCAGTCCGCTGCAGTGCCCTGAACCACCCCCAGCACTGGCGTTGGCACTGAAGGAGCGTGATGCGGCTGTAACCGCACGCGAGGCCGCCCTGCAGGACCGGTTGGCAGCCCTTTCACTCGCCGACGAGGCCCTGACCCGGCGTCTGACAGAATTGGAAGCCGCTGAAACGACCTTGCGACAGACACTGGCGATTGCCGATGGAGCGGCTGAAAAAGACCTGCAACGACTTACCGCTGTCTATGAGGCAATGAAGCCCGCAGAAGCCTCTGCCTTGTTCGAAGCAATGGCTCCTGAATTCGCGGCAGGTTTCCTTGGCCGTATGCGTCCTGACGTGGGTGCGGCGATCATTGCCGGAATGAAACCGCAAACGGCCTACACGATCAGCGTGCTGATTGCCGGACGAAATGCGCTCGCCCCCAAAGAGTGAGGTCAGCTTTTCTTTACAGATGCATGAAATGGTCAAAACGCACGAAAAGAGGACGGGAACCAAATGTTCGGGTTCATAGGCATTGGCGTAATCTTCGCTATGGTATTCGGCGGCTATCTTTTGGCTGGGGGAAAGTTGGGGATCATCCTGAAATCCCTTCCTTTCGAGATGATGATGATCGGTGGTGCATCCATCGGTGCCTTTCTCGTCTCGAACGACATATCGGTTGTTAAGCACACGGGAAAAGACATCGCAAAGGTATTCAAGGGCGCACATTGGAAGCCGGCAGATTATCGTGACCTGCTCTGCCTTCTGTTCGAGTTGATCCGGCTTGCAAGGTCAAACCCAGTCGGTTTGGAAGAGCATGTCGAAAATCCCTCTACCTCGTCGATATTTGGACGGTACCCCAAGATCCAAAAAGACCACGAAGCCATTGATTTGATCTGCGACACATTTCGGGCAGCGTCGATGAACTATGATGACCCCCACCAAGTCGAAGAAGTGCTCGACAAGCGTATGGAAGCGACCCAACAGCACGCGCTCCATTCCAGTCATGCGCTGCAATCCATGGCTGATGCCCTGCCCGCACTTGGTATTGTTGCGGCAGTTCTTGGGGTGATCAAGACGATGGGATCGATCGATCAACCACCGGAAATATTGGGAAAAATGATTGGCGGCGCTCTGGTCGGGACGTTCCTTGGGGTATTTCTTGCCTACGGATTAGTTGGGCCGTTTGCCAGTCGGGTCAAGGCCGTGGTCGAAGATGATGCGCATTTCTATCAGTTGATCCGTGAAGTACTGATCGCAAATTTACACAATCACCCAGCGAATATCTGCATCGAAGTCGGCCGCCAGAATACACCCCACGCCGTCCGCCCCAGCTTTGGCGATCTCGAAGAGGCACTGCGCGGCCTAAAGCAGGAGGCGGCATGAAAAGTCTGCTGCTTCTCTTCCTCCTCGCCCTTGGTGTCGGTCCAGGTCAGGCACAAAGTGTATCGGTCAAATCTGGGGACCATGTGGCCTTTACCCGTCTCGTTCTAACCTACCCAAAGCCGATTGACTGGATCTTGGGGCGGAACAACACTGGTTATAGCCTTAAAATCAAAAAAAAATCATGGACCTATGACCTTTCTTCAGTCTTTCAATTGATACAGAAGAACCGATTGCGTTCCATCTGGGTCGATCCAAAGACGGGAGACCTGCAATTCGGGATAGATTGCCTATGTCATGCTATCCCCTTTGAATTGGACGCAAGAACTCTGGTCATCGACATAAAGGATGGACCGGCGCCCCAGAACTCCAGCTTTGAACTCAGCCTCATCGACGGCAGTGCTGTTGCGCCAATCGCACCCGCTCAAACAATTCGCCCCCGCACCAAAGCCCGGAATGGATGGTCGTATGATTGGTTGGCACAGGAAACCATGCCGCCAACGCAGCGACAAAATTCGGGGACCATAAGCGTAGAATCCATGGTGCAGCGACCGCCAGACAGCCATCTGCAGCGAGACGCTTTCCGCAGAATGTTAGTTGAAGAAGTGGGGCGAGGGGCAACAGCCGGAGTCGTCACTGCGCACCTTCCCAACGCTTTTGAGAAGCGCAGACCAGAAGACGGTCCCTTGCCCCCACCGCCGAAACAGGCGCGCGCCACATTGGGTGAGCCACCTGGGATCTCGGTGACTTTGCAGAGCGATCAAGCGCCTGACCTTACAGTCAAGGGCGACGTGTGTCCCAAAGGGGCTGATTTGGATCTAAGTCTCTGGTCGGATGGCGATGATGCAGGAACAAAGTTGTCCAGCGCCCGGGCGGACTTGCTGTCCGAATTCGACATACCGGACACCATGAAGGTGCTGGGGGCCATAAACACCTACCTCTACTATGGCTTTGGTGCCGAAGCGCGGTTGCTCATGTCCGGCTTTATGTCGCGCGGGCAGCAGAACGCCGCCCTGTTGGGACTTTCCTATCTTGTTGAAGGGGATCATCCGCCGGAAAATCCGTTCTTGAACATGCAAAGTTGCGATTCTTCAGTGGCGCTGTGGTCCCTTCTGGCTGCTGGTCCGGACGAGCCTCTATCCAATGTAAATGGTTCGGCTGTGAGCCGAACGTTTTTGTCCCTGCCGCAACACCTTCGAACGGTCTTAGGGCCAGAAGTTGCGTTCCGGTTGTTGAAGACCGGGGACTCCGCCAACGCAGAGGTGGTCAAGCGATCTTTTGAACGCTCGCTATCTTTCGGCGCTTCGCAAGTAGGATTGCTTGAGGCGCGTAAGGCATTGCAATCAGGGGATCCGGTTGGTGCAGAGGCGAAACTACCGAAAAACGAAACAGCGATCGACGCATTGCTATTGCTTGTTCAAGCACGATTTGAACAACGCAAAGCGGTTGAAGGAAAAGATATCGTGGCCTTGGAGGCGTTTGCTTTCGAGCATGGAAATGGCCCAATGAAACCCGATTTTGATCGCGCTTTGGCGCATGCATCCGCCTTGGGAGGCGATTTCGAAGCCGCTTTCGCATACGCATCCGGGAAACCGGATCTTGAGCACGATACCTGGGCACTGCTTGCGCAGGTCGGAGCAGACTCACAACTGTTGAACTTTGCAGTGGGGGTGGATCCAGCGGTAAGCAGCGCTTTGCCTGCGACATTACGCAGCACCATCGCACAGCGCCTTGTCTCGGCCGGACTGCCCAATGCAGCAGCAGATTGGGTGCAAGGCGCGGGGGTTGATATGAACATCGCAGCCCAAGTCGCGCTTGCCAACTACGATTCTCGCAGCGCCCTACGTCTGCTCTCAAGCGGTTTGCAAATTGCTGATCCGAATTTGTTGGCCATGTCCTACGCCGCTTTGGGGAACGTGGACCTGGCAGAAACGACATTCCGAACGGCGGGGAGGACGGCAGAAGCCGACAGGTTGCGCCGCTGGACGCGGCAATGGCCCGCGCCATCGGGTGAAACGCGCACCCCATGGGAAGACGTCACGGCCTTGCTCGACACGGCTGAAAACACCGCAGATGCAGCACCACTTCGAGCCGGCCAAGCCCGGATCGAGCACAGCATGAGAACCCGGCAAACAATCAACGCGTTGTTGGCGGCAGTTCCCATGCCGGACGCGCCAATCCAATGACACAACGCCCCGTCATCGACTCATCGCCCGCTTCTCAAGACTGCCTCCCGGAAACCCGTCATCGCCCGACAAGATGGCGGAGCCAGCCGTACGCACCCATTGTCACCATGACCCAAAGACAATCAATGGCACAGGTCTAGCCAATGTGAGACAGGCACCATTGAATCACACACGCTTCATCGGCTGGAAGTGCGGTTGCTGCACCCTGAGCGAAATCGTCGAACCCAGCCTGATTTTTCTCTGAAACGCTGGTCAAGACCGGCACGCCAGTTGCCAAAACCTGCCCGATCAATTGACGAAATCCCCGACCCTCGATTTCGGCCTTACCGAACTTGTTCAGAATCAATATCTGGGGGCCGCCAAGCAGCATGGTGCTTTCAACCCGGCCAACGGCGTCTTCCAAACCGGCCGGATTTAAACGGCATCCACTCGAAAACAGCCCAAGGCTTTGGCTTATCCTGATTCGACTACCGTCACCAAGGATGCAGAGATCCATCAGACACGGACGATCAGAGCCGATTTCCGTGTTGATTTGCACCACGCCTGCCACCGCCACCCCAACCTCGGTCAGCCGCTGCGCGACTTCTATCAGGATCCTGTCGCCTTCGCCACGATGCGGGTTTGGAATGAACGCCAGCATATCTCCCCCCCCCGCGACTTGATTGTATGCCCTGTCACTACCATGATGTCAGAATGACGCGAAAGCACGACCTTGGGATAAACCACACGATGCTGGCAGATCGGCAATTCGGCGTCATTCTTGCGGGGGGAAAATCCTTACGCATGGGCGGAGGCGACAAATGCCTTCTTACCCTGGCGGATCAAAGCCTTCTACACCATGTTATCAACCGCTTAGCCCCACAAATGACAGATCTGGCACTCAATGCGAACGGCAATCCCAAAAGGTTTGCCAGCTTTGGCCTGTCGGTCCTGCACGATTCTGTGGCGGACTTTCCCGGTCCCTTGGCAGGGATCCTGGCGGCAATGGACTGGGCCGCTTCGCATGGGGCTGCTTCGGTCGTCACCGTCGCTGCGGATACGCCGTTTTTTCCTAACAATCTGGTGACTCGGTTCCAACAGGTCGGTGGGCTGTGTCTGGCGGCAACACGGAGAGGCAACGCCAAAACTGACTGGCACCCCACATTTGGTCACTGGCCTGTTTGCTTGCGGCATGACATGCGACAGGATCTTTTAAAAGGGCAGCGCAAGGTCATTGACTGGGCGTTGGATCACGGTGCCCAAGCGGTCATGTTCGACACTGACGATGACCCGTTCTTCAACATCAATACGCCGGATGATCTGGCCGAGGCCAACCGTCGCACAACCGCACCATGATCTTTGACCGCATCGCCATCCTTGACTGGTCAGCGGCAAGAGGCCCCAAAAAGGGCAAAGATTCGATCTGGTTGTCCGAGGCATCGCAAAACGGCAGCACCGCTCGAAATCTTGCCACCCGTCGGGCCGCAGAAGAAGCTTTGGCCGATTTGATCACAGACAGTCTGCAAGGGAACCACCGTCTTTTGTTGGGCGCAGACTTTGCTTTTGGCGCTCCAAGGGGTTTCATCGCGCACCTGACCGGGCAGAA
>JBKBOF010000087.1:0-12366 GCA_046294955.1 Paracoccaceae bacterium
GGCGCGCGCGTGATGGCGACATGGTCACGCTGGCCATCGATATCACCGAACAGATGCGGATTTGGGCGGCACTTGAAGCGATCCCCGACGGATTTGTACTTTTTGACAGGGAGGACAGGCTCTTGACCTGCAATCAACGCTACCGTGACATGCACACCGAAAGTGATGCAATCCTGCGCCCCGGCGTGACATTCGACGAAATCCTGCGCCATGGCCTTGCGCACGGCAAATATGCCGATGCCGTCGGGCGAGAGGCAGAGTGGCTGTCCGAACGAATGGCCGCGCATCGGGCACCATCCTCCATCAGCGAGCAGAAGTTGGCCGATGGCCGATGGCTTCGCGTGTTGGACCACAGCACACCAGATGGCGGGCGCGTCGGGCTTAGAGTGGATATAACCGACTGGAAGGAACAGCAGGCGGCACTTGAAGCGTCTCGCTTGCAGGCCGAGGCTGCAAATCGGGCAAAATCGGCCTTTCTGGCCAACATGTCCCACGAAATTCGCACGCCAATGAATGGTGTGGTCGGTATGGCCGAACTTCTGTGCGACACCGCCCTGACCGAAGAACAGCGGCTTTTTGCCGAAACCATCCGGTCGTCCGGTGAAGCGCTTCTGGTGATCATCAACGACATTCTCGACTATTCCAAAATCGAAGCCGAGCGGCTGACGCTGCATCCTGAACCCTTTGATCTGGAACGTACCATCCATGAGGTTGCAATGTTGTTGCAACCGCGAGCAAGGGCAAAAGGAATCGATTTGATGATCGACTACGACATGTTCCTTCCTACCCGTTTCATCGGTGATCCGGGGCGCATCCGGCAGGTCATGGTCAACCTTGTCGGCAATGCGGTCAAATTCACCGATCAGGGCCATGTACTGGTGCGTGTGGTCGGGTTGGACGGCAGTGAAGGCAAACAGCAGTTGCACGTTACGGTGGAAGATACGGGCATCGGAATATCGGCAGCAAACCTTGACCATGTCTTTGGCGAGTTCAATCAGGTCGAAGATCAGCAAAACCGGAAGTTTGAAGGCACAGGACTTGGCCTTGCGATCACGCGACGCCTGATCGAGCGCATGGACGGTGCGGTCTGGGTGGACAGCGACCTAGGTAAAGGGTCGTGCTTTGGCTTCCGTGTAAGCCTACCGGTTGCCGAGGATGCGCCCTTGGTGCGCATGCCGATCACACTGCGCCGTGCCTTGGTGGTGGATGACCAGTTCATCAACCGCACCATTCTGGAACGGCAGTTGACCCCGCATGGAATTGCAGTGACCCTGTGCCGTTCGGGGGCAGACGCGTTGGAAACCCTGAAGCATGACAGTGGTTTCGATGTCGTCCTGACCGACCATGACATGCCCGAAATGAACGGTTTGATGCTGGCACGGCAGATCCGGGTGGCGGGGCACAAGATGCCGATCGTTATGTTGTCGTCGAATCCTGCGGCCGCGCGGGATGATGGCGGGGATGTGGACCTTCAGGCGATCTTGCAAAAGCCGATCCTGCGGTCGGAGCTGTATCGCCACTTGCAAGCCTTGTCTGCCCCGGTGACAGCACCCCGTCAGGTAGCGGTTCCCACACCTCTCGGCCGACGCAAGATGCGTGTGCTCGCAGCCGAGGACAATCGGACCAACCAGTTGGTCTTCGCAAAGATGGTCAAGGACCTCGGAATTGATTTGAAATTCGCAGGCAATGGCCGCGAAGCAGTTGAGCTGTTCCAAAGCTGGAACCCTGATCTGATCTTCATGGATATCTCGATGCCCGAAATGGATGGCCGGGAAGCCGCAACCGCGATCCGATTGATCGAAGACGGCCGCAGCCATGTGCCGATTGTCGCACTGACAGCCCACGCCATGGACGGCGACAGTGACGCGATCCTTGCCGCCGGTCTGGACCGCTATATGACAAAGCCACTTCGCAAAACCGCCTTGGCCTCGACGATGGCCGATTTTTGCCCTCTTGAGGCCGTCCCCATCGCGGTTGCTGATCAGGCCGCTTCGTGAACCGGTTCTGCCCGAACAAAGACCATGCGCTCTGCGTCGGACAGGTCTGCGCGGTGCGCATATCCGCCAAGGGAAAAGCCGCGCAGGTCGGCCGGGTCGTTCAGATGGTTTTCGCAGATGAACCGGGCCATGGCACCACGGGCACGTTTGGCCCAGAAGCTGACAACCTTTGTGCTGCCGTTGCGATCCTCCAGGAATACGGGGGTGATCACCGGCAGTCGCAGCGTGGGCCGATCAATCGCAGCAAAATATTCCACACTCGCGCAATTGACCAAGACGCGGACACCTTGTTCATCCGCCACTGAGTTCAACGCCGTCGCAAGTCGGTCGCCCCAAAAGGCATAAAGATCCTTGCCGCGCGGATTGGCAAGGCGGCTGCCCATTTCCAGACGGTACGGCTGAATGGCATCGAATGGTCGCAGCAGTCCATACAGGCCGGAAAGGATACGCAAATGGCCCTCTGCCCACTTCAGGGCGGCGGCGGGAAGGGTTCGGGCATCCAGACCTTGATAGGTGTCGCCGGCAAAGCAGTGCGCAGCCGCGTAAATCGACCCTGGTCCGGGGGTGTCGGAAAAGGCTGCGAACCGATCACGATTGAGCTTGGCTAGAGCCTCGGATATACCGCTGAGCGTACGGATTTGTTCAATGGAAAGTTCACGCGCCAGTGCGGCAAGTTCCAGTGCCTGATCCGCAAAAGCCGGTTCGGTCAGCGCAAACCCATCGGGCAGGGCCATTGGCGTTTCGTTCAGTTTCTTGGCGGGAGAGATCACTGTCAGCATGTCATGTCCTTTCTTGCGGGCCAAAACATATGCTGGCGACCGGCGGTGTCCAGAAGGTTGGCCCTCATGCGGTCCGTAGGATGTCGAGAAAGGCTGGACCAAAGCGTTCGATCTTGGCCGGCCCCAGTTCGCCAACGCGGTCAAGATCCGTCAGGGTGGATGGCCGCGCTTCTGCAATGCGGCGCAACACACCGGGCGACAGGCTGAGCGGTTTTCCAGTGCCGTCTTCGCCGCGCACCAAGGCCAATTGCACTTCGGCCAGGCGATCATAAACCGCACCGGACGGGCGGCCGGCCAACCGCATCCGCGCGGGGTGCAGGGTTTCGGATGCGCCATTGATGACGGCAAGAAATGCTGCGCCATAGCTTTCCAGCTTTTTCGCGCCAACCCCGGTCACGCCGGCCATGGCATCAAGACTGGCGGGCCTTCGTTCAGCCATTTCAATCAGGGTGCGGTCCGGAAAGATGACATAGGCGGGAACGCCGGCAGTTTCGGCCAGGGCCCTGCGCTTTGCCTTGAGTGCCGACAAAAGCGGGGCATCCTCATCCGACACAAGTGTTTTCACGGCCATGCGAGGGATCGCCGAGGTGATGGTGTCACGGCGCAGCGAGATACTGGCTTCGCCGCGCAAAATGGGGCGGGCGGCGTCGGTCATGCGCAAGGCACCAAAGCGGTCGGGGTCCGGGCGCACCAGATCGCGGCCCATCATCTGACGAAAGACGGCACCCCAAGCGGGTTTGGACAAATCCCGGCCAACGGCAAAAGTGGGCAGGCTATCATGTCCTTTTTCGCGCACCTTCGCTGTCGCGTTCCCGGTCAGGATATCAATCAGATGTCCCGCACCGAACCATTCTCCGGTGCGCAGGATGGCTGACAGGGCCTTGCGCACGGCCTCGGTGCCATCAAACACCTCAACCGGGCGGTCGCACAGATCGCAATTGCCGCAAGGGGCCGCAGTTTCGCCGAAATAGCCCAAAAGCACCTGGCGCCGACAGCCCACGGCCTCGGCCAGACCCAGCAAGGCATTCAGACGGCCATGGTCCGCCGCCTTTCGGTCAGGTGGGGCGGCACCTTCGTCTATCTGCGACCGTCGCAGGCGGATGTCATCCGGACCGTAAAGGGTCAGCGTTTCGGCGGCCGCGCCGTCCCGACCGGCACGGCCGATTTCCTGATAGTAGCCTTCGATCGACTTGGGCAGATCGGCATGGGCGACCCAGCGGATATCAGGCTTGTCGATGCCCATGCCAAAGGCGATGGTGGCAACAACGATAAGCCCATCCTCTTGCTGAAAGCGGATCTCGACCCGGCGGCGATCCTCGGCTTCCATCCCTCCATGGTAATGACAAGCGGAATGGCCAGCCTCGCGCAGCGCCTGTGCAAGAACCTCGGTCCGCGCGCGGGCACCGCAATAGACGATACCGGACTGGCCCTTGCGCGCTGCTGCAAAGCGCAAGATCTGTTCGCGCGGCTTATCCTTCACGGCAAAAGCGAGGTGTATGTTGGGGCGGTCGAACCCACGCAGGAAGGTGTCGGGAGGCATCCCGTCGAATAGCCGGGTGACGATCTCTGCGCGGGTTTCTTCGTCGGCCGTGGCCGTAAAGGCAGCAAGGGGCACGCCAAGGGTGCGGCGCAATTCCCCGATGCGCAGATAGTCGGGGCGGAAGTCATGGCCCCATTGTGATACGCAATGCGCCTCGTCCACCGCGATAAGGCTGACCCGGGCGCGGCGCAGCATGGCGATGGTCCCCCCAGACGCAAGCCGTTCCGGCGCCATATACAAAAGCTTCAGACGGCCGGCATCAATGGCGGTGAATACGTCTTCGGTTTCCGCGTCGGTGTTGCCAGAGGTCAGGGCCCCGGCCTCGACACCAGCGGCCTTCAGGGCGCGGACCTGATCGCGCATCAGGGCGATCAGCGGCGAGATCACCACCGTAACGCCGTCGCGGCACAGGGCAGGCAACTGGAAGCACAGGGATTTGCCGCCACCCGTTGGCATGATGGCCAAAGTGTTGCGGCCGGCCAACACCGCTTGCACGATCTCTTCCTGTCCCGGACGGAAGTCGGGAAAGCCAAAAACCTGCTGTAAAAGATGGTGGGGATCGTGCATCGCGCCGATCAGTAGAAAACGGCAGCGTTGTTGACCAGCACGATCCGAAGGGCATAGATCGCCAACAGGACGACAAGTGGCGCAAGATCTAACCCGCCCATGTTCGGAAGAACCGATCGGACGCGCGAATAGACCGGTTCCAGCAAGCGGTTGATCCCATCCCACACTTGCGCAACCAATGGCTGGCGCAGGTTCAGCACCTGAAAATTGATAAGCCAACTCATGATGATGTGAATGATGATGATCCATTGCGCGATGTTCAGGATCAGGAACAGTATTTGCAGAACCGACGTCATGCCAGAGTCTCCGGAAGCCATGGGTGTGGTTGCGCCGCAGGATCGGCACAAATTGTTGTGTTACACGTATCAACGCACCCAAGTCAGGGCAACCACCTTCCGCTGCGTTCGACTTGACGATTATGTCACGTCGGGGCAGGGGAAGCCACATGCCAAGGAGAGCTGCGCATGTATCCCTATGCCCGAATGTTCAAGGAATCGTTCAAATTCCGAAACGCGCCCAAGCTGGGGATCTTCGAAACCCATATCAGTCATCATATCTGCTGGCCGTGGGATATCGACCCGTGGATGGAGCTGAACAATGGGCGCACCCTGACCCTCTATGATCTGGGGCGGATCCCTTTGGGGCAGCGGATGGGGCTGCATCAGGTATTGAAAGCCCGCGGCTGGGGATTGGCAGTGGCCGGAAACACAACCCGCTATCGCAAGCGCGTGAAAATGTTCCATCGGCTGGAGATGCGCACCCGCATGATCGGCTGGGACGCGCGGTTCTTGTATATTGAGCAGTCGATGTGGCGACACGGCGAGTGTACATCGCATATCCTGATCCGCTCGGCCGTGACCGGGCTGGGAGAGCGGGGGAAGGGTGGCATCGTGCCACCGGCCGAACTTGCCAGTGCCTTTGGCATCCCTGCGGAAAGCCCGCCTTTGCCGGATTGGGTGCAATCTTGGATTGCAGCCGATAACGAACGGCCCTGGCCCCCCGCCCGCTGACGCCCCGCTTGCACCTGTCCCGCTTTTCGGGCTTGATCCGCCCGAAGCCGATTGCTGGGCCACAGAGAGGGCGGGATGGACGCTGCGCATAAACGGATCTGGGGTTGGTACTTTTTCGACTGGGCCAGTCAGCCGTACAACACACTCTTGCTTACCTTTATCTTCGGCCCGTATGTCGTCTCGGTGATCGGTGACGGGTCGGCTGCGCAGGCGATCTGGGGGTACGGGATCGGCACGGCAGGCGTGATCATCGCGGTTCTGTCGCCACTTTTGGGTGCGGTCGCGGACAAATCGGGTGGCCGCATGGCCTTTATCTGGTTGTTTTCGGCGCTTTATGTAATCGGCGCATGGATGCTCTGGTTTTCGGCACCGGCGGATTTCAACGTCTGGTTTGTAATGCTGTTCTTTTGCATTGGCCTGATCGGCATGGAATTTGCGACGACATTCACCAACGCGATGCTGCCCGACCTGTGTCCGCGGGCTGACATCGGCAGGATATCGGGGAATGGCTGGGCCTTTGGCTATCTGGGCGGGATCTCGGCGCTTGTCATCATGCTGCTGCTTTTGGCCGAAGGACCGTCGGGAAAGACGCTGATCGGGATATCGCCGATATTCGGGCTTGACGCCGGGGCGCGTGAGGGCACACGCAGCGTCGGGCCACTGACGGCTCTTTGGTACGCGGTCTTCATGGTGCCGTTCTTCCTTTGGGTCAAGGAACCGCGTCGGACCGATGCCATGCCGATTGGTGCTGCCGTGCGTGAAGCGTGGCCAGAACTGAAGGCGACTTTGGCGCGTTTGCCCAAGAACAAAAGCCTGTTCGCATATCTGGGATCGTCGATGTTCTACCGGGATGCGCTGAACGGGATGTATACCTTTGGCGGTATCTATGCGGCGGGGGTTCTGGGCTGGTCGGTGACCAATGTGGGCATCTTTGGCATTATTGCTGCGCTGACCGGCGCCATCTTTGCCTGGGCGGGCGGCAAGCTGGACAGCCGGTTTGGGCCAAAGCCGGTAATCATTCTGAACGTGATGCTTCTGACACTCGTTGCGGTTGCCGTGGTCTTTGTCGGTCGCGACAGTGTTCTGGGGATGCCGGTCGGTGCCGACAGCAACTTGCCGGACATTGCGTTTTATGTGCTTGGTGCGCTGATCGGGGCCGGCGGTGGGTCGCTGCAATCGTCCAGCCGGACGATGATGGTGCGGCAGGCGGAACCGGGCAAGATGACCGAGGCTTTCGGGCTTTATGCCCTTGCGGGAAAAGCGACTTCGTTCATCGCGCCGTTGTCGATCGGGGTCGCCACTGACCTGACAGGCAGCCAGCAACTTGGCGTGATCCCGTTGATCGTCCTGTTCCTGATCGGCTTGTTCCTGCTAGTCTGGGTGAAACCAGAGGGAGAGCCCGCATGATCCGATCCTTGATTTTGGCACTCGTCCTGTGTCTGCCAGCCGCCGCGCATGCCGAAAAGCTGGCCAACAAATTGTTTGGCGCCCATAAAACGCCCAGCCAGCAAAAAGCGATGCCGATCGGATCTTATGCCAAAGGCTGCGCCGCTGGTTTGGTGGAACTGCCGGAAACCGGGCCAAGCTGGCAGGCCATGCGCCTGTCCCGGGGGCGCAATTTCGGGCACCCTGACATGATTGCCTTTTTGGTAGATCTAAGCCGGACAGCGCAGCAGATCGGTTGGGCCGGTTTGTATATTGGCGATATCAGTCAGCCGAGGGGTGGACCCATGACCAGTGGTCACGCCAGCCATCAGATCGGGTTGGATGCCGATATCTGGCAATTGCCGCCCCAGCGACTGAACCTGAGCCGGAACGCACGGGAAGACATATCGTCGATTCCGGTTCGTTCGGCGGATCAGAAGTCGGTTACAGGCAACTGGACCAAGCGGCACCACGCGGTGATGAAGGCTGCGGCATCAGACCCCCGGGTGGACCGGATCTTCGTGGCCGCCGCCGTAAAAATCGAGATGTGCAAGACCGCGACCAAGGCCGATACCCCTTGGTTGCAGAAAATCCGTCCGGTTGCCGGGCATGACACCCATTTCCATGTGCGTCTTAAATGTCCCAAAGGGGCGCGGTTCTGCCAAACGCAAAGCCCTACGGTCAGTGAACTGTCCAAGGGCGGCAATGGCTGCGACGAGACGCTGACTTGGTGGGTGACAGACTATCTCAACCCACCCAAGGGAACCCCAAAGCCCAAAGACCCCGATGCCCCCCGCGCGCGTCATCCACGCGAATACACAATGGCGGATTTGCCGAACCAATGTCGAGACGTCCTCGCCTCGCGGTAATCGTGGCGGCGCTGGTGGCTCTTGGGCTGCAGGGAAGCGCCACACCAACGCCGCCGCCGGGATTTCTCGGCGCGATCCGCTGGAAGATGGCGGACCCCCGCTTTGGCGGGTTTTCTGCGATAGAGGTGTCGTCGGATGGCAGTCGGTTCATTGCGCTGAACGACAAGGGAGCCTTCGTCGAGGGGCGACTGAGACGGGCGCAGGATGGCACTATTGCTGCGGTCGAGGCTGGTCCGATTGCTCTGCTGAAAGCGAACGATAACAAGCCGTTGGCAGCAGAAATGAATGACAGCGAAGGGATGGCCATCGCCGCGGACGGCACAGTGTACGTTTCGTTCGAAGGCGTTGCCCGAGTACTTCGCTATGCCAAGATCACAGGCATTGCAGAAAATCTGCCGACGCCGGTGGCGTTCATGTCGCTGCCGCACAATGCGGCGCTAGAATCGTTGGCGATCGATGCGACTGGCGCACTTTACACGATCCCCGAAGAATTGCGTGAATCCAAGAGGATCCGCTTTCTGACCGGGCAACCGGGGAATGCAAGTGGTGCAGATTTTCCGGTATGGCGATTTGCGAATGGCAAGTGGACCCAGCCTTTCAAACTGCCGCGTGATGGGGTGTTCTTGCCGGTCGCCGCTGATTTCGGGCCCGATGGACGGCTTTATGTGCTGGAACGCGCCTTTCATGGCATTGCCGGATTTTCAAGTCGGGTTCGATCTTTCAAATTGGGCAAGAGGGAATTGTCAGACAGGCGGACCCATCTGCAAACGCCCGCCGGGTTTCACGACAATCTGGAAGGGCTATCGGCGTGGCGCGACAGCACCGGGGCGATCCGCCTGACCTTGATATCGGATGACAATTTCATGCCGTTTCAGCACACCGAAATCGTTGAGTACCGGCTGGCAGATTGACAGCCGAAGGTCGCTGGCTTAGGCGAAAGTGTCCTCAACCTATCGGGGGGGCAAGTCTCCGCGACCTTGCATAAAAAACGGATCACATGATGCAAAAACTTCTGCCTGGTATTCTTGCCATGGCCGCGACAGTCGTGGCCTCGAACATCCTTGTTCAATTCCTCTTTGGTCAATGGCTGACGTGGGGTGCCTTTACCTATCCTGTGGCCTTCCTGGTCACGGATCTGACCAACCGCATCTATGGCGCGCAGGCTGCGCGGCGGGTGGTGGTTGTCGGATTTATGACCGGAATCACCTGTTCGCTGATTGGCACGCAGATCAGTGGTGAATTTGGCCCCTTGGTGACGTGGCGGATCGCCATCGGATCAGGCCTGGCCTTTCTGACCGCCCAGTTGCTTGATGTTTCGCTGTTTGACCGGTTTCGGCGCGGTGCGTGGTGGCGCGCACCGCTGATGTCATCCCTGGTGGGGTCGTCAGTCGATACGGCGCTGTTCTTTTCCATCGCCTTTTCGTCGGCCCTTGTCTTTCTGGAACCCGGCAATGACGTGGCTTGGGCGAATGAGGTCCTGCCGATGCTGGGTCTTGGACCCGATGCACCACTATGGGTGTCGCTGGCGGTGGCGGATTGGGGGGTAAAACTTCTGCTTGCTTTGGTGGCACTTTTGCCATTCCGGATGATTGTCAGAAAAGTGACGGCACCGATTGCGTAAAAATGTTTGACAGCCACAAAATCTGTGTCAACCTCCCCCTATCGGCAACCAATTGAAAGGAGGTGATCCAGTGTCTAGAGTGATATTGGAGATACGTGTCGGGACAGTCATGGGGGGTGTTTTCTAGGGGCAACCCCTTAGCGAACGAACCGGTGATTGGGACAGATACCTAACTGGCCCATCTCCTTGAACTCGGAAAGGGTCGCCGCACTCCGGCGCCCCTTTCTCTTTTGGGGGTGCGTGTCGCCCCTTTCCGCCGATCCGGCTTTCCCCTAACCTGCTGGCATGCTGCGGATCAACGACACGATCTCCCTTGCTGATTGGGAACTGTCCGAAACCTTCACCCGATCGCAAGGACCGGGGGGGCAAAACGTCAACAAGGTGGAAACCGCTGTCGAACTGCGGTTCGAGGCCGAGAGGTCGCCGCACTTGTCATCGTCGGTCAAAGCGCGGCTAAAGAAGCTGGCGGGACGCAGATGGACACTGGACGGCGCCATCCTGATCCGGGCCGAAGAAACCCGGAGCCAGATCCGCAATCGCGAACTGGCCCGTGAACGACTGGTCGACATGATCCGGCAGGCGCTGATTGCGCCAAAGCGGCGCGTTGCAACCAAACCGACCTATGGCAGCCAGTTGCGCCGCCTGAAGGCCAAGACCGTGCGGGCCGAGGTCAAGGCTGGACGCGGCAAACCTGAAGCCGAGGATTGATGGAAAGCATGGATGCCCGCCGCGCACGCTTGATGGGTCCGAATGTGCCAACCTTTTACCGGTCACCGGTTCATATCGTCAGGGGCGAGGGGGTCTGGCTTTGGGGCGCGGACGGCAAGCGGTATCTGGATTGCTACAACAACGTCGCCCATGTCGGGCATTGTCACCCGAAAGTGGTTCAGGCCATTGCCCGCCAAGCGGCCACGTTGAACACCCATACCCGCTATCACCACGAATTGATCCTCGACTATATCGAGCGGCTGACGGCCACACTCGGGCATGGGATTTCGCAGGCCATCATGGTCTGCACCGGGTCAGAGGCGAACGATCTGGCCTTGCGCATGGCGCAGGCCGTTACCGGCAAGACCGGGATCATCGCGACCGACAACACCTATCATGGCAATACGGCAGCAGTCAGCCAGCTTTCCACGCGACGCCCGCCGATCGGGGGGCGTGCCCCGAATGTGCGGTTGGTCCCTTCACCGGACACGCTGTCGCCTTTGGGCGGGGCGTCCGACGCGCAACCGCAAGCCTTTGCCGATCACGTCGCCCGTGCGATTGCAGAGTTGGAGCAGGCTGGATTTGGCTTTTCCGGGATCATGCTGTGCCCTGTGTTTGCGAATGAAGGTTTGCCGGATGTTGCACCGGGCTTTCTTGATCCGACGATTGCCGTCGTGCGCAAGGCGGGTGGTCTGGTCTTGTGTGACGAGGTGCAGCCCGGTTTCGGCAGGCTTGGCAGCCATTTCTGGGGCCATGATTGGTTGGGATTTGCGCCCGATGTGGTGACAATTGGCAAACCGATGGCAAACGGCCATCCGGTCGCGGCCTGTCTGGCACGTCCGGATGTGATGGCTGCGTTTCGCGACGCTTTTGGCTATTTCAACACTTTTGGCGGCAATCCGGTATCGGCAGCGGCCTGCCTTGCGACTTTGGATGTAATCGAGGATGAAGGCTTGCAGTCCCGCGCGGAAGACACTTCGGCCTATCTGCTGGATCGTCTGAAAGGGTTGCGCCACGGCCGGATCGTGAATGCGCGCGCCAAGGGGATGTTCTTCGGGCTGGAGTTTGGCGATGCAGGGGCAGGCGACTTTGCCGCCGACCTGGTTGAGGATATGGTGGCACGCGGGTTCTTGTTGAACCGGATCGGGCGCGGGGGGGCGACCTTGAAGATGCGGCCGCCCATGCCTTTTGGCCGGGCCGAGGCAGACCTGCTTGCTGATGCCTTGCAAGCCACATTGGACCGCAGATGACCGAGGCCGATGCAGCTGCCCGCCTTTGGGGTGGGGTTGTGACGCGACCCCTGCGTTTGCGTGAAAACGAGGTTTATGAAATTGCCACGAGCCAAGGACGGGCCGCATTGCGCCTGCACCGGAGGGGCTATCAGTCGGAGGATGCGATCCGGTCGGAATTGTGGTGGTGCGCGCAACTTGCACAAAACGGTCTGCCTGTACCCGCAGCCTGCCCGCTACCTGAGGGCGACTTTCTGGCTAGGCTGGCGACGGGCCGAATGGCGTCGGTTGTGGAATGGGTTGAAGGCGAAGCTTTGGGAGAAGCCGGCGTGCCGCTGTCCGGTAGCGCGGCCGATCAGGCCAAGCAGCACCACGCCCTAGGCCGCTTGTTGGCGCGGCTGCATGATGTCACGGATCGCCTGACATTGCCGGCATGGTTCACGCGGCCCCGGTGGGACCATGCGGGTCTGGTCGGCGACACGCCGTTCTGGGGCAGGTTCTGGGAACATCCAAGCCTGACCGCGTCCGAGGCAGACGTCCTGAACGACGCGCGGGCTTGGCTGTCGCTGCACTTGGGCCGTCGGTCACTGGCCACGGGCTTGGTCCATGCCGATGTGCTGC
>JBKBOF010000088.1:0-11702 GCA_046294955.1 Paracoccaceae bacterium
AAACCGTCGCGTCACGCTGTCGGGGATTCATCCGATTCGTAGGCTTCGATGATGCGCGCCACCAAGGGGTGGCGCACCACATCTTTCGATGTGAAATAGTTGAAGGTCACGCCTTTGACACCCTTCAGGATACGCTCGGCATCCGACAGACCCGAAGGCACGCCGCGCGGCAGGTCCACTTGGGTCCGGTCGCCGGTGATGACCATTCGGCTGCCTTCACCCAGACGGGTCAGAAACATTTTCATCTGCATGCTGGTGGCGTTCTGCGCCTCATCCAGAACCACAAAGGCGTTCGCAAGCGTACGCCCGCGCATAAAGGCCAGCGGCGCAATCTCGATCCGCTTTTCTTCCAGCAGTTTCTGCACCTGCTTGGCGGGCAGGAAATCGTTCAGAGCATCATACAGCGGCTGCATGTAGGGATCGACTTTTTCCTTCATGTCGCCGGGAAGAAAGCCCAGCCGTTCGCCCGCCTCGACCGCCGGGCGCGACAGGATGATCTTTTCGACTGCCCCCGAGATGAACATCGTCACCCCCACCGCAACCGCAAGATAGGTCTTGCCGGTTCCGGCCGGACCGATGCCAAAACCCAATTCGTTCGCAAACAGGTTCGCGACATAGGCTTTCTGCGCTTCCGTCCGTGGTTCGATGGGCTTTTTACGGGTGCGCAACTCCATGCCAGAGTTGAACATTTCAATTTGTTCACCCTCGGCTGATTGCGCGGATCGTCCCATGCGCATGGCCCCGTCAATGTCACCAGCGGCAACAGTACGACCAGCCTCAAGGCGGGCATACAGGCTGCGCAAGACTGCCGCCGCCTGTTCTCGCGCGCCCTTGTCCCCGATCACGGCCAGACGATTGCCGCGCCGCAGGATGTGCACACCCATCTGGTGTTCGACTTGTGCCAGATTGCGATCAAATTCGCCGCACAGGCCAATCAACAAACGGTTGTCTGGAAATTCGAGAACGGACTCGATCATGTCCTCGGGTTTGGTCGGGGGGGTCAGCGCGCTGATGCCCAATGAGGTCTCCTTTATCTAGGGCCTGTAGTGATGGTGCGCCGCGTCACAGGATCTGGCAAGCACCGATTTAGAGCGTTGTATGATTTACGCGCGTGGGCTGCACGAAATTGTGACACGCGATCAAATTCAAGGCAAATATCCGGGCAGCGTCACGACAAAGGGCCATGGTGTCCCATGGCCCTTCCCCGTCCCAGAATGGGAAAAACGGTCAGTTCGCGCGTCGGACGACGGTGCGGATGCCCGGCCCGGAGACGCGGTCCCCGATACCTTCAGTGCCTGTCTGATAGTTCTTCAGAACAGTTCCGGGCGGATACAGGTTGTTGCACACCGGCAAACCCGACACCGGATCGTAGCGCGGCGTGGAATACCCCTCCAAGCCATCGTCCATGATCCAGTTCTGGCATCCGTCCGGGTCATAGGCGATCGCCGCATGGCCATTGCGAAGAACACCCTTGTCGCTGCCCTGATCCTGCCCTGTCGCAATGATCGAATCGGCGCCGCGATATCGCTCCGTGCCTTCAAAGGTTTCCGTCACGCACCCGCTCAGCACCATGACAGCCAAAGCCGCACCGAATTTGAATGTATTGTTCATGTTGATCACCACCGGTAGCAGACGACTTCGACACGACGGTTCTTCTGCATCCCCGCTGCCGTTCCATTTGACGCAACAGGCTGACGCTCGCCATAGCCGATCTCACGCTCGACATGCGCGCCCACTGACCGGGCCACGTTGGCCACCGCAGCAGCGCGTCGTTTTGACAAGCCCATGTTGTATTCATCCGAGGCCCGGCTGTCGGTATGGCCATAGATGGCATAACCGAAAGCCCCGGCGCCTTTAAAGAACGACTGCAAGCGCGCCCGACCCTGGGCCGTCAGTCTTGCACTGTCGGTTGCAAACATCTGATCGGTATTTTCAACCAGACAGGTGTTGCGCTTCAGGCAGACCGGCTTTCCGGTTTTCGGGTTGCGGCGCGGCACCATGTAACCTTCAAGGCCGCCATCAGCCCACCAGTGCATGCACCCGTCGTCGTCAATCCAAACGCCCCATTCAATCTTGCCGGCGATCTCGGGGGCGGATTGCGCCATGGTCGTTGTCGCACCCGACAAACCGACCGCAAGCGCCGCGCCCCCGAAGATCATCCGCAACGTTTTGGAAAAACGTTCCACAGCAGCAGTCCCCCATTTTATCACGTCAACCGATAAACTTGGGAACAAGAATTGCCGTCGAGAAAAAGTGAAGTAAAGGAAAATCGGTCCAATTTAAGGCGTTAATATGGCATTTGTTGGGCGCGGGACCGCAAGCTCTTGTGTTTTTCCGGTGACTGTTTCGCCAAGCAAGACAATTATCCGGCAACAGACAACAGCAGCCAATCAGGAAATCTTGACCGCAGACAGTGAGTTGGCGGCCGAAGCTAAGACACGCACCCGTGCCAGCTCTCCGACTTTGCCCACCGGATCGTTGACGTGCACTGCATGCAGGTATTCAGACTTCCCAACCATCTGACCCTCTTGGCGCCCGGCCTTTTCATACAGCACCGAGATTTCGCGGCCGACCATCGCCTGTTGCACCGCGCGCTGTTGGTCAAGGATCAGAGCCTGCAGTTCCTGCAACCGCGCGCTTGCGACCGCCTTATCTATCGCGGCCTTTTCCGCAGCGGGGGTGCCGGGGCGCGCCGAATAGGTGAACGAATAGGATTGGCCGAACCCCACCCGCCGGATCAGGTCCAACGTATCGGCGAAATCGGCATCGGTTTCACCGGGAAAACCGACGATGAAATCTGAGGAAAGCAGAATGTCCGGCCGCACAGTCCGGATCCGCTCGATCACCTGAAAATACGCATCCCTGCCGTGCTTGCGATTCATCGCCTTGAGGATGCGATCCGATCCGGACTGCACCGGAAGGTGCAGATAGGGCATCAGTTGCGGGACATCCCCATGCGCAGCGATCAGGTCATCGTCCATATCGTTGGGGTGGCTGGTGGTATAGCGGATCCGGTCGAGCCCGTCGATATCGGCCAAGGTTCTGATCAGGCGGCCCAAGGACCATGTTCCACCGGCACCTTCGCCATGGTAGCCATTCACGTTCTGGCCCAAGAGGGTGATTTCGCGCACGCCGCGTGACACCAGATCGCGCGCTTCGCGCAAGATCCGGTCCACCGGCCGGCTGACTTCGGCGCCGCGCGTATAGGGCACCACGCAAAAGGCGCAGAACTTGTCGCAGCCTTCCTGAACCGTAAGAAAGGCGCTTGGACCGCGCAAGGCTTTGCGCTCTGGCAGATGATCGAACTTGTCCTCGGCCGGAAAGTCGGTGTCCACTTGGCTGCCTCCCGCACGCGCAAGCTGCGGCAGACGATGATAGGCCTGCGGGCCGACCACGATATCGACCAAAGGCATGCGGCGTTGAATCTCGGCCCCTTCGGCCTGCGCGACGCACCCGGCAACACCGATCTTCAGATCCGGACGCGCCTCTTTCAGCGGGCGCAACCGGCCAAGGTCCGAATACAGCTTCTCACTGGCCTTTTCACGGATATGACAGGTGTTCAAAAGCACCATGTCGGCATCTTCAGCAACATCCGTCAGGATATAGCCGTCGGCCCCCATAGCCTCGGCCATACGCTCGCTGTCATACACGTTCATCTGGCAGCCATAGGTCTTGATGAACAGTTTCTTGGCTTTGGTCATGACATTGCCCCGCCGTGGATCAGCGCGCCTTCTACATCCAACTTGCTCTAGGCGCAACGCGCGACGGACGGGCCGATGATCGTGCCAACCCATCACCATTTTCCATCAGGCTACTTGCAATACGCGCGCCCATCGTCGATTCTGCACCCGACCAAAGGGCACGGAACAGTGCCTGCCGAGGGGGATAAATGCGCTATACCGGACTGTCCGAATTCCTTGTTTTTGCCAAGTCCATCCTTGGCGAGGGGCCAGTCGCCGTCATCATGGCCGAGGATGACGTGCATGTGGATACCACCCTGCGCCACCACCTCCGCTCGGGCTTTCCGGTTGTGGTTCTACTCGCCCCATCGGAAATAGTGCTGCCCGCAGCGATCGAGGATGTCATTCACCGCGTGGATTATAACGTTCACGCCGAAGGCGCGCTGATTGACGCTGTGAACCAAGTGATCCAAGCGGCCCCAGAGATCTGGCTGTTCTACTGCTATAATGCCGAGTACCTGTTCCACCCATTTTGCGAGTCTCGCAACGTTCTGGAATTGCTGACGTTTCATTCCGAAGAGCGCCGCGAGGCCATGCTGACCTACGTTATCGATCTATACGCGGGCGATCTCGGCCGGTTTCCGAACGCCGTTTCCTTGGAAGATGCGCATCTGGACAGGTCGGGCTATTACGCGTTGGGACGCCCGGATCCGCAGAACCACAATTACCCCCGGGAACGACAATTGGATTTTTTCGGTGGTCTGCGCTGGCGCTATGAAGAACATATCTCGCCACAGCGCCGCAAGATCGACCGGATTTCGCTGTTCAAGACCAGATCCGGCGTTGAGCTGCGCCGTGATTTCACGCTGTCGGATGAAGAAATGAATACCTATGCCTGCCCTTGGCACAACAACATCACCGCAGCACTTGTTTCTTTCCGAACAGCCAAGGCCCTGCGCACCAACCCCGGATCACGCTTTGATATCCAAGACTTCCGTTGGAGAAATTCCATGCCCTTTGAATGGCACAGCCAACAGCTGATGGATCTTGGCCTGATGGAACCGGGACAGTGGTTCTGACACTGATGTGCTTGGGTGCACCGTTTTGACAGTGCCGGTGAAGCGCGCAGACCCCGGCATTGCCTGACAACCATCACACCAGAGTATGGTGGGCCAAAAGATCGACTTGCCAAGCGGTTTTTGCTGTCTTCAATTTAAAACAACCAAGTATATGGTCTGATTAAGTGGTGCCCAGAGCCGGAATCGAACCAGCGACACGCGGATTTTCAATCCGCTGCTCTACCAACTGAGCTATCTGGGCACCCTTGTCGAAGCGGCTCTGCCCTTCGGGTGGGCGGGTGATACGTCAGGCACGCGGGGCTGTCCAGAGGGTTTTTCGCCTTTTTCGCGCCCGGTCTACTGGCGGGGCGGAATGTCCGGATCTTCACCTGTCACCGTCGGCTCTTCTTCGCTTTCTGCAACCGGAATTGCATAGCTGCCGGTCAGCCAGCGACCCAGATCCACATCGGCGCAGCGTCGCGAACAAAACGGGCGATATTTTGGATCGGTGTCCTTGGCACATACCGGGCAAGTCATGTGAACAATCCTCCGATCACCTCGGCCAAGGGCAGGCGATCCCGCTTGCGGGTCAACTCATACAAACCAAGAGTGGTCCAACCCGCCAGATTTGCCTCGCCGTCCCCCTTGAAGGCCGCCTTGACGACCTGATCCAGAATGGCGCGGTCCTTTTTTGACATCGGCGCAAAATCGACAACGATCTGTCCGCCCAAGCCGCGCAGCCGCAATTGGCGCGGCAGATCACGCACGGCGGCTATATTGACCTTCAGGCTGGCGGCAGGGCTTGTATCCGGGCCAGTGTTCACATCCACCGCGACCAGCGCACGGGTCGGCTCTATCATCATGTGCCCGCCCCCGGTCAGGTCCACGCGGGGGTGCAGCAAAGCCTCGATCAGCGCATCGACGCCGTGTTCGGCAAAACCGCCCGGCTCCATCACCGCCTCATCCGGTGCCGGGTCCAGCCAGTCCCTAAATGCAAGATCATGCGCGCCTGCGCCGTCCACAAGCAGTTCGGCTTCCCCCTTGGTGTCCACCAGCACCGCTTCGGCCAGACCACGCATTGCGGCGATGTCTTCGGCGATGGCGTCCGGCTCGGCATCTTCGCACGCTGAGCGCAGGATCAGGCCCAGCATCTCGGGCGCCCCGGCCATACCACTGGCCGCAATCTCTGCCAGATCGGCACGGAGGGGTTCGTCCTTGATGCGCCGGCTGATGTTCAACCCCGGCGCATCGGGCGTGACAATGGCAAAGCGTGACTTGAACAGCAACCGTACCGAGACAGGCAACGCCTTGCCGGGTTCTGCCGGGCCTGTGACTTGCACCAGAAGTCGCTGGCCCGGTGCAATCCCGCTGATCTGGCGCAGAAAGCCCGACCCTTGCGGCAATTTGACGAAAATCCCGCCCTGTCCTTTGACCGGCCGATCCGCGATGGCCCGATAAATCGCACCGGGCAGCGACACGTCCGTTTCAGGGTCAACCGACAGTTCTTCAAGCTTCCCATCGACCACAAGCGCCGCCATCTGGCGACCGGAAATCTCGTCCAGGATGACCACGCGGCCCTTCATTCCTGCCTCCAGACCGGGTATCCGATGCTTTCAAGAAGAACAGCCGTTTCGGCCACGGGCAACCCCATAATTCCGGTGTAACTTCCTGCAATCCATGGAATAAACGCACCCGCCAACCCTTGGATGCCATAGCCGCCCGCCTTGCCATGCCAATCGCCCGAGGCAAGATATGCGTTCAGCTCGGCGTCGGAAAGGCGCTTCATCTTGACCACACTGATCGACTCGCGCGACAGCACGCGGTCGCCCCTGCGCACGGCAACGGCGGTGATGACCTCATGCCGACGACCACCCAGAAGGGTCAGAAAGGCCGCAGCCTCGCCCGCATCGGCAGGCTTGCCCAAAATACGTCGGCCAACGGCCACTGTCGTATCGGCACAGATCACCACGTCATCTTCACCCGCCACCACCGCCAACACCTTTTCCCGCGCAAGTCGCGCACAGTAGGGCCGGGGCAGTTCACGGGGATGGGGGTCTTCGTTGATGTCAGGTGGCAGGATGGCGTCAGGCTTTAGCCCTAGCTGCGCCAAAAGATCCTTCCGGCGCGGGCTTGCGGACCCAAGGATAAGTCGCAATTTACTTGAAGCGATAGTTGATGCGACCCTTTGACAGGTCGTAAGGGGTCATTTCCACCTGCACCTTGTCGCCCGCCAGAACCCGGATCCGGTTCTTGCGCATCTTTCCTGCCATCACAGCGATCAATTCATGGCCATTGTCGAGTTCGACCTTGAATGTCGCGTTGGGCAGGAGTTCCTTGACGACACCGGGGAATTCGAGAATGTCTTCCTTGGCCATGGTCACTCCAATAGGTGTTTGCCCGCGGGAACCGCAGGCGTGTAGGCAGGGCATATGCGCCCGATTTACCGGCTTTTCAAGAGGATTCTAGGGCCCTACCGGGCCAAACAGTCGCGGTCCAATATCATGTGACGCACCGGTCCGCAGAACTGTGCGATCCCATTTCGAACAGCTCAAGTGGTCAAACGCTGCGCCTGTTCTACCCAATGCAGGTGGTTCAGCACACGACCTTCGCTGCGCACAGTTCGGATAGCGTCCAGACTGACCGACGCCATCGCCCATCCGGGGGCGTTCAACGGCGTTTCGCTCAACACTCCGGTTTCGGGAAAACCAAGATCTGGCGGCCCATAGATCGCGGCGGCACCGACATTTTCATTGACGGCCGGGCAAAAATCGCAAGGCCCGACGGTCGGGGCATGGGCGACAACACACTGGTTTTCCAACGCGCGTGCCATGGAACCGATGCGGACACGGGTAAACCCAGCCACCGAGTCCGTGCAAGACGGCGACAGCAGGATTTCGGCACCCTGATCGACCAGATGGCGCCCAAGCAGGGGAAACTCGCTGTCATAGCAGATGATCACACCGATCTTGCCAAGATCGGTGTCAAACGGGCCCAAGCCTTCGCCATGCACCACATCCCACTGTTCCCGTTCAAACCGGGTCATGATCTGCTTGTCCTGATGTCCGACAACACCGGACGGCCCATAAAGCGTTGCGCGGTTCACAGGTCGGGGGCCAAGAAAGAACGGGCGCGAGGCCCCTAGGATCAGGCAATCATAGCGCCGCGCAAGGTCCAGATGCAGCGCGTCGGTGGCAGGTCCATGGCGCGCAACCTCGTGTAATGATCCCTCCAGATCACCGGCGACGGCGCGGCCGCCAAGACTGGAAAGCTCCATCGACCCGTATTCCGGAAACACCAGCAGCTTGGCCCCCTGCCCTGCGGCATCGGCAACCCAACGGGTCAGTTTCGCGGCATGGTCATCGAACTGGTCAAACCATGTCAGGTCATAGGCAGCCGAGGCGAGAGTGAACGCGGTCACAGGGCACGGATCCAGAATTGCAGGGGCTTATTGGTATCAACGGTGTCCCCCACATCACGCCACGAAAATTCCGCCACCACTCCGGGCAAAGGGCTATAGCCGTGACCGCGCCAGAAGGCATCGTTGGTGCGGTAGGTGTCAGGGCGCAACGGGTGGTCATCGGGGCGCTGCACCGAACAAAACGCAACGTGGCTGCGGCCAAGACCACGCGCATGCGCTTCGCGCAGGTCAAAAAAGCGATGGCCAAGGCCAAGACCACGGTATACCGGCAGCACCACGGATTCCGCGCCATACAGGATATGGTCCAACGCTATGGGTTGATGCGCAAAAGGGGCGGCAAATTCTTCGGCGTGATCCTCCATAGGCGTCGAGGTTGACGCACCGATCAGAATATCGCCGTCAAAGGCCCCCACCAGCAGCGCCTGCGGGCTGTCGCGATAGGTTTGCAGGTAGTCACGCTCGTATTCCAGTGTGCCATCATAAAGGTATGGCCAGTCCCGGAAAACGGCGATGCGCAAGCCCGCCACTGCATCCAGATACCGTTCCAGATCTGCGCCTTGCAAGGCGCGGACCGACAGGCCAGCGGGTAAGTCCGGCCGGATCATGCCGACACCTGGGCAATCCAGTCGGACAGATTGTAAAACGTCGAAATACGCGAGATCTTGCCCTCGCGCAGATCAAAGAACGCACCGGCAGGAAGAACATAGTGTTGTCCGCGCGCTTCAGGCAGCCCCGGATCGGTTTTCAGGTATTGCCCATGTACCACGAATTCCGCAGCCCCGCGCGTGCCGTCCTCGTTGGTGAAAACCTCGAGCTCGGCCAAATGCTCGCGGTAGGACACCCCCATGTGGGAACAGAATTCGGCAAAACGGGTGCGGCCCCGGCGAACAGCGCCTTCGTTCACGCGATGCTCCACGTCGTCGGTGACACACGCGATCATTGCTGCTGCATTGCCTGCATTGAAGGCCGCGTAATAGGCAATCAACGTGTCGCGGGCTTTCGTTCGGGTCATCATCGCCTCCGGCGCCTTTTGGAACAACGATAGCGGCTTTGCCGGGGATGCACAGCCCCTTGTCGCGCGAAAGGGCCACGCTTGATCCTGTACCCGCTGCCTAAAGAGCAGACATCTCCGGCCGAAAAGGGCGTGGTCAGGTGCGCCCGTCGTTTGACGCATCGTGACCTGTGTGGCACCCTTCGGAATGGTCGGCAAAGGAAAGGAAAAGATCATGCGTGGATTGGCATTTTGGTCGTTTCTGTTCGTTCCATCGACAGTGGCAGCTGACGTCTTTCCCTTCAGCACACCGTCCCGGAATATTGAATGCAGTGTGGGCTTGAGCGCGGCATCGGCCGATATTTCCTGCACGATCTTTGAAAAAGGCGGGCCAGAGGCACGACCGCGCCCAAGCGGATGCGCAGGGCCATGGGGGCATCATTTTTCCATGGTGGAGCGGGGCCCGGTCACGATGGCTTGTGGCGGTCCCGGACGCAAGAACAGCGCAAGCTATGTCGATATCGCAGACTATGGCGTGACCGGTACATTCGGAGACATCACCTGCTTGTCACAGCGCAGCGGATTTGAATGCCGGAATGCGGACGGGCACGGGTTCTTTCTGTCGCGGGCAAGGCAAGCGGTTTATTGACGGGGATTTCCTTCGGCAACGGGGGAGGTATCTTCGGACGGAGCGCCAAAGCGGGCCAGCATCCTGTCGCGGATCTGGTCGCGAGCCTGACGGTAGGCCGACAGCTTCGCGTCGCGGCTTTCGCCAAGTCCGGTCGGGTCAAGAATCGGCCAATATTCGATTTCCAGATGATAGTGGCGGGTCAGTTCAAGCGCCATGCGCTGGCTGGCCGGTGACAAGGCAACGATCAGATCGAATTGCGACAGATCATCACCCCATTCCTGCATCTCCTCAAAACTGCGGCTGCGGTGCCGCGCCAGTTCGATGCCCAACTCCTGACACACGGCAACGGAAAAGCCGTCCACCTCCATGTCATTGCGCACCCCGGCTGACTGGACATAGGCGCGTTGGCCGTAAAACTTCTTCATCAACGCCTCAGCCATCGGAGAGCGGACGGCATTGTGGTCGCAACAGAACAGAACCGATTGGGGAAAGTCGCCCAAATCTACCCCCAATGCAGAACGCAGATCAGGGTGAACAGTCTTCGGGCGGTGTCGATATCCACGTCTGCCTTGCCTTCCAGACGCTCCTGCAAGACGCGGGCCCCTTCGTTGTGGATACCGCGACGGGCCATGTCGATGGCTTCGATCTGGCTGGGCGGCAGGCGTTTGACGGCCTCGAAATAGCTTTCGCAAATCTGGAAATAGTCTTTGACCACCTGCCGGAACGGGCCAAGCGACAGATGGAATTCGCCCACCTTGGTTTCATCTTCCGTCGCCACGTCAAACACCAGCCGCCCTTCGCGGATAGCCAGGCAAAGGCGGTAGGGGCCGTCAGGCACCGGGCGGCCATCGCGAGCGGGCAGGCCAAAGGAGTTTTCCTCCAGCAGATCAAAGATCGCTACGCGACGTTCCTGTTCGATTTCAGGCGTCGGGCGGGCGAGGCCTTTCTCGTCGATCTCGATATGGCAAATGCGGTTGGTCATGGGATGCCTGTCAAATGTCGCGACCGTGATGCTACAGGCAAGGCCGTGGCGCAAGACTGAACATCTGTCAGGTGGCGGCGAACAGGCCGGTCAGCAGGGCCACAAGGCCAAGCCCTTGCAGGATCGCCTCGGGCCAACGGATGCCATTTGGTCCGCAGAAAGGTTCATTGCCGCCCCCGAACGTCAGGGTTGGACTCTATCCCACGGTCGTGTTCACGATCAGCGTGGCAACCGACAGATGAAGCAACGCCCGTCATGTTGCTCACGCACGCTAGCCGTGTGATCAGAATGGTCAAGCTTCGTTCAACCGGTCCAGCCGCGCCCGCACGCTTAGCCCGTGCGCCTCAAGGCTTTCGCTGATCGCCAGCCGTTCGGCGCTTGGGCCGATGGCCTTCAACGCATCGGGGGTCATCCGGGCCATGGTGGTGCGCTTCATGAAATCAAGCACATTCAGGCCCGACGAGAACCGCGCCGAGCGGGCAGTCGGCAGCACATGGTTCGGGCCGCCGACATAGTCGCCAATGGCCTCGGGTGTCCACTGGCCAAGGAAGATCGCCCCCGCATGCGGAATCTGCGCGGCAAGGGCTTCGGCATCTTCCACCATGATTTCAAGGTGTTCAGGGGCGATCCGGTTCGCAAGCGCGGCAGCCTGATCAAGGGAGTCGACCACGATCACTGCCCCATTGTCGCGCCAACTTGCGCCCGCAATCGCGCGGCGTTCCAGCGTTTCCAGCCGTTTGTCCACCGCTGCGGCGACGGCCCGGCCCAAGGCCGCATCCGTGGTGATCAGAATGGATTGCGCGCTTTGGTCATGTTCGGCTTGCGACAAAAGATCCAGCGCAATCCAGTCAGGGTCGTTGCCCTTGTCCGCAATCACCAGCACCTCGGACGGACCAGCGATCATGTCGATGCCAACCCGGCCAAAGACCCGGCGCTTGGCGT
>JBKBOF010000089.1:0-11594 GCA_046294955.1 Paracoccaceae bacterium
GTGGAAAACACCCGCGCCTTGGGGCTGTTGATCTATGACAAGTATCTCTTGTTGTTCCAGCTTGCGGGCCTGATCCTGCTGGTTGCCATGATCGGCGCGATCCTTCTGACCCTGCGTCACCGCAAGGATGTCAAGCGTCAGAACGTGCTGCAACAGATGTGGCGCGATCCTGCCAAGGCCATGGAATTGAAAGATGTGAAGCCCGGCCAGGGGCTGTAAGGGCGGTGCGTGTCTGACACGCTCCGGACGGAACAAAAACGGGCGCGTTCAAGTCGCCCACGAGGGAACGACAAATGGTTGGACTGGAACATTACCTGACGGTCGCGGCAGCGCTGTTCGTCATCGGCATCTTCGGCATATTCCTGAACCGGAAAAATGTGATCGTCATCCTGATGTCGATCGAATTGATGCTCTTGGCGGTAAACATCAACATGGTCGCGTTTTCCAGCCATCTGGGCGATCTGGTGGGGCAGGTGTTCACCATGTTCATCCTGACCGTTGCGGCGGCAGAGGCCGCCATCGGCCTAGCGATCCTGGTGGTGTTCTTCCGCAACCGTGGCACGATCGACGTTGAAGACGTCAACGTGATGAAAGGCTAAAGCAAATGGCAACGATCATCCTTCTTGCCCCGCTGATCGGGTCCCTGATCTGCGGCTTTGGCTGGCGCATCATCGGCGAACGTGCCGGCCAGATCATCACCACATCGCTGGTGTTTCTGGCGGCCCTCCTGTCGTGGGTCATCTTTCTTGGCTTTGACGGGGAAACCTACAAGGTCGTGCTGCTGCGCTGGATCGAATCCGGCTCGCTGGGCAGCGAATGGTCGATCCGCATCGACCGGTTGACCGCCATCATGCTGGTGGTGGTGAACACGGTGTCCGCCCTGGTTCACCTTTACAGCTTTGGCTACATGGCCCATGACGACAATTGGACCCATCACGAACACTACAAGGCCCGGTTCTTTGCCTACCTGTCGTTCTTCACCTTTGCCATGCTGGCGCTGGTCACGTCTGACAATTTGGTGCAGATGTTCTTCGGCTGGGAAGGGGTGGGGGTCGCATCCTATCTGCTGATCGGGTTCTACTATAAAAAGCCAAGCGCGAACGCTGCAGCGATCAAGGCCTTTGTGGTCAACCGGGTCGGTGACTTCGGCTTTGCTCTTGGCATCATGGCATTGTTTTTCCTGACAGACTCGATCCGGTTCGACGAGATTTTTGCCGCAGCCCCAACGCTTGCCGACACGAACCTGAGCTTCCTGTGGTCGGACTGGAACGCGGCCAACCTGATCGGTGTGCTGCTGTTCATCGGGGCAATGGGCAAATCGGCGCAGTTGTTCCTGCACACATGGCTGCCCGACGCCATGGAGGGCCCGACCCCGGTTTCGGCGCTGATCCACGCGGCAACCATGGTGACGGCGGGCGTCTTTCTTGTCTGCCGCATGTCGCCGCTTTATGAGTTTGCGCCCAGTGCCACCACCATGATCACCGTTCTGGGGGCCACGACCGCCTTTGTGGCGGCGACCATCGGGCTGGTGCAGAACGACATAAAGCGGGTGATCGCTTATTCCACCATGTCTCAGCTTGGCTACATGTTCGTGGCGGCGGGGGTTGGCGTCTATTCCGTGGCGATGTTCCATCTGTTCACCCACGCGTTCTTCAAGGCGATGTTGTTTCTGGGTGCGGGGTCGGTGATCCACGCCACGCATCACGAACAGGACATGCGCAACTACGGTGGCCTGCGCAAAAAGATCCCCTATACCTTCTGGGCGATGATGATCGGCACTTTGGCGATCACCGGTGTCGGCATCCCGCTGACCCACATCGGCTTTGCCGGGTTCTTGTCGAAAGACGCGGTGATCGAGTCAGCCTATGTCGGGTCCAACTATGCGTTCTGGCTGTTGGTGGTCGCGGCGGCAATGACCAGCTTTTATTCATGGCGTCTGATGTTCCTGACCTTTTACGGCGAAAACCGCGCTGGAACGGTCGGACATGGCCACGGTCACGGCCACGATGATCACCCACACGAGCCGCATGAAAGCCCCCTTGTGATGCTGATCCCGCTAGGTGTTCTGGCGCTTGGCGCGGCGTTTTCGGGCATGATATGGTACAACGTGTTCTTCGGCGACGAGGCCAAGGTGCGTAACTGGTTCGGTGTCGAGGCGGGTGCCGCGCATGGCGAAGCCACCACCACCGAAAGCGAGGCACGGGCTCCGGCCGAGGGAACCGCCGTTCCGGCAGAAGCGGCTGCACCCGTGGCGGCTGAACACCATGCCGCGACAGCGCCGAAAGGTGCCATCTTCATCGGCCCGGACAACACTGTGCTGCACGCGGCGCATCTGGTTCCGACCTGGGTCAAGATCAGCCCGTTCGTGGCGATGGTGCTTGGATTTGCGCTGTCGTGGCTGTTCTACATCAAGGACACCTCGCTGCCGCGTCGTCTGGCCACGGCGCAGCGCCCGCTCTACCTGTTCTTGCTGAACAAGTGGTATTTCGACGAACTCTACGACTGGATCTTTGTCCGTCCTGCGAAATGGATTGGCAATGTTCTTTGGAAAAAGGGCGATGGCACGGTCATCGACGGGTCCATCAACGGCGTGGCCATGGGGATCATCCCCATGCTGACCCGCCTCGCAGGTCGGGCGCAATCCGGCTATGTCTTCCACTATGCCTTCGCCATGGTGCTCGGGATTGTGGTCCTGATTGCCTGGCTGACGCTGTCTGGCGCGCAGTAAGGGGGCGAAAGAGTAACCATGGACAACCTGCTTTCCATCATCACCTTCATCCCAGCCGTGGCCGCCGTCATCATGGCGCTGTTCTTGCGCGGCGATGACGCCGCCGCCCAGAAGAATGCCAAATGGCTGGCACTTCTGGCCACTACGGCAACATTCCTTGTGTCGCTGTTCATCCTTGCCGGGTTTGATCCTGCCAATACCGAAATGCAGTTCGTCGAGGAATACGACTGGATCCTCGGCTTGAAATACAAGATGGGCGTCGATGGGATTTCGGTCCTGTTCGTGATGCTTACGACCTTCTTGATGCCGCTGACCATTGGGGCGACGTGGGATGTGCAGACCCGCGTCAAGGAATACATGATTGCGTTCCTGATGCTGGAAACCCTGATGCTGGGCGTGTTCTGCGCGCTGGATCTGGTGCTGTTTTACCTGTTTTTCGAAGCGGGCCTGATCCCAATGTTCCTGATCATCGGGATCTGGGGCGGGAAAGAGCGGATCTACGCGGCGTTCAAATTCTTCCTCTACACCTTCCTTGGCTCAGTGTTGATGCTGGTGGCGATGATCGTGATGTATTGGGAAGCGGGCTCTACAGACATCCCAACGTTGCTGACCCACACCTTCGCCTCTGACAACATTTCGGTGCTTGGCATCACGGTGGTGGGCGGTTTGCAGACCATGCTGTTCCTTGCTTTCTTTGCCAGCTTTGCGGTGAAGATGCCGATGTGGCCGGTGCACACATGGTTGCCCGACGCCCACGTTCAGGCCCCAACCGCCGGGTCGGTGGTGCTGGCGGCCATCATGTTGAAGATGGGGGGCTACGGGTTCCTGCGCTTTTCGCTGCCGATGTTCCCGGTGGGGTCGGACGTGATGGCGCCGCTGGTGTTGTGGATGTCGGCCATCGCCATTGTTTACACCAGCCTTGTGGCGCTTGCGCAGTCGGACATGAAGAAGCTGATTGCCTATTCGTCGGTGGCGCACATGGGTTATGTCACCATGGGGATATTCGCCGCCAATCAACAGGGGGTTGATGGCGCGATTTTCCAGATGATAAGTCACGGATTCATCTCGGGCGCTTTGTTCCTGTGCGTTGGCGTGATCTACGACCGCATGCACACGCGCGAGATCGACGCCTATGGCGGTCTGGTGAACCGGATGCCCGCTTATGCGATGATCTTCATGTTCTTCACCATGGCCAACGTCGGCCTGCCGGGGACCTCGGGCTTTATCGGCGAGTTCCTTGTGCTGGTCGGGATTTTCCAGGTCAACACTTGGGTTGCTGCTGTGGCAACCTCGGGGGTGATCCTGTCGGCGGCCTATGCGTTGTGGCTTTATCGCCGCGTCATGATGGGCGAGCTTATCAAAGAGGCGTTGAAGTCGATCACCGACATGACCCGCCGCGAGAAGGCGATCTTTGCGCCCTTGGTGGCGATGACCCTGCTTTTGGGCATCTACCCCGCACTGGTGACCGACATCATCGGCCCCAGCGTCACCGCCCTTGTGACCGATTATCAGGCTGCCGTGCCCCTGTCGGGTAGCACGCAGCTTGCCCAGCACTGAAGGAGCGGGAAACCATGACCGCAAGCGATTTCAACACCATCCTTCCAGAGTTCATTCTGGCAGTATTTGCCTTGGGGGGGCTGATGTTCGGCGCCTACGGCGGCAAGGACAAGACGGCGGCCACGCTGGTCTGGGCCACATCGGGCCTGTTTCTGGCCCTTGCCTTGTTCATCGGGCTGGGGACCGGGGGCGAGCGTGACGCCTTTGGCGGGATGTTCCTTGATGATCCGTTCTCGCGCTTTGCCAAGGTGATCATCCTTGTGTCGGCCGCCTGCGTGATGCTGATGTCGCAAGACTACATGCAGCGTCGCGATCTGTTGCGGTTTGAATTCCCGATCCTTGTGACGCTGGCCACTATCGGCATGATGGTCATGGTCTCGGCGGGCGATCTGATGACGCTGTATATGGGGCTGGAGCTACAGTCGCTGTCGCTTTACGTCGTGGCCGCCATGCGCCGAGACAGCATGAAATCGTCTGAAGCCGGTCTGAAGTATTTTGTTCTCGGCGCGCTGTCGTCGGGCCTTTTCCTCTATGGCGCATCGCTGACCTATGGCTATGCCGGCACGACACAGTTTTCGGCGATCCTGTCCACCCTGTCGGGCGATGTGCCGACAGGGTTGATCATCGGTCTGGTGTTCATGCTGTCAGGGCTTGCCTTCAAGGTGTCGGCGGCGCCGTTCCACATGTGGACGCCCGACGTCTACGAAGGATCGCCCACCCCAATCACCGCATTTTTCGCGACCGCGCCCAAGGCGGCCGCGATGGGCCTGATTGCCCGTCTTGTGCATGACGCCTTTGGTGGCATCCCCGGCGAATGGGGACAGGTTCTTGCGGTTCTGGCCGTAGTGTCGATGTTCCTTGGCGCGATCGCTGCCATCGGTCAACGTGACATCAAGCGTCTGATGGCCTATTCGTCGATCGCGCATATGGGCTATGCGCTGGTGGGTCTGGCCGCTGGCACGGCGTCCGGTGTTCAGGCCATGCTGATTTATATGGCAATTTATGTCACAATGAACGTCGGCACCTTCGCCTTCATCCTGTCGCTGGAACGGGACGGCCGCCCGGTGACGGATATCCAAAGCCTGAACCAGTTTTCCAAGAAAGAGCCGCTCAAGGCGCTTGCGGTTCTGGTGTTGATGTTCAGCCTTGCAGGCGTGCCGCCGATGCTGGGCTTTTTCGGTAAGTTCTATGTGCTGAAAGCGGCCGTAGATGCGGGCATGATCTGGTTGGCGGTCGCCGGGGCAGTGGCCTCCGTCATCGGTGCGTTCTATTACCTGCGCATCGTGTTCTTCATGTATTTTGGCAAGGATGGCGAACCCGCCACCAGCAACATGGCCCCGGTGCAATGGGTGATGCTGATGGGCGTGGCTGCGATCATGGTGCTGGGCATCGTGAATATGTTCGGGATCGAACCTGCCGCGGCCATAGCTGCCGAAGCCCTTGTCCGATAGGGTCTGGCCCGATGGGGTAGGGCGCTTTTCCTTGCCATCGGTTGACAGCACCAATGCCGAAGCGTTTCGCCGGGCCCCGTCACTTGCGGGGCCTGCGTGGATTTTGGCGGCCGAGCAGACCGCAGGTCGGGGCCGCCGTGCGCGCCCTTGGGCCAGCCCGCGTGGCAATTTCTACGCGACCCATGTCATGCACCCGACCGAGCAGCCGCAGATCATCGCCCTGCGCAGCTTTGTGGCCGCCCTTGCGTTGCATGATGCGCTTACGGCTGTCACCGGTGCACCGCAAGCATTGGCGTTGAAATGGCCCAATGACGTTTTGCTGTCGGGGGGCAAGGTCGCGGGGATCCTGCTGGAGTGCCAACAGGATGCCGTGGGGGCCCAGACCCTTGCCATCGGTATCGGTGTCAATCTCATTGGCCATCCGGATTCCTCGCTGGTGGAATTCGGCGCGGTGCCACCGGTTTCCATCCTGTCGGAAACCGGTCAGAGGATCACGCCCGAGGCGTTTCTGGGCCATCTGGCCCAGACCTATGCCGGGTGGGAGACGCGGTTCTGTCGTGAAGGCTTTGCCCCGATCCGTACCGCTTGGCTGGCGCGCGCCGCCCGTCTGGGTGACACCATCCGGGCGCGCACCGGCACGCAGGATCGTCTTGGCATCTTTGACACCATCGACGACGATGGAAACCTTGTCCTGCGCATGTCCCAGGGACCGGTTGCCATTCCCGCCGCCGAGGTATTTTTCTGACCCTACACCGGAGGACACCATGTTACTCGCTATCGACTGCGGCAACACCAATACCGTGTTCTCGATCTGGGACGGGACAAGCTTCATCGCCACATGGCGCATCGCCACCGATCACAAGCGCACGGCGGACGAATATTTCGTCTGGTTGTCTTCGCTGCTGATGCTGAGCAGGACTGATGCCACAATCACCGAAGCCATCATTTCCAGCACCGTGCCGCGGGTGGTGTTCAACCTGCGTGTGCTGTGCAACCGCTATTACGACTGTCGCCCGCTGGTGGTGGGCAAACCTGAATGTGCGCTTCCAGTGGCTCCGCGCGTCGATCAGGGCACCACGGTCGGGTCGGATCGTCTGGTGAATACCGTGGGCGCGCATGATCGCCATGGCGGCGATTTGATCGTGGTCGATTTCGGCACGGCCACCACCTTTGACGTGGTGGACCACGACGGTGCCTATGTTGGTGGCGTGATCGCGCCGGGTGTGAACCTGAGCCTTGAAGCCCTGCACATGGCAGCGGCGGCCTTGCCGCATATCGATGTGGCCAAACCGGCCAAAACCATTGGCACGAATACGGTAGCCTGCATGCAATCCGGGGTGTATTGGGGGTACATCGGGCTGGTCGAAGGGGTGGTGCGCGAAGTGCGCCGCGAACGTGACCGGCCCACCAAAGTTATCGCGACCGGGGGGCTTGCCTCCTTGTTTGCGCAGGGAACAGATTTATTTCACAAGATCGAGGACGATCTGACCATGCATGGCCTTGTCCTGATCCATGACTTCAACAAGGAAACCGCATGAGTTTGAACCGTCTGATCTATCTCCCCCTCGGTGGCGCGGGCGAGATCGGGATGAACTGCTATGTCTATGGCTATGGGCCAGTGGGCCGTGAGCGACTGATCGTCGTCGATCTGGGCGTTACCTTCCCGGACATGGACGGCAGCCCCGGCGTTGATCTGATCATGGCTGATGTCTCGTGGCTTGAGGCCCGGCGCGACCGGATCGAGGCGATCTTCATCACCCATGCGCACGAAGACCATATCGGCGCGCTTGGCCTGTTGTGGCCCAAGCTGAAGGCCAAGGTGTATGCCCGCCGCTTCACTGCCACCATCGGACGGCTGAAGCTGGACGAAATGGGTCTGCCGCTGGACACGATTACCACGGTTGACGCGCGACCTGCGGTCGTCAAGGCCGGCCCATTCGAGGTGCAGTTCGTGCCGGTCAGCCATTCGATCCCCGAGGCCAGTGCGCTGGTGATCGACACACCGGCAGGCCGCGTGTTCCATACCGCCGACTTCAAGATCGACCACGATCCGGTGGTGGGCGAGGCATGGGACGATGCCAGAATAAAGGCCATTGCGGACGAACGCCCGATCAAGGCGCTGATGTGCGATTCCACCAATGTATTCTCCACCCATGCGGGACGGTCTGAATCCACTCTTGGCCCCGCGTTGAAAGAGCTGATCTCGTCCTCGGGCGGGATGGTTGTGGCAACAACCTTCGGGTCAAACGTCGCGCGTTTGAAAACTCTTGCCGAAGCCGCCCGGGCGTCAGACCGGTCGATCTGTGTTCTGGGGCGGTCGATGCGACGCATGCTGTCGGCATCGGAAGAAACCGGTGTGCTGACTGGCTTTCCGCGACTGGTGTCGCCGGAAGAGGCGCTTGATATTCCTCGTCGCAATCTGATGCTGCTTGTCACCGGGTCACAAGGCGAACGTCGGGCGGCGTCAGGCCAGTTATCGCGGGGCAAGTACCTGGGATTACAGATGAAAGAGGGTGATACCTTCCTGTTTTCGTCAAAGACTATCCCCGGCAACGAACGCCCCGTGTTGAAGGTTATGAACGCCTTTTCCGAAATGGGGGTCGATGTTGTCGATGACGCCGGCGGCCTGTATCACGTCTCGGGCCATGCCAATCGTCCGGATCTGGAACATGTGCATCGGCTGTTGTTGCCTGACATTCTGATTCCGATGCATGGCGAACACCGCCATCTGCGCGAACATGTGAAGATCGCCACCGAATCCGGCATCGCTGCCGAGATCGCGACCAATGGCATGTTGATGGACATCACCGGTGAAGTGCCTCAGGTGGCCGAATACATCGAAACAGGGCGGTTGTATCTGGACGGCAATGTGCTGATCGGGGCTTTGGACGGTGTGGTGCGCGACCGCATCCGCATGGCGTTGAATGGGCATGCCATGGTCACGATCATTCTGGACGAAACCGACGCGCCCTTGGGCGAGGCTTGGGTGGAACTGTCAGGCCTGCCCGAGATCGGCCGGGGCGAGCGATCCTTGGCGGAAACGCTGGAAGCCGATTTGTCGGCGTTTCTGGAAACGGCCGGGGCAAAGATCCTGCGTGACGATGACAAGCTGGACGAGGCTCTGCGCCGGGTCGTGCGGCAGGTCACGATGGAGGAAATCGGCAAAAAGCCCGAAGTTACCGTTGTTGTCAGCCGCTTGCAGGCCGACTGACCTTGCAAAGGTCAAAGCAAAAGGCCCCGCCAGACGGCGGGGCCTTTTGCTTTGGTGCCAAAGGGTTTCAGCCCTCGGTGCCAGTGGCGGGTTCGTCTTCCGGCTCGTCTGCCGTGACCGAGGCAATCTTGAAACTGCGCAGGATGAAATCCGGCACATGATCACCCATGCCGACGACACCATGATCCCGCCGATCCCGCCGATCATCGCGGCGGTCGTCGCGGCGACCCTCACGGTGGTCGCGCGGAGCTTCCTCTCGACGCTCAGGGCGGCGGTCTTCGCGCGGGGCATCCTCATGACGTTCGGACCGACGTTCCTCACGGCGGGGGGCTTGCGCCTCTGCCACGCTTTCAGCCACCGCGACAACGGTTTGTTCGATCGGCACCATGCTGGCGGGGGCGGCGGATTCATCACGCTTGGGTTTGCGGTTCCGGTCGCGGTCACGCCCTTTGCTGCGGGTGTCGCCACGGGCTTCGCGCGGCCGGTCGGACGCGGTTTCGTCCAGCCCGGTCAGCGCGCCGTCGGGTGCGGCCATGCGTGGGATTGGCTGTTTCACAAGGCTTTCGATGGCCGACAGGTATTTGTCATCATTCGGCACAGCGATCGTATAGGCCTTGCCCAGGCGCCCCGCGCGACCCGTGCGGCCAATGCGGTGCACATAGTCTTCGGGGTGCGAGGGCACATCGAAGTTGAACACATGGCTGACGGCCGGAATATCCAGCCCCCGCGCGGCCACGTCAGAGGCGACCAGAAGGTGCAGACTGCCGTCGCGGAAGGCATCCAGCGTTTTCATGCGCTGAGACTGTTCCAGATCGCCATGGATCGGGGCGGCGTTGAAACCATGCGCTTTCAGCGACTTGGCCACCACATCGACATCCATCTTGCGATTGCAGAATATAATTGCGTTGGTGCAGCTTTCGCCTTCGCCCTTGATCAGGCTGCGCAGAACGGCGCGCTTTTCTGTAAAGCTGCGGTCTTTTCGCGACGGCGTGAACTGGATCAGCGCCTGTTCAATGGTGGTCGAGGCGGAATTCTGCCGCTCCACCTGCACCCGTGCCGGGTTGGTCAGGAAGGTGTTGGTGATCCGCTCGATCTCGGGTGCCATGGTGGCGCTGAAAAACAGGGTCTGGCGGGTGAACGGGGTCAGCTGGAAAATACGCTCGATATCGGGGATGAACCCCATGTCCAGCATCCGGTCGGCCTCATCGACCACCATGATTTCCACGCCGGTCAGCAGCAGTTTGCCACGTTCGAAATGGTCCAGCAGACGGCCCGGCGTGGCGATCAGCACATCAACACCCCGGTCGATCAGTTTGTCCTGCTCGCCAAAGGAAACGCCGCCGATCAGCAGCGCCTTGGTCAGTTTGGTGTGCTTGGCATAGGTGTCGAAGTTTTCGGCCACCTGGGCTGCCAGTTCGCGCGTGGGGCACAATACAAGGCTGCGCGGCATCCGCGCACGGGCGCGGCCACGACCCAGACGGGTGATCATCGGCAGCGTGAAGCCGGCGGTTTTCCCGGTGCCGGTCTGGGCGATGCCAAGAACGTCGCGGCCCTCCAGGGCGAAGGGGATCGCCTGTGCCTGAATGGGGGTAGGGATTTCATAGCCGGTATCAATAACGGCTTGCAAAACGCGCGGGTCCAGCGCGAGGTCGGAGAACTTTATCATGAACGTCCTTTGGATGCGGGATGGTCCCGCAAGAGATGAAGGGACGCTACTGTTCCGGGCGCCCCGGCGTTGCCCACCGTACATGGGCACAATTGCAGTATATCAATCACGGCTGCAGGTCAAGCGAACCTGCACGTCGGCCCTGTGTCAGGGCGTTCCGTCCAGTTTCTGCGCCGCTGCCGTCACCGCGTCGGCCAATCCGTCCATCGGCGCTGTCAGGGCAACCGGCGTGCTGGCGCTGAACGGAAAGAACCGGACATCCACCGATGCGTTCGCGGCGAACGCGGCAAATGTCGCTGCATCCATCGTGATCAATGCGCGGCAGCCGTCGGGAAAGCACACCTCGAACGGAATGTCCGTGGTCTTGTCGCCATGGATCACCCGCACGCCGGGGCTTAGTGCGACGCCAAGCGGCAGGGCAACGCCGAAGCGCACATCCGGCTTGCCTTTTTCAATGGCCAGCAGCAGGGTCATGACCTGCTTTCCGGTGCCTTCTTCGGCCAACCCGCGCGACAGGGTGCAACTGTCAGGCTGGCAGCTTTCGACCCAACCCTTCTGATCCTGAGCGAACGCAGTCTGCGATGACAGCAGCACGGTTGCGGCAATGGTAAGGTGTTTCAGCATCTTGTGTGACCTTCGGACAAAAATGGCGGGCGATTCCGCGCCCGCCATTGATCTTGGACCGAAAATCAGGCCGCTTTACGACGACGACGGCTTGCCGCCAGCGCGCCCAGACCGGCCAGCAGCATCCAGCCAGCGGCTGGCAGCGGAACCGGCGGTACGCCCGTCGGCGGAACGATCACCGTGCCACCCACACCTTTGAACGCAAAGATGAAGGTTGGGGTGATTTCTCTTCCGGTGTCGCCAAAGCCGTTCTGGTTCGCATCAAGATAGGACCAGCCCATCGAATACAGCTCTGCCCCGACAGCGCCCAAGGCCGCCAATGCCGCGGTCTTGTTGGCAGCGCCGCCATAGAAGATG
>JBKBOF010000090.1:0-11503 GCA_046294955.1 Paracoccaceae bacterium
GCCGCGACATCCGTCTTGGCGGGACCAATGGCCGGTGCCGACCCCATCGGCACAGACGCCGCACCAAGTTTCAGGACAGGTGCCTCGGTCTCTGGCGCGCTCCGCAAGGTGCTGAACGACGGTTCGAGCGCGGCAGGTTCTGTCGCGGCACGTCGAAACACCAGCATGTTCTGATACGTTGTCTTCGTGCCCGTCAGGCCAACACGTTCATCGCAGGGCAAAGTATCGGCGCGGACATAGTCCCACCCCTCGGCCGCGAAACTGTTCATCAGTTGGGTCAGGGTCAATGCAAACCGGTCTTCGGTGGCCTTGACACCACGCACCTTGTCGCCACGCTTGGGTGCTGGAATGACTTTGTACTCGAAACGCTGCATGAAAATTCCTCAAACTTCAGTGGCAGAATAGCGGGATTCGCCCAGTAGAACCAAGCCACGAAAGGACTTTTTCGCCAGAGACTTGGCACCATCGCAACAGCCGCATCATCTGGTAGAATTGTTTCCCAACTGACCCAATCCCTTGAGGGACGCCCGATCCGACAAGCCAGGGAACAGGTGAAGCACGGCCGAAATCAACGCATCGGACGTCGCGGCCTGGTCTGCCTCATCGGCAACTCCTCGGGCGGCCAACGCATGATCATGCGCGGTGCGCGCCATCTCACGAGGGTCCGGGCACAGCGGGTTTCGGCACAGGGCAAGGGCAATATCGGCCATCGCAAGATGGGCCGATGCATCCGGCACAGACAGTGCCATGGCCTGCGCGTCCCGCGCGTGGATCAACTGCCGATAGCAAAGGACCGGATCCTTGATGTCATCCGCCAACGGCATCCATGCTTGCGCCAATGCGGACCACAAAGCGGCCTGCCCGGTCGCCGACGACCCCGGCAGATCAGCCTGAGACTTGAGTTTCGCCACCGCCCGCGCCCGCAAATCACGCGCGACACTGCCCCCCATGATACGGGCCTTGGCGTTGAGCGCACGTCCCAGCAAAAGCGCGACCTCGGGCGAATTCGGCACCCTTTCCAGCGCGTCGATCGCACGGTTCAGCGGCGCATGGCAGGCAGGCGGATTAAGCGAAACGCCCATCTGCACATCGTGGCGCGCGCGCCGCAAAAGCGCCGCGTCGTCGCGGCCAAGGGCCGCGCGCAGGCGGCCCAACAGGCTCACAGTCCCAATTTCTGCGCCACCATCGCATTGACGACGGCGGGGTTGGCTTTGCCTCCGGTGGCCTTCAGCACCTGACCGGTGAACCAGCCGGCCAGCTTGGCGTTGACCTTGGCCTTCTCCACCTGATCGGGGTTGGCGGCGATCAGCGCGTCCAGCGCGCGTTCGATTTCGCCCGTGTCGGTCACGGCCTTCATGCCATGTTTGGCGGCTTGCTCCGCCGGATCGCCGCCTTCGGTCCACAGGATTTCGAAAAGATCTTTCGCCATCTTGCCGGTGATCTCGCCCTTTGCCAACAGATCCAGCATCCCACCCAGTTGCGCAGCGGACACCGGACTGTCGGCTATGATCTTGCCCTCTTTGTTCAGGCGGCCAAAGAGTTCGTTTATCACCCAGTTTGCGGCGATCTTGCCATCGCGACCCTTGGCCACCGATTCAAAAAACGAGGACGATTCCAGATCTGCTGTCAGCACGTTGGCATCATAATCAGTCAGGCCGAAATCACCCATGAAGCGTGCCTTCTTGGCGTCGGGCAACTCTGGCATACGCGCCGCGATATCATCGACCCAAGCCTGTTCGATTTCCAGCGGCAGAAGGTCGGGGTCGGGGAAATAGCGGTAATCGAAGGCTTCTTCCTTGGACCGCATCGAGCGGGTTTCGTTCTTGTCCGGGTCATAAAGCCGGGTTTCCTGATCGACCTTGCCGCCATCTTCCAGAATGGCGATCTGGCGCCGCGCCTCATGGTCAATCGCCAGTTGGATGAACCGCATCGAGTTCATGTTCTTGATTTCGCAGCGGGTTCCCAGATGCGAAAAGTCCTGAGTGGCCTGATACTTCTCATACTGGCCGGGACGGCACACGCTAACGTTCACATCCGCCCGCAGGTTGCCGTTTTGCATGTTGCCATCGCAGGTGCCCAGATAGCGCAGGATCTGACGCAACTTGGCGACATACGCCGCCGCCTCCTCGGGGCCACGGATATCGGGGCGGCTGACGATTTCCATCAGTGCCACGCCGGTGCGGTTCAGGTCGACGAAAGACATCGCCGGGTCCATGTCGTGGATGCTTTTGCCCGCGTCCTGCTCAAGATGGATCCGTTCGATCCGCACCAGACGCGCGATACCGGGCGACATCTCGACCAGCACCTCGCCCTCTCCCACGATGGGGTGGTAAAGCTGGCTGATCTGATAGCCCTGTGGAAGATCGGGGTAGAAGTAGTTTTTGCGGTCGAAGGCACTGAACAGGTTGATCTGCGCCTTCAAGCCCAACCCGGTGCGCACAGCCTGTTCCACGCAAAAGTCGTTGATCACAGGCAGCATGCCGGGCATCGCGGCATCGACAAAGGCCACGTTGGAGTTGGGTTCGGCGCCAAACCGGGTCGAGGCCCCGGAAAAGAGTTTCGCGTTGGATGCCACCTGCGCGTGGATTTCCATCCCGATCACAAGTTCCCAATCGTGCTTTGCCCCGGCAATCACCCGTGGCGTGGGCGCGGTGTAGGTCAGGTCCAGCATGGCGCACTCCTTCTTTTCCCTTGTCTTTAGGCGGCGGCGGCCTTTGGGGCAAGAGGGACCGAAAGCGGCGGATTGATGCCGATGCGCCAGGGTTGGGGTTGCCGGACCCGGGGTTGGGGGCCTATCGGGTCGGTGCCGTGCGCACAGGTGCGGCGCTGCCAATGGACCACCCGATGCGTTTTGCCCTGTCGTTTGTCGCCCTTTCTGCGTTCCTGATGGCGGGCTGTGTAGCCGGAGCCACGGGCAAGTCGGGCACAAGCGACCTGCCGGCCATGCGGTGGGATCACCGACCAGAGGCCGCGACATGGACCAAGGCTTCGATGAATCTGATCGCCGCCAATGATCAGGCGCTTGCCGGAAAAATCCCGACCGATATCGAAACCTGGTGCCCCGGATACGACGACGCCACGATGACCGAACGCCGCGCCTTTTGGGCGGGATTGTTGTCGGCGACGGCCAAGCACGAAAGCACCTGGAACCCGAAGGCGTCGGGGGGCGGTGGGCGATACATCGGGTTGATGCAAATTTCGCCCCAGACAGCCCGCGCCTATCGCTGCGAGGCCACGACGGCGGCAGCCCTGAAGAACGGCGAGGCCAATCTTGCCTGTGCGATCCGCATCATGTCAAAACAGGTCGGCCGCGATGGTGTGGTCGCTGGCGGTGGCACAAAGGGCATCGGGCGCGACTGGGGACCGTTCCGGTCGGCGTCCAAACGGTCTGACATTGCCGGATGGACCAAATCGCAGGCCTATTGCCAGGGCTGACCCGCTTGCCCATGTCGGTGACAGGGCCTATGTCATTGCACATGTTCGAACGTCTTCTCTCTGGCCTACTGGCCCCTTCGCCCGCGCGCATACCCGAGCCGGATGCACGCCTTGCCTTTGCAGCGCTGATGGTGCGTGTTGCACGGTCGGACGGCATCTATGCCGACACCGAGGTTGCGCATATCGACCGGGTTCTGGCGTCCTTGCACAACCTGTCGCCGTTTGCGGCCGCGGGTATGCGAACGCAGGCAGAGGTGCTGGAGGCAGAAGCCCCCGATACCGTGCGCTTTACGCGTGCCCTGAAAGCCGCCACCGCGCATGAGGATCGTGCCGAGGTGTTGCAGGCCCTGTGGGCGGTGGCGCTGGCCGATGGCGCGCGTGATGCAGAAGAAGACCGCCTGCTGCGGTTGGTCGCCAATCTTTTGGGTCTGACCGACGTGGATTCGGCGCTTGCCCGTCAGCGTGCCGCAAAGGGATGATTGCATCCCTTGGCATGTACGACCGGCCCGAAACATCGGCCGCGAACGACGCCTTTTGGGCACTGATCCGCGACGCCCTGCGGGACCGCGGGCTAAATGCACCCCAAACCCTGACGCGCGGCGAGGCAGCCTATTGGCCCGCATGGCAGGCGCCCGATCTGGTGTTGTCCCAAACCTGCGGTTTGCCATTCCGGTCACGCCTGCACGATCACGTCACCCTGATCGGCACGCCGGACTACGGGGTTGAAGGCTGCACTCCGGGCAATTATCGCTCTGTGTTGGTTGCCAGATCAGATGATCCCCGCCAGACCGAGGCCATGTTCGCAGCTGCCCGCTTTGCGCTTAACGACGCACTGTCGCAATCAGGATGGGCTGCCGCCCATCAACATTTCCAAGACCAAAGGCTGACCCTTGGGCCGATCGTCGTGACAGGGGGTCACCGTGCCAGTGCGGTGGCGGTCGCCGAAGGCCACGCCGATTTTGCCTCAATCGATGCGGTGACGTGGGAGTTGTTCAAACGCCATGAACCTTTCACCGCCAGATTGCGCGTCTTTGGCCGAACCAAAGCTTCGCCCGGCCTTCCGCTGATCGCGGCCCATGGCACAGATCCGGATCCGGTTTTCGACGCCATTGCCGATGCCATTGCTGCTCTGACCGCCGACCAACGTCATACGCTGTGCCTGCGCGGCATCGTCCGAATCCCCGCCAGCCACTATCTTGACCTGCCCATCCCACCCCCGGTTGCCCAATTTGGAGGCAGTTTTTGACCAGATCCATGCGTTTCAGCGTGTCTTTTGTCACAATGCCCGTTGCAATGGCGCAAATCTTGCGCCCTATTTGATCAACTTTACCAATTGCGCGAGGCGTTGTGTCCATCCACCCCCAGACCGACCCAGACACCCCTGTGATCGAAATCCATGACTTGCACAAAGCTTATGGATCGCTTGAGGTGCTCAAGGGCGTTGATCTGACGGCTCCGCGCGGACATGTGATCAGCCTGATCGGATCCTCGGGATCCGGAAAATCGACGCTTTTGCGCTGTTGCAACCTTTTGGAAGAAAGCCAGCAAGGGGAAATCCGGTTTGAAGGTGAAGCCGTGCGCTGGAAGGGAGAAGGGCTGCACCGTCACCCCGCCGACCGGGCACAGGTGACCCGCATCCGCACCAACCTGTCGATGGTGTTTCAACAGTTCAACCTGTGGGCCCACATGACAATTTTGCAAAATGTGATGGAGGCACCTGTCACTGTGCTCAAGCGCAACCCGGTCGAGGTGGAGGCAAAAGCGCGGGAATATCTGGCAAAAGTGGGCATCGCCGACAAGGCCGATGCATGGCCCGCCATGCTGTCGGGCGGTCAGCAGCAGCGCGCGGCCATAGCGCGGGCGCTGTGCATGGAACCCCGCGCCTTGCTGTTCGACGAACCCACCAGTGCGTTGGACCCGGAACTTGAACAAGAGGTCATCAGGGTCATCAAAGCCTTGGCAGAAGAAGGACGGACGATGCTTCTGGTCACGCATGACATGAAGTTGGCGGCGGATTGTTCGGACCACGTCATCTTTTTGCATCAAGGCCGAATCGAAGAAGAAGGAGCCCCCGATGCACTGTTCGGAAATCCGCAGACCGATCGTCTGCGCGGCTTTCTCTCTGCATCGGCCTGAAGATATAACAACACCATAACAATAGCTTACAACGGGAGACTCTTATGAAGAATCTGATGATCGCTACCGCACTGATGGCGCTGACTGCGGGGACCGCCCTGGCCCAACAGACCGTGCGCATGGGCACCGAGGGTGCCTACCCTCCCTACAATTTCATCAACGATAAGGGTGAGGTTGACGGCTTTGAACGCGAGCTTGGCGACGAATTGTGCAAGCGTGCCGAACTGACCTGCGAATGGGTCACGACAGATTGGGATTCGATCATCCCAAACTTGCAGTCCGGTAACTACGACACGATCATCGCGGGCATGAATATCAACGAAGAGCGGTCAAAGATCATCTCGTTCACCCAGAACTACATCCCGCCGGCGCCGTCGGCCTATATGGCGCTGACGGCGGATGCCGATGTCGCGGGCGGTGTGATCGCGGCGCAGGTGAACACGATCCAGTCGGGCTATATCGCGCAATCGGGGGCGACCTTGCTTGAATTTGCAACACCCGATGAAACCGTCGCTGCGGTGCGTAACGGCGAGGCGGATGCCGTCTTTGCGGACAAGGACTATCTGATCCCGATCCAGGCAGAATCGAATGGCCAGTTTGTCTTTGCCGGCGAAGACATCACCTTGGGCGGAGGCGTTGGCATGGGCTTGCGACAGTCGGATACCGAATTGCGCGCCAAATTCGACGAGGCCGTTTCGTCAATGAAGGCTGATGGCACGCTGAATACAATGCTTTCGAAATGGTTCGGCGCCGAAGCGCGCTTGTTCTAAGGACATGCCCCCCGCACCCATGCGGTGCGGGGGGCGACCGCGATGTTCGAATTTTGCGCTGATCCCAAATCACTGGAAGGCTTGACATGGCTTTCGTGCTACCTGACCTCAGGCAAGCACATGGGGCTGTATTGGGCCTTCGGCACGGTGTTGCTGCTGTTGGCGGTGACCGCCCCGGTGGCGATGCTGTTCGGCTTTTTCGGTGCGATGGCGGCGCGCAGTCAGCACCTGCTGCTGCGGATCATCGGCAAGGGCTATACCGGCATGGTGCGCGGCGTGCCCGACATCGTGTTCTTCCTGTTCTTCGTGATTGCTCTGGATCAGGGCATAGAATACCTCAACCACCTGATCCGCTGCCCGGACTGGACAGAGCCGGTCCGCAACGGCCTTGAATTCCGCGTCTGCCCGCAGGCCAAGGTGCCGCTGGGCAGCGCCCCGCAATCCGTGCACCAGTTCTACGGCTTTACCTTGGCGGTGCTGACCTTTGCTTTGGTGTTCGGGGCGTTTGCCGCGAACGTGCTTTATGGCGCGATGCAGGCGGTGCCACGCGCCCAACTGGAAACGGCCGAAGCCTATGGCATGAGCCACGGGCAGGTGTTCCGCCGCATCCTTGTGCCGCAGATGTGGGTGTATGCGCTGCCGGGTTTGTCGAACCTGTGGCTGATCCTGATCAAAGCCACGCCCTTGCTGTTTTTGTTGGGCGTTCAGGATATCGTCTATTGGGCGCGCGAACTTGGCGGGGCAAAGACCCAAGCCTATGATTATCCGCACCCGGATTGGCGTCTGTATTATTTTCTGTTCCTTTTGGTGTTCTACCTTGCTTTCACCCGGCTGTCCGAAATCGTGCTGAACCGGCTGTCGGCAAAGCTGTCCAAGGGGCAGGCAACAGCGGCCGGCGAAGCCTTGCGGAAGGCGGGCACATGACCTGCTGGGAAACCATCGGCGCCTACGCGTTCCGATCTTTGGGCTACGGCGAGCGCCTGCTGCCACGCAGCGACTTTACCTTGTGCCAACAGTTCACGCTGATCGGGTCAGGGCTGATCTGGAACGTCTATTTCGGGATTGTCGCACTGGCCTTCGGGTTTTTTCTGGCCAATGCCATCGCCTTTGCCAAGGCCGCGCACAGCCCGTGGATCCGCAAACCGGCAGAATGGTTCATCTTCCTGTTCCGCGGATCACCCTTGTTCATCCAGTTCTTTCTGGCCTACGAGGCACTGCAAATGCTGCCCAGGGCGGGAATTGACGTGCTCGGCATCACAGTGCAGACAGCATGGACGACCAAAGCCTGGGCCGGGGCGCTGTTTGTGCTGTTCCTGAACACCGCGGCCTATTCGGCCGAGATTTTCCATGGCGCGCTCCGGTCGATCCCCAAGGGCGATCTGGAAGCGGCCGAAGCTTACGGCCTGACCGGGTTCGCCAAGTTTCGCCGCATCCAGTGGCCGACGATGCTGCGCCTTGCCTGGCCCGCCTATACAAACGAGGCCATCTTCCTGTTCCATTCCACCACCCTGGTCTATTTTTCGGGATTTCCGGCGTTCCAGCAACGCGGCGATGCGCTGTATTATGCCAGCTATTTTGCCGACAAGACGTTCAACCCGTTCATCCCCTACCCCATCGTCGCAGGCTACTTCATCTTCCTGACCTTGATGTTGATCTGGCTCTTTGGCGCCATAAACAAACGGCTGAACCGCCACCTGCCATCCAACATGGGAAGCAAAATTCGCTTGCGTCCCCAGGTGATCAGATAGTAGCTTACATTTGATCAAATTATTCGGGCACCCGTCCGGACCTGCACATGTGTGGGAAGAAAGATCAAAAACCAAGGATGGAATAAGGGTTTCGCCCTGTGCGTCACCCCGACCAAACGATCATGATGAAGGACTATCTGCGTAAGCACCCGCAAGTGCGCACCATCCGTGTTGCCGCCGCCGATCTGAACGGACAGGCCCGTGGCAAACGCATTCCCGCGCGATTCGCCGACAAGGCGGTGAAGGACGGCACCCGTTTTCCATTTTCGGTTCTCAGCCTTGATATCTGGGGCGAAGATATCGACGACAGCCCCATGGTCTTTGAACAGGGCGATCAAGATGGCGTGCTCAAGCCGACCGAACGCGGTTTCATGCCGATGCCATGGCTGGAGGCACCCACCGCCCTGCTGCCGATCTGGATGTTCCGTGAAAACGGTCAGCCCTATGATGGTGATCCACGTCATGCCCTGCGCGCGGTGGTCGAACGCTACAAGGCCAAGGGCCTGACGCCCGTGGTGGCGATGGAGCTTGAATTCTTTCTGATCGACGATTCCGGCAAAACGCTGCAAGTGCCGCCCTCGCCCCGGTCGGGCAAGCGGCGCAAAGCCTCCGAAACGCTGTCAATCCGCGCGCTGGACGCGTTTGATACATTTTTCACCGATCTGTATGACGCCTGCGAGGCAATGGACATCCCGGCCGACACGTCAACGTCGGAAACCGGTCTGGGCCAATTCGAGGTGAACCTGATGCATTGCGACGACGCGCTGCGCGCCGCCGATGATGCCTGGTTGTTCAAGATGCTGGTCAAGGGTCTGGCGCGTCGGCACGGCTTTGCGGCCAGTTTCATGGCGAAACCCTACGCTGAATACTCAGGCTCCGGTCTGCACACCCATTTTTCCGTATTGGACAAAGCGGGCGAAAATATCTTTGACAGCGGTGGTCCCAAGGGCACGGCTGCGTTGAAAAGTGCGGTGGCCGGATGCCTTGCGGCGATGAAGGATTCGACGCTGGTCTTCGCACCGCATCAGAACAGCTATGAACGCCTGGTGCCCGGCAAACATGCACCAACGGCGATCTGCTGGGGCTATGAAAACCGGACAGCAGCGATTCGGATCCCGGCGGGCAGCCCGTCGGCGCGACGGATCGAACACCGGGTCGCGGGCGGTGACGTGAACCCCTACCTGATGCTGGCCACCATCCTGGGGGCCGCGCTGATGGGAATGGAAGACGAGTTGGAGGCGCCGTCGCCAGTGACAGGCAACGCCTATGCCATGGATCTGCCGCAGATTCCTTCAACCTGGGAAGACGCGATCGAGGTGTTCGAGCATTCGGACATGCTGTATCGCTTCTTGCCAAAAGAACTGATCCGCAATCTGGTGCAGACCAAGCGGCAAGAGCTGCACTACATTGCTGAACTGACCCCGGAAGAACAGGTCGAACTGTATCTCGACACTGTTTGACGCCTCCCTCCCCGTGGCGCCCCCTTGACCTTACGGGGGGGCGCTGCGCTACGCTCTCCCCAAATTTGTATCGGGAAACGTCATGCTCATCGGCATCCTGCAAACAGGGCTCGCGCCCGAGGCGCTCGCCCCCACCATGGGCGATTATCCTGACATGTTCGCCCGTTTTCTGGATGGTCACGGCTTCACCTTCCGCACCTACCGCGTTGTGGACGGTGCCTTTCCTGCCGATGTGCATGACTGCGACGGTTGGCTGATCACCGGATCAAAACACGGTGCCTATGAAGACCTTCCATGGATTCCGCCCCTTGAAGCGTTCATCCGAAAGGCCTTCGATGAACGCGTGCCGGTGGTGGGCATCTGCTTTGGCCATCAGATCATCGCCCAAGCCATGGGTGGACGTGTCGAGAAATTCAGTGCGGGCTGGTCCGTCGGGCCAACCGAGTACGACTTTGACGGCGAACCCCTGACACTGAACGCGTGGCATCAGGATCAGGTTGTAAAACGACCAGAGGGGGCAAAGGTCATCGCCAGCAACGCGTTTTGCGAAAATGCAGCCCTGTTGTATGACGACCGTGCCCTGACGGTTCAGGCGCATCCCGAGTTTTCGCCAGCCTTTGTGGATGGCCTGATGAAAACCCGAGCCATCGGCGTGGTGCCCGCACCCCTGCTGGCCGACGCGACAACCCGTCTGGACACACCTTTGCACGACAAAACCATCGCGGCGCGCATCGCAGCCTTTTTCAAAGCGCCCCGGACCTGATGTCCGGGGGCAAACACACGGACCGATCCCATGTCAAAATGGACCGAGAAACTGCCCGAAGCGGCGCGTGACTTCATCGGCGACCGCCGGGTGGATGAGGTGGAATGTATCATCGGCGATATCGCCGGTGTCGCACGCGGCAAGGCCATGCCAGCCGCCAAGTTCGCGACCCAGAAAAACTATTTCCTGCCGAACTCCATCTTCCTGCAAACCATCACCGGCGAATGGGCCGACAACCCGTTTGATGCCTTCACTGAACCCGACATGATCCTGGAGCCGGATTTCACCACCGCCACCGCAGCGCCCTGGACAGCGGATGTGACCTTGCAAGTCATTCACGATGCCAAGGACCAAGAGGGCAATCTGGTGCCCTATGCCCCTCGCAACGTGCTGCGCCGGATTGTCGATCTGTATGCCGAACAAGGCTGGCAGGCCGTGGTCGCGCCCGAGATGGAATTCTTTCTGACCGCCCGCAATATCGACCCCAATATGCCTGTGATGCCCCCCATGGGCCGCTCTGGAAGGCGTGCGGCTGGCAAGCAGGCCTATTCGATGTCGGCGGTGGATGAATACGGCAAGGTGATCGACGACATCTATGACTTTGCCGAGGCGCAGGGACTGGAGATTGACGGTATCTTGCAAGAAGGCGGCGCCGGGCAGATCGAGCTGAACCTTGCGCATGGCGATCCGGTCCGACTGGCGGATGACGTGTTCTTCTTCAAGCGTCTCATCCGCGAGGCGGCGCTGCGCCACGATTGCTTCGCCACCTTCATGGCCAAACCCATCGCGGGCGAGCCGGGGTCGGCCATGCATATCCACACTTCGGTTGTTGATACAAAAACCGGCAAGAACATCTTTTCCGGACCGAAGGGTGTAGAGACCGAGGCATTCTTGCATTTTATTGCCGGAATGCAGAACCATCTGGGCGCCGGCATCGCCCTGCTGGCCCCCTATGTGAACAGCTACCGTCGCTATGTCCCCGACTTTGCCGCCCCGATCAATTTGGAATGGGGCCGCGACAACCGAACCACTGGCTTGCGGGTGCCGATTTCCACTCCCGGCGGTCGCCGGGTGGAAAACCGGTTGCCGGGCATGGACTGCAACCCCTATCTGGGCATCGCAGCGACCCTCGCCTGTGGCTATCTGGGTCTGATGGAAAAACGCGCACCCCGACCGGAATTCATCGGTTCG
>JBKBOF010000091.1:0-11442 GCA_046294955.1 Paracoccaceae bacterium
GTCGCCGCTGCCGGGGTGCGCAAGCTGGTGATCCTGAACAGCCATGGCGGTCAGATCGCGCCGATGGACATTGTGGCGCGCGACCTGCGGATCAAGCACAAGATGTTGGTGGTGGCCGCGAACTGGTTTGCCATGGGCCTGCCCGAGGGCCTTCTGGATCTGGACGAGGACCGTCACGGAATTCACGCGGGCGATCTGGAAACCAGTGTCATGCTGGCGCTGCATCCCGATTGGGTGCGGATGGACCGGGCGCGGAATTTCGTGCCGGAAAATGCCCGGTTGGCGGCAGAAAACCGCCTGCTGGGGCTTGGTCCGGCGGGCAAGATCGGCTGGCAGATGCAGGACATGAACGCCGCCGGCGCGGCAGGGGATGCCACCAAGGCGACGGCTGAAAAGGGGCAACGCGCCCTTGATCACGCTGCGCGCCAGATCGTGACGCTGCTTTCGGAAGTCCATCGCCTACCGTTGTCATTTCTGGACACGCGAGCCAATCCGGACGCTTTCGCATGAGGGGCGATCCGATCATCCGCATGAACCGTGTGTCCAAACGATTTGGCAACGACACGCTTGCGGTGTCAGACATGACGCTGACGATCAATGAAGGCGATTTCATCAGCTTTCTGGGCCCGTCAGGCTGTGGAAAATCCACCGCGCTCAAGATGATTGCAGGGCTGTTGCCGGTGACTTCCGGCACCATCACCATTGCCCCTGCTATCGGCAAGTCCGAACAGGATCTGGGCTTTGTGTTTCAGGAACCCACTCTGATGCCCTGGGCCACTGTGCATGACAACGTGTTCCTTCCGCTGCGCCTTGCGAGCGTGGCAAAGGATGTGGCCGAACCTCGGGTGGACGAAGCCCTGCGCGAGGTAGGGTTGACCAAGTTCGCACATGCCTACCCGCGGGAATTGTCAGGCGGCATGAAAATGCGGGTATCGATTGCGCGGGCGATGGTGACCAGACCCCGCATCTTGTTGATGGACGAACCCTTTGCCGCGCTGGACGAAATGACACGCAGCAAGCTCAACAACGATGTGGTGCGGCTGGCGGCAGAGCATGGGCTGACGGTGGTCTTTGTCACCCATTCGGTATTCGAAAGCGTTTATCTGTCGACCCGCGTCGTGGTGATGGCCGCCCGCCCCGGCCGGGTGGCCGATGATCTGACCGTCGATGTGCCGTGGCCACGCAATGAGGAGTGGCGGATTTCGCAAGACTTCAGCGCGCAAGCACGCCGGATTTCCGAAAGTTTGAAAGGGACATTGGATGCAGAGCATATCGACCATTGACCCCGAAAGTGGCGCAGCCCCGATCAACATCGAGGCATTGGCGCGCGAACGGCGGATACGCGTGCTGACGTGGGTCTTGCCCGTTGTCACGTTGTTGGCGGCGATCGGTGGCTGGGAATGGGCGGTTCGTGCCTATGAAATTCCGCACTACCTTATCCCGGCACCAAGCCGGATTGCCCAGACCTTGTGGACAGATGGCCCGTCCTTGATGGGGTCAGCGTGGTTTACCGTCAAGCTGACTTTCTTTTCATTGTCGCTGGCAATTATCGGTGGCGTGTTGCTTGGCGCGCTGTTTGCCCTGTCCAGGGCGGTCGAGATGAGCCTGTTTCCCTTTGCGGTGATCTTGCAAGTGACACCTGTGGTGGCAATCGCGCCCTTGATCCTGATCTACGTGGACAGCACCTTTGCTGCGCTGCTGATCTGTGCGTGGATTGTGGCGTTCTTTCCCATTCTGTCCGGCACGGTCATCGGCCTGCGCAGCGCAGACCACAACCTGCGCGATCTGTTCAGTCTGTATCGTGCGACGCCTTGGCAGCGGTTGCGCTATCTTCTGGCCCCCAGCGCGCTTCCATCGTTCATGGCGGCGCTGAAAGTGGCAGGAGGGCTGAGCCTGATCGGTGCCGTGGTGGCCGAATTTGTGGCAGGTGCGGCTGGCAAGAACACCGGGTTGGCAAGCCGGATCATCGAGTCGTCGTTTCGCAATGAAATCCCCCGGATGTTTGCGGCGCTGGTGCTGGTGTCGCTGTTGGGGGTGGTGATCTTTCTGCTGACAACATGGGCGTCGCGCCGGGTGCTGGGGCATTGGCATGAAAGCGAGATCCGGCGTGAACAGTGATCTTTCCCATGTGCTGGTGAACGGGCAGACCGTGGCGGTGACGCTTGCGGGCGGTCGCATTGCGGCGCTGACGCCCGTCGCCGGGCCGGCGCAAATGGTGATGATGCCGCTTGTTGCAGACCCGCATGTCCATCTAGACAAATGCTTTACCGCGCACCGCTGCCGTTCGGCCAAACCGGGATTGTTTGGCGCAATCGAGGCCATGGCGGCAGACAAGGTATTGTGGACCGCTACAGATTTGCAGGCACGGATCACGCAGGGGCTGGAGGATGCCTATGCCAATGGTGTCGGCGTGATGCGCAGTCATGTGGACTGGACCGAACCGGGTGTGCCGCTGGCATGGTCGGTGATGGAGGACGTGGCGACGACGGGTATCACCCTGCAACGCGCGGCGCTGGTCTCCTTGGAAATTTTGGGCGATCCCGACCATGGACCAAAGATAGCGGCGCGCGTGGCGGCAGATGGTGGCATTCTGGGCACCTTTGTCTATCGCCATGCAGATTTTGCCATGCATCTGGCGCAGGCTTTCCGGTTGGCGGTGGATCACGACCTGCATCTGGATTTCCACGTCGATGAGGGATTGGACACGGACGCTGTCGCGATTGACGAAATAGCCCGTCTGACGCTGGCGCATGGCATGGGGGGGCGGGTTCTGTGCGGACATGCCTGTTCGCTGTCGATCCGCCCCGATGCCGACCGCGCCATTGCATTGATGGCCAAGGCGGGCCTTGCGCTGACGGTATTGCCGACAACCAACCTGCATTTGCAGGACATGACACCCGGTCGCAGCCCTCGGCTGCGTGGCCTTGCTCCGGCACAGGAATTGCGGGCGGCAGGCGTGACCGTGCTGTTCGGGTCAGACAATGTACGCGATCCGTTTTACCCCTATGGCGCGCATGACCCGATAGAGATGCTGCGTCTGGCCTGTCTGACACTGCATCTGTCCCCCGACGATTGGTTGGGTGCCATCACCGATGATGCCGCCCGGGCCATGGGCCTGTCGCCCAAAAGGCTGGCGGTGGGCGAGCCTGCCGATTTCATTTTGATCAACGGGGCTGACTGGACCGAAGCCCTCAGCAACCCCCGCGCCGTCCGCCGCATTTTCCGCGCAGGCGCCCGCCAGATGCAAGGACATGCCGCATGACCGTGAGAAGTGAAAAGCTGACCGCCTTCAAGACTGCCATCGGGGATATTACCCATTCTGACGACGTCAAACTGCTTGAGGCAAAGTCCAAGGATTACTACTGGTATTCCCCAATCCTGAAAGACCTGCTGGACAACCGCGTCGCCGATCTTGTGGTCACCCCGCGTACAGAAGACGAAGTCAGAACGGTCGCAGCCGCGGCGGCACGATTGCGGCTTCCGATCACAGTGCGCGGCGGGGGAACCGGCAACTACGGCCAATGCGTGCCGATGGACGGCGGGATCATACTTGAAATGACCAAGCTGGACCGCATCATCGACATAGCCCCCGGCCGTGTGATCTGTGAGGCGGGTGCCCGGATGGAACGGGTGGAAACGGCAGCCGGGGAAACCGGACAGATGCTGTCGATGTTCCCGTCCACCAAGCGCTTTGCCACCATGGGCGGCTTTGTCTCGGGTGGGTCGGGGGGCATCGGGTCTTTGCGCAACGGGATGCTGCGCGACGGCGAGAACATCACATGGCTGCGGATGGTTACAGTTGAAGATGAACCGCGCATCATCGAATTGCGCGGGGCCGACATCATGAAGGTGCAGCATGCCTATGGCACCAACGGCATCATCACCGCGATGGACTACGCATTGGTGCCCGCAACCGACTGGGTTCACACCATTGCGCTGTTCGATGGCTATGATACCGCGCTGCGTTTTGCCGCCAAGGCACAGGATGACGGGCTGGACGCCTATCTGATGACGGTCGTTGAAGGGCGAATTGCACCGTTCTACAAGCGGTTGGCCGATTATTTCCCCGCCGACAAGGACGCTGTGTTTTCGATGATTGCGCCCGACGCAATGGCAGATTTCCGTGCCCGTGTGGCGGCAATGGACGGCACCGTCAGCTTGACGGGCACGCTGCACGCGCTGGAATCGCAGCGCCTGCCGCCTGCGTGGGAATGTGGTTGGAACCACACCACGTTGCAGGCGCTGAAGCATGAACCGGGGGTCTGGACTTACCTTCAGGTGGCCTATCCAAGCCCGTTTGATCCTGACCTCGTGATGCGCCAGATCGCCCGCTATGGTGACGAGGTGCTGATGCACCACGAAATGGCACGGCTTCATGGCGAGGTGCAGATCTTTGCGCTCCCTCTGGTGCGCTGGACCACGCGCGAGCGGATGTATGAAATCATCACCGAGATGGAGCGCCTGGATGGCTGCATGATCTATGACCCGCATGCGATCACCATCGAAGACGGCGGGATGAAGGAAATCGACACCACGCAGATCGACTTCAAACGCGAGGCCGACCCGCATGGTCTGATGAATCCGGGCAAGACCCGTGGCTGGACGCCAGACATGGCCAAGGCATGACAAGAGACGATCCACAGGGAAAGGTATGGGAATGAAAACAACTCTTCTGGCCGCCATAGCGGCGACGGTCGTGGCAAGTGGGGCCTGGGCGCAGGACAAGGTGGTGTTTGCCACCAATTGGCTGGCGCAAGGCGGACACGGCGGCTTCTATCAGGCACTGGCCGACGGAACTTACGCCAAATACGGGCTGGAGGTCGAAATCCAGCAAGGTGGCCCACAGGTCAACAACCGCCCGATGCTGCCCGCCGGCAAGGTGGATTTCCTGATGGCGGGCAATCTCTTGCAGTCAATGGACAACGTGCGCAACGGGATTCCGACGATTGTGGTGGCGTCCTATTTTGAAAAAGATCCCCAGATCATGTTGACGCACAAAGGGGAATACACATCCTTCGACGATCTGGTGAACGCGCCGAAAATCCTTGTCGGCAAGGATGGCCAATTCAGCTATTGGCAATGGATGGTCAAGGCCAAGGGCTTCAAGGACGAACAGCTTCGGCCCTACGTCTATAACATGTCGGACTATTTGCAGGATACGAAGATGGTCCAGCAAGGCTATGGCACGGCCGAGCCGATCTATGCCCGCGCCGCCGGTGCCGACCCCGAATGGTTCTTGTTGGCCGACAATGGCTGGAACACCTATGCCACCACCATCGAGGCCCGGGTCGATATGGTTGAAAACAACCCCGATCTGGTGCAGCGGTTCATCGATGCCTCGACGATCGGTTGGTACAACTATCTGTACAACGACAACAGCCTTGGGAACGCCGCCATCATCAAGGACAACCCCGAACTGACGCTCGAGAAGTTGAACGAAGAAGTCGGCCTGATAAAAGAGTTGGGCATCATGGGCACGGGCGCGCAGGCCGAAATGGGCATCGGGGCCATCGATATGGCGCGGGTGCAGGGCTTCTATGATCTGGCCGTTGACGCGGGGCTGCTGGAAGCCGGGTCGATCGACATCACCAAGGTCGCCACAGACAAGTTCGTAAACAAGAAAGTCGGCATGGATTTGCTGCCGAAGTAAGGAACCTGCGCCATGCGCCTTCTGGTCGTATTCTCTCATCCGTGCCCGGAAAGTTTTGGCGCGGCGCTCTATGAAACGACCTGTCGCACCTTGCGTGCGGCAGGCCATGAGCTGCGCTGCCACGATCTGTATGCTGAAAACTTCAACCCGGTCCTGTCCACCGAAGAGCGGCGGCAGTACCTGACCGACACGGCAGCAATTATCGCGAAACACCCCGGTCATGTGGATAATCTGCAATGGGCCGAGGGGCTGATCGTCATCTATCCGACGTGGTACTACGGCCCGCCTGCCATGCTGAAAGGCTGGCTGGAGCGGGTCTGGCTACCCGGGATCACCTTTGAGGTGGCGGATGGCAAGCAAAAGCGTACCAAGCCAAAGTTGCAGAACATCCGGCTTTTGATGGGCATCACCACGTCAGGCAGTCCGTGGTGGTGGATCAGGTTGATCCGGGATCCGGGGCGGTCCTTGTGGACGCGCGGTTTGCGCCCCTTGTTCAGCCCACGGTGCAAGGTGATCTGGAAGCAGCTTTACAATATGAACCACGTTTCCGAAGACGAGCGAAAAACGTTTCTGGGCAAGGTCGAACGCAGTCTGAAAACCATTCCGGTGTAGCCCATGACCGATTCAGCCGCTGCCCCTCTTGCACGCTACTCTGCCTGGCAACGCCGGGGGGATTTCATCTTTCTGTCTGGCGTTATCGCGGTCGACCCGGCAGCGGGACGCGTCATTCGCGGCTTTGGCGATCTGCCGGCCGACATCGGCCCCACCATCGGCCAAACCGGCGAATTTTCTGTAGATGCCAAGGATGGCCCGATCCTTGCGCAAAGCTGGTACGTGTTCGACCGCATCCGTGCCACCATGGAACAGGCGGGTGGGTCGATGGACGACGTGTTCAAGCTGGTGCAATATTTCAAGTGTCTGAACGACTTTCCCCGCTACAACACCGTCCGGCGCCTGTTCTTCCCCGCCACGCCGCCGGTGTCCACGGTGGTTGAGGTCAGCGCCATGATGCCATCAGCCGATATCCTGATCGAAGTGGAGGCAACGGCATGGCTGCCTCTGAAGTCGTAAGCCTGCGTCACGTCGGACGGGGTGATCTGGCGCGCAAACGGGGCGAGTTGCGCGAAGTGATCCGCACCGCCGCAATTGTGGAATTTGCCGAACACGGGCTGCGCGGTGCATCGACCCAAGGGATCGCTGACCGTGCCGGAATTTCCAAGACCAAGCTGCACTACTACATCGACAGCAAGGAAGAGCTGTATGCAGAGGCGCTGACGTACATCACAGGGATCTGGGCCGAGTTGTTCGAAGGCATCGCGCTGGACAAAGGGCCAGATGCCTTTCTGTCAGACTATATTGCGCGAAAAGTGCGCTTCTCGCTGACCCACCCAGCCGAAGTGCGCATGTTCACCGGCGAGGTGATGCGCGGCGCGCCGATGTTGCACGAGGTTTGGGCGGGTTCGCGTGAGGCCACGCAGCGCGCATCGGATCTGATCTCGGGCTGGTCTGATCAGGGATTGATCCGCAAGGTGGATCCTCTGCTGCTGCAATTCCATATCTGGGCTATGACGGAAGCCTATGCCGTCATGGCCAGTGAAGCCCGATTCATGTCTGGGCTGGGCCCGGACACACCCTTGGATGAGGCGCGCATCATCATCGAGATTACGGCTCTGGTGCTGAACGGGCTGCGCGTTCAGTAGTCCTTTTCGTAAAACAGGCCGATGCCGGTGTTTCCGTCGGCACCGACACGGCCCTTAATGGTGACAGAGTCGGTCAGATCAAGGTTGAGATTGATCTGGCTTTTGCCCTGTTGATCGACGACGATCTCGGAATAAATCTTTTCGGACAGATACTTGCCAGCCGTCAATTGGGCATTGCCATTATCGTCTGTCTGGACGTCCAGATCATCAAGCCCAAAGCCCTGACGCAGCCTGCTGACAATGCCTTCGCCAGACCGCCCGGCCAATGTGGCAACGGCGTTCGCCAGTTGCAGGGCCTGAAAGGCTGACAGCGAGTCCAGACGCCGCCCGAACAACAACTGAGACAGCACCTCTTCCTGCGGCATTTGCGGCGACGAGGTGAAGCTGACCTGAGGATCGCTGAGTGAGCCTTCGATCACCACGGAACTTGTCACGCCATTGTTGACGCTGCTTGCCACCACCCGAAGCGACGCATCGAAGTCGCCGCCCAGCTGCAACATCGCCTCTGACAGGGTCAGGCGACGGCCCAGAATGTCCAATCGGCCCCGGATCAGGTTGAAGGCACCAGACGGCACGACTGCGTCGGTCGTCCCGGTCAACCTGACGGTGCCCCCAAGTTCTGCATCCAGACCACGACCCCGAACAAACAACTGGTTGGGCGCCGAGATTTCGACATCAAGGCCGAATGGTCGCCGTGCCCGATCTGCGCTGCCATTTCCACCATTGGCACCGTCCCCCAGAAGTCCCGCGCGCCGTCGTGTTTCGCGCACAGATGGGCGATCCCCAACATGCCGCAGCCCGTCGATCATGGCCTCGCCGCCCAAGCCGGTCGCAGACACCCTTATCTCTGTCTGTGGCAAGGCAATGCGTCCAGACACCAAAGCACCACCCGCCAACGGTCCGGTCACCCGCAGCTGGCCATTGGCACGGGTCTCGTAAAACTGCGGATCGCGCAGAACGACGCTCGAGACCGTGACTCCAAGATCGGCAGGGAATGGTGCCGTCAGACTGACCGGACCGGTCGCTGACAACGTTCCGCCCGTCGAGACTGCCGCTGTCGCCGCTATCTGCGCACTGCCGCCCGACAGATTGGCGGTGGCCTCTATCCCCTGCAGGGAAAAAGGCAGGGACGGATCTGCCAAACGGCCTTGGGTCAGGGTAACACGCCCCGAAAGGGACGACAGGGCAAGCGGCCCATTCAGACGCAAGTCCAGATCCAACGGGCCCGTCACAACACGGTTGCCAAGGAACGGGTTGGCCAATCCGGCCTGCGCCGACCCCCGCACCGTCAGGTCTGCCTGCGCAAGATTTGCCGCAACACGACCCGTCGCGCGGGCGTCTATCTGTCCCGGCCCTGTGCCCGACAGGGACAGGTCATAGCCATTCCCGGTATCGACCGCAGTGCCTGTGACCGTCACGGGACCGGGAAACTCCGGCAGCAACAATCCCAGATTTGTCAGCCGGGCCGACAGATCTACGTCACGTCGGTCTTGGGTCAGCCGACCTGTTGCCTGTGCGGATACCTGCGGATTTGTCAGTCGCAGATCATCCACCCGCAGTGCGCCTTGGTCCAGCCTCAGCGCTGCGGTCAAGGTCGATGTGCCCGCCAGAATCCGATCAGCCTCGGACTGCCCTACGCGCAGGGAATTTGCTTCTGCGGCCACGGTCAGTTCTGCGGTCTGGAGGGTTCCCAGGAAGGTCGCGTCCGCCGATACAGATCCACCATAGCCGGGCCTTACACGCGACAGATCCTGCACGGTGGCCTGCAACCGCAGATCACTGCGTCCCGAGGCCGCCAAAACGCCCTTGACCGAAGCGGACACCCCCGGTGCGGTTACGGTCAGTTGATCAAACGTGACGTGATCGCCATCAAGATCCGCGACCAATGACACCCGCGAGTCACCGTTCAGCACCCGGTCAGCCTCTGGTATTCCGATGCGCAGCGCCGTGCCCGAAAGGTCAGCAACAATTCTCGCCCGACCGTCGGTCAACGGGCCGGACAGACGCAGATCTCCCGCTACGCCACCGCCATAGGCCGGGCCAAGGCGGGAAAGCTCGTCCATATGCAGCGTCATTTCAAGGTTGGCAACGTTCGACGTGACCGTTCCTTTGCCCGCGGCTTCCAGAGACACCGCCCGCACGGTGAATTCCCGCAGTAGGGTGCCGGTCGTATCCCGGCGCAGATCGGCGGAAATGCTGGACGGCCCGCGCAACAGACCATCGATCTGTGGCATGTCAACGCTTAGATCTTCGCCGTCTATGCGACCGGTGACATCGAACTCACCACCAAGGGGGCTGCCTTCGCCTTCGGCCGTAATGATGCCCCTGCCCGCAAGGGCGCGACCGGCCAGCCCGGACAAAGGCGCAAGATCGGACGCCTCGACCCGCAAACGCCCTTTTGTCTGAAAGCCGCTTTCCAGCCCCGAAATTTCGGCATTGGCAGTGGCGTGCAACGCCCCAGCAGTCAGGTCCAAAGCCGCAATGCGGACAGAGCCTGCGCCTTCCTGCCACCAGACGCGCGTCGTCGCGGTGACGGTCTCGCCAAGGGCCATTGCAAGGTCTGCATTCGAAGGTGCAATCCCCGACGCATCGGCGGTAAAACTGCCGCCAACACTGCGTCCAACGGATGACCGCGAAATCCGGCCTGACCCCCGGAGGTCAAACTTGCCCACGGTTCCGTCTGGCGTGATCAGATCTTCGGCCTCCACAACAGCACGCCACGATTCGTCGGTGACGGCATTGTAGGCAACTTCGATCCGGGCGGTGCGCACGGATACGCCCGCGTCAAAGCCGGGGATCACTACGGGTTTGCCATCGGGGTCGCGCAGAAACCCGTTCAGTGCGACCAGTTCCGGCAAGCCATCTGCGGCGAATTTTGCCTGACCGCGCAGCTCGACCGATCTTGCGCGCACATCAAGCGCGGAAAGGTCAATCCGGCCCGCATTGCTGCGCTGCCCGGTTGCGACAAGGGTCACCGTATCACCCAGAAAGTCTGCGTAGGCCGGGATGAACAGCGGGGCAAGATCACCCCCCACATCAGCATTGAAACGCATGCCTCCTGTATCAGACCCTTTCAGCGTCACGTTGCCCGCCAAGCGTTCCGCCCCGCCGCTGGTCAAGCCGATCTCGGCCCTGAAGTCATCCAACGGCCCGTCGCCTGTGACTGTCAGGTCCACAGATGGTTGTCCGGGCAATGACAACACCCCTGCGGCAATACCGCCCGCGCCTTCGGCGGCATCAAGCGACAGGGACAGTCTGCGCGTTTCCTTTGCATAGCTTGCGACCAGATGGATCCGCCCGTCTGGTCCAGCGTCGGTACGGATGATGGTCAGATCAGCCGACCCGTCCCCGCCCGCCAACGACACAGCGGCATCGACACTGCCTTCGACAGATTGGCCGACCAAGGCTTCGCCCAACACGACGCGGGGCGCAGAAATCTTGGCAATCTCGACCGAAACCGGCAATTCCGGCAGCGAAAAGCCCGAGGCTTCCGGCGATGGCGTCGCCGTTTCCGGTTTGGGTGCGCGATCCAGAATGATCTCGGCCGCCGTCAGCTCGTTGATTGATACCCGTCCCGACAGCAGGGCGGACCGGGTCCAGTCAAGAACGATGTCATTCAGTGTCAGCCAGACGCCATCTTCATCGGCGATCGTCAGTTGCGTGGCCGTTGCCCGGGACGACAGAGCACCTTCAAAGCCACGCAAAATCACCTGCCGGCCCGTGCCTGACAGATTGTCCTCGATAAAGGAGACGATGGCATTTCGATCCGTGCGCTCGGCCTCGGTCTCTTGCGCGAGGGCGACAAACGGGATCGAGATAAGCAAGAAAGAAAAAAACCACCTCATCAGAACGCCTGCCCCAAGCCGATATAGATCTGCACGCCTTTGCCCGTCCGTCCCGCAACGGGTCCCGCAAGATCCACCCGGATCGGACCAAAGCCCGTATCATAGCGCACGCCCACCCCTGCGCCTGCGTGCCAATCGCCCAGCGGATCAAAGAAGCTGCCGACGTCAACCCGTCCGGCATCGACGAAACCTACAACCCCGATCTTCGGCGTGACTTTAGTGCGCAACTCGACAGATCCTGCCAGAA
>JBKBOF010000092.1:0-987 GCA_046294955.1 Paracoccaceae bacterium
CTGGGAAAGCTGCGCCGGCCGCGTCGCCCGCGCGGCATGACCCTGCCAGCGGGCCTGGCCAGCGAAGGCGCCTAAGGGCCGCATCCCGTGTTCCCTTTCTGCCGCTGAGTGCTCTTGCGGCGATCGTCGGGCCTATGGCTTGGCTCCGCAAGGTCACCTTCACGCCTTTCGTCGTCTATTGCATGGCATTGGCGGGGATCCTGGCCGCCATGCTGGTGCTTGGCTGGCTGTCGTGCACCTGAACGACACACCGCCGCTAACAGGACCGATGCGCGGCCGAGGGCCGGGCCGAAGGTCACATCAATTGCCGCGACCCGTGCGGTGGCGTGCCAACTCGCGATAGAGCGCTTCCCTCGTGACGCCCAGTTCCGCAGCCACCTCCCGCCAGTGGACCTTTTCCGGCAAGGCGTTACCTTCTCCGAGCGATGCGGCGAGACGATCCGTAACGCGTGTCAGCGTGCTGATCTCGGCTCTGAGCCGGGCCGCCTTGGACCTGCACCGGTTTTGTTCTGGTCTTTTGAGAGCAATACTCGCCATCAAGGAGACCGGATATGGCAGCGATACACAGCGACGAGTTCAAGCGGGATACGGTTCGCATCGCGCTCACCAGTGGCCTGACACGGCGTCAGGTTGCGTCTGATTTGGGGATCGGGCTTTCGACCCATGGCAAATCGGTTCGGATATTTTCCGAAGAGTCCAAGGTGCCCGCACAGGATGCCGAGCTTCTGCGCGAGAACGAACGGCTGCGCAAAGAGAAGCGCATTCTCCAGGTTTGAGCCGGAAAAAGAAAACAGTCCGGGGGACTGTTTTCCCCGCGAATGGAGGGAAGTGCCAAAAAAAGCAGCGATGTTCTTCGCGGCTCAAAAGCCGTGAAGTTTCAGTATATTGACGAGTATCATGGCACCCTGATCCGCAGCCATCTGTGCCGTCTGATGGGCGTGTCAGAGCGTGGGCTGCATGCCTGGAAGCATCGGCCCCCGTCGCATC
>JBKBOF010000092.1:1045-11394 GCA_046294955.1 Paracoccaceae bacterium
GGGCAGCTACGGCAGGCCTCGCATGACCGAGGAACTGAACGAGCTGGGCATCCGCGTCGGTCAATGCAGGGTTGGCCGTCTGATGCGCCAAAACGGTATTCAAGTCGTTCGGACCCGAAAGTTCAAGACGACCACCGACAGCGATCACGCCTTCAACATCGCGCCGAATCTCTTGCAGCAAGACTTTACCGCGAGCGGGCCGAACCAGAAGTGGGCGGGCGACATCACTTATGTCTGGACACGGGAGGGTTGGGTCTATCTGGCTGTAATCATTTACCTTTTCTCTCGGCGCGTCGTTGGCAGGGCCATCAGAGACCGCATGAAACAGGATCTTGCCTTGCGGGCCCTGAACATGGCCATCGCGATCCGAAGGCCGCTGCCAGGCTGCATTCACCACACAGACCGCGGGTCGCAATATTGTGCCCACGATTACCAGAAGCTGTTGGGCAAGCACGGGTTCAAGGCGTCGATGAGTGGGAAAGGCAACTGTTACGACAATTCCGCCCCCTCTCGGCAGATTTGCTTTGCGGATCGCCAGCCGGGCAACGGTCGAAAGCTTCTTCAAGTCACTGAAGGCCGAACTGGTCTGGCGAAGGAACCGGCAAACCCGCCCTGAGGTCGAAGTCGCCCTTTTCGAATACATCAACAGCTTCTACAACCGACGCCGCAAACACTCAGCCCTCGGCTGGAAATCACCCGTGGCCTTCGAACAGAGGGCCGCCTAACATAAGCACCTGACCGGAACGAAACCGGTGCAGGTCCAGATCGACCAGGGTCTTGGCTTGGCGCGCCCATTTCTGGGCGTCGTCACGGCGCAGGAACGTCTCGCTCGCGTAGCGGCCCTTCCGTCTGACTTGGACCCGGTACGCACCGGAGGGAAGCTTGGTAATCGAGGCCATTTTCGTGTGCGCTATGTGTGCAATGAGTCGTCGAAACGGGGGATATTTGGGGCTATCAGGGCATACTCTGGCGTGGACACAAACTGTGCTAACAGATTGAAGTTAAAATAAAAATGACAGAAAATCAATCACATAGACTATCGGTTGCACCGATGATGGATTGGACCGACAGGCATTGTCGGCTCTTTCACCGCATGATGACGCGCCGTGCGATGCTTTATACCGAGATGGTTACGGCCCCGGCGTTGATCCATGGTCAAAGGGCGCGGTTGCTGGACTACAGCGCAGCAGAGCATCCGATTGCATTGCAACTGGGCGGGTCGGTGCCCGCGGAACTGGCGCAAGCCACGCGGATTGCGCGGGATTGGGCCTATGACGAGATCAACCTGAATGTCGGTTGCCCGTCTGACCGGGTGCAATCGGGCTGCTTTGGCGCGGTTTTGATGGAAAACCCTGCTCTGGTGGCGGAATGCGTGGCGGCGATGATTGCAGAAAGCCCGGTGCCGGTAACGGTCAAATGCAGGATCGGGGTGGATGATCAGATCCCCGAGCAGGTGCTTCCCGACTTTATCGACAAGGTGTCTCGGGCGGGCGTGCGCCATTTCGTGATCCATGCGCGCAAGGCTTGGTTGCAGGGCCTTTCACCCAAGGAAAACCGTGAGATTCCGCCGCTGAATTACCCGCTGGTCCTGCAGATGAAGCAGGATTTTCCCGATATGACGATCTGCCTGAACGGGGGTGTCGCGACCTTGCAGCAGGCCCGCGCCCTTCTGGACCAAGGGGTTGACGGTGTGATGATCGGGCGGGCGGCTTATCACGACCCTGCGGCCACGCTCATCGGGGCCGATGCGCTGTGGGGGGACGACCATGCCCCCGACGCCGATCAGGTCGTGCTGGCCATGAAGCCCTATATCGAGGCCCATCTGGAAGCGGGCGGGCGCCTGCACCAGATCACGCGGCACATGCTTGGGCTTTTCTCGGGCCGACCCGGTGCGCGCGGGTGGCGGCGGGTGCTGTCGGAAGGGGCAACCCGCGACGGTGCGGGGCTGGATCTTCTGGATGCCGCCTTGGCGCAGGTTCAGGCCGCCACAGTCTGAACCCAAACCCTTCGGTCGTATGCGGATCCCCCGCCTGGGCAGTCATCTTCGATATCTTGACCCTGAAACCGGTCTGAGGCGCAGATAAATTTGCGCAATGCGTGGTTCTTTATCACCTGTAGGGTCGGCCTGCACTGGTCCCCGTTCTGCGCGCAGGCTAAGACCGATTTGCGGGATGCCCCGCATCCGCAGGGAAATATCATGACAGACTTAAGCCAATTCTTGCCGATGATCGCGATGCTTGCGGTGATCGGGGCATTTGCGGGCGTCATCGCCGGGCTTTTGGGGGTCGGCGGCGGGATCGTCCTGGTGCCGGCCTTTTTCTATGCCTTCACACATCTGGGATATGGCGGGCCGCAGCTGATGCAGGTCTGTCTGGCCACTTCGCTTGCCACCATCATCGTGACCTCGATCCGCTCGGTTCTGTCTCACAACAAGAAGGGCGCGGTGGATTGGGAAATCCTGCGCACATGGGCGCCCTATATCGGTATCGGTGCTGTGATTGGCGTGTTCACGGCCTCGTCGTTGAAGTCGCAGACGCTGCAAGCGATTTTCGGCGTGCTTGGGTTGATCGTCGGGCTTTATCTGGCCTTTGGTCGGTCTGACTGGCGCCTTGGGCCAGAGATGCCCAAAGGGGCAAAGCGTGCGGGGCTGGGCGGCATGGTTGGATTTCTGTCCGTGCTGATGGGCATCGGGGGAGGCAGCTTTGGCGTGCCGATGATGAGCCTTTACAACACGCCGATCCACCGCGCCGTCGCCACAGCATCGGGGTTCGGCATGACCATTGCAGTGCCGTCGGTGCTGGTGTTTCTGTTCCTGAATGTGGAAGGTGCGCCGCCTTATTCGATGGGCGCGGTCAATCTTCCGGCTTTTGGGTTGATCTTCATGATGACGATGATCACCACACCGTGGGGTGTGAAATTGGCACACGCGATGGACCCCAAACCGCTGAAGCGGGTGTTTGCTGGCTTTATCATCATTGTGGCGCTGAACATGCTGCGCAAGGTTCTTGGCTGGTGACAGGGTCGGGTTGGTGCCGCATCGGTCCTGATCCGGCGATCGAGGCATGGGCACAAGCGGCCCTGCCAGTTGCCCGCCGCGCGATTGCCGACAGCGCCGCGCCATGGCGTTGCGGTGGGACGTGGTTTGTCGGGGTTGACGCGCTGCCCAACGATTCTGACGGATGGATTGCCGGGGTTGATTTTCCGTGGGCGGCACTGCCGCTTGCGCGCAGGCCACTGCACCGGGCGCAACTGTCCACCATCCGGCGAGGCTATCCGCAGCCATCGCCCGACGAAAGTCCTGCCGCGTTTCGCTTTCGCGAGATGCGGGATGCCGCCCATCTGGACGGTCTGTTGCCCATCGGCCCCGACCGCCGCCGCATGGTCCGCGAGCCGCATGCCTGGATACTGAGCCTGCCCCTGACCAGCATCCGCGCCGCCCCGCTGGTGGTGTGGGAGGGAAGCCACCTGATCATGGCGCGGGCGCTTCAGGCCGCCTTGTCGCCGCATCAGCCAGACCGTTGGGGCGATGTTGACATCACCGATGCGTATCAGGCCGCCCGATCACAGGTTTTTGACATCTGCCCAAGGGTTGAACTGGCCGCCGGTCCGGGCGAGGCCACCCTGTTGCACCGCCATACGATCCACGGTGTTGCGCCGTGGATCGGGCACGAAACCGGTGACAGGATCATTGCCTATTTCCGCCCCATGCTGGCGTCGGTTCAGGATTGGCTGACCGGCGTCTGATCTAGCCGTTAACGCGGGCTGCGCGTCCGCCACGGCGCTTGGCCAGACGCGGTGCGCGGGCTGGCAATTCGTCCATGACCGCGCGACGGGCCTCTGGCGACATGCGTGACCATTGCCCGATTTCGTCAATGCTGCGGTAGCATCCGATGCAGATGCGTTCTTCGGGATGCACCACACAGAGCTTCATGCAGGGCGATTCGATCTCGTTACGCTTCCAGATCTCGTCGTTCACGTCTCGTCCCGCTTTGCTGCCATGAACGCCAGTCTATCCAACGCACCTTGCAAGATATAGCTGGCCGCGACTTTGTCGATCACCTCTTTGCGACCTTTTCGAGAGGTATCCGCCTCAAGCAACGCGCGTTCGGCGGCGACGGTGGACAGGCGTTCGTCCCAGAAGGTGATCGGCAGGGGTGTCAGCTTTTCCAGATTGCGGGCAAAAGCGCGGGTGGATTGCACGCGCGGGCCCTCGCTGCCGTCCATGTTCAAGGGCAGGCCAAGGATGATGCCCATTGCCCCACGGTCGGTCAGCAAGGCCAAAAGGCGCGTCGCGTCGAGTGTGAATTTCTCGCGGCGGATCACCTCGACCGGTGTCGCCACGCTGCGCCGAAGGTCCGATATCGCCACGCCAATGGTCTTGTCCCCCAGATCAAGGCCCGCAATGGCCCGGTTCGGGGGCAAGGCCGCCACGAACACGGCGAGGTCCGTCGTGATCATTCGGCGACACCCACCGACACCGCCGCTTCCTTGATCCCTGCCAATTCGACGCTTTGGCCGGCAAAGCGGGTCTGGGCCTCGGCATAGATCTCGCGGGCCTGATCCATCCGACCCAAGCGCGCCAGCGAGGTGATCAACCGTGCCCATTCTTCGGCGCTGCCGCCTTCGGTGGACAACCTTTCGGCCAACTGGTCCACCATGCCTGCGATCATGGCTTGCCGATCTTCATCGGTCATGTCCGCAGCCGCCGCCATGGCTGCGGCATCGGGACCGCGCAGTCCGCCCTTGTCCGGAAGCGTGTAATTCACCCCGGCGCGTGAGGCGATTTCTTCGATCTGGTCGCGGATCGCCGGCACCCATGGCGCGTCCTCGGTGCTGTCTTCCAGCAGGCTGCGCCACAGGATGAATGTTTGGTCAAACCGGCCGATCTGCGCAAACATCGTGCCAGAATAATAACGTGCCGTGCCGTTTTTAGGATCAAGCGACAGGGATCGAACCAACATCTGTTCCGCCTCGGGCGAGACATAGCCGCCGGTCGCCATCACCATCAACTCGGCCAGACCGGCATAGTCTTCGGCTGCAACGGCCTCGCCCTTCAGGCGGATCACGGCCTCTTGCGCCTGCCGTGCCGCCGACAGATTGCCCAAGGCGGCCTCGTTGCGGGCCAAAAGCTCAAGTCCCGTCAGTTCGTCTGGGCGCTGTTGCACGGCCACGCGCAGCTTTTCCATAAGGTCAAGAAATGTGGGGTCAACATCGGTACGGGCGGCGGGTAGCGTGGTTCCCGCTTCGGCCTCGGCCTGCGACGGGCGGTTCGCGCGGATGTCTTCGGACATGGCCAGCCGGTCTTTCAGTGGCAGATCCGGGTATCCCGGCGCGCCAACGCGCCAATACACGGCAACAGCACCCACAAGCACCACAGATACAAGTGCCGCAACGGCAAGTCCCGGTTTGGTGTCCACGACAGCCACCCTGTTGCGGGCCGTGCGGTCGGCCTCCAGCAGACGACGCTTGATCTCGGTGCGCAGCCGCGCGCCTTCGTCGGCGGGGATTGTGCCGCGCGCGATGTCACGTTCGATTTCAGTCAACTGATCGCGATAGACCGCAAGGTCAAAGTCCACCGGGGCACGGGTGTCCGCACGCGCTTTCCACATGGCGCGGGCCAGCGTCGCGGCGACCCCCACCACCAGAACCGCCACCGCCGCCCAAAAGCCCCAAACGTACATTGCCTTGTCCTTCTCTTCGGTCGATTTCCATGTAAGCGGTCTGGGCCGCTAACAAAAGGCGAGAATTGGACGCAGACCAACAGATCCCATGTCGCAATTTTCCCTGTTGTGCCGCTTGCGGCTGTGGCACCAACGCGCTGTCGGTTCAGTAAGGATGCGACAAGAGACGCCAGTGCCAGGGGTATGGGTCAGATGAAACGCTATTCGGTCTTTGCCATCGCGCGTGAGGCGCTGAACCACCATCAGGGGTGGGAGCGGGCGTGGAAATCCCCCGCGCCAAAGGCGGCCTACGATGCGATCATCATCGGGGCGGGCGGGCATGGGCTGGCAACGGCCTATTACCTTGGCAAGAACCACGGCGTCCGCAATGTGGCCATTATCGAAAAAGGTTGGTTGGGCGGCGGCAACACCGGGCGCAACACCACGATCATCCGGTCAAACTATCTGCAAGACCCGTCCGCCGCGATCTATGAAAAGGCGCGCAGCCTGTATGAAACGCTGTCACAGGATCTGAACTACAACGTGATGTTCAGCCCGCGCGGGCTGTTGATGCTGGCGCAGACCCATCACGAGGTGCGCGGCTATCTGCGCACGGTGCACGCAAACACCTTGCAAGGTGTTGTGACCGAATGGATCACGCCGCAGCAGGTCAAAGATCTGGTGCCGATCATCAACATCGACGGACCGCGCTATCCGATCCTCGGCGCGCTGTATCAGGCGCGCGGTGGCACAGCACGACATGATGCGGTGGCATGGGGCTATGCGCGGGCCTGTTCCGACATGGGAATGGACATTATCCAGCAGTGCGAAGTCACCGGTGTTCGGTCGGAAAACGGGCAAGTCACGGGGGTAGAGACGACCAAGGGGTACATCGGCACCCGGAAGCTGGGCATCGTGGTCGCTGGTCATTCGGGGCAGGTGGCCGATATGGCGGGTTTCCGCCTGCCTGTCGAATCGATGGCGCTTCAGGCGCTGGTGAGCGAACCGATCAAGCCCTGCATGGATGTGGTGGTGATGGCCAACACCGTGCATGGCTACATGTCGCAATCAGACAAGGGCGAGATGGTGATCGGCGGCGGCACCGACGGATTCAACAACTATACCCAGCGTGGCAGTTTCCAGCACATCGAAGAAACACTGCGCGCGCTTATCGAAACTTTTCCCATGATTTCAAGGCTCAAGATGTTGCGCCAATGGGGCGGAATCGTAGATATGACCGGCGACCGGTCACCCATCATCAGTAAAACCCCGCTGGGCAACTGCTTTATCAACTGTGGCTGGGGCACAGGCGGGTTCAAGGCGATTCCCGGCTCCGGCTGGGCGATGGCAGACCTGATGGCGCGGGGCGAGCCGGGGCCACTTGCGACAGACTTCAACATGTGGCGGTTCCGCGAGGGGCGGTTCATCGACGAATCCGTGGCGGCCGGGGTGGCACATTGATGATCGCCCGGAACCCAACCCGCATGCTCGGCGTTTACTTTGCAATTGCCCATTGCAAGGAGATCCAGAAATGGCCGATCCACTCAACACCACGACGACCAAAACCACTCCGGTTTACACCAATCCGGCACAGCCCACCCACAGCACCAGCACCCATACAACACAGATCCCGCCGACCGAATCTTCGACCAACTGGTTCGCATGGATGTTGGGCGGCGCTGTTGTCGCCGTCGGGATCGCCGCGCTGTTCTATATGGGAAACAGCAACGCTCCGGTGCAGCCCGCTGGCAGCAACAACGTTACCATCGAAGCGCCAGCCAGTGCCCCTGCACCGGCCCCGGCCCCTGCGCCCGAAGCAGCAGCCCCGGTTGCCCCAGCTCCGGCCGCTGACCCGGTTGCTCCGGCCGTCACACCTGTTGCCCCGGCGCCTGACGCGGCACCTTCCGCGCCGGCTGGCAACTAACCCCGCGATCGATTTTTCACTCTCGTTACAAGGCGGGCGCTTTCTGGCGCCCGCCTTTTCCATGTCCGAAGGTGTGCCATGCTGATCCTTGACTGTCCCTATTGCGGCGTGCGCGCCGAAGAAACCGAACTTGCCCCCGGTGGCGAGGCGCATCTGAAACGCTTTGGCCCCGGATCGACGGATGATGCGTTCGAGGACTATATGTTTGCCCGCAAGAACCCCAAGGGCGTGCATTTCGAACGCTGGCGCCATGCCTATGGCTGTGGCAAGTGGTTTCTTGCCGCGCGCTGCACAGCCACGCTGGAGGTGTTCGGAACCTATCCGGCGCAAAGCACCGAGCCCCCCGCCGACATCGTCGCGAAAATCAAGGCCAAGCGCCCAGATTGGAAGGGTTACAAATGAGCACCCGCCTGAAATCCGGTGGTCGCCTGATCGACCGCTCTGCCGCCGTTGACTTCACCTTCAATGGCAAGCGCTTGCGTGGTTATGCCGGTGACACGCTGGCCGCAGCACTTTTGGCCAATGACCAGATGTTGGTGGGCCGCAGCTTCAAATACCACCGCCCGCGGGGAATTGTGGCCTCTGGTGCGGAAGAGCCGAATGCTTTGGTCAATCTTGGCCGCGATACGCGGTTGGAGCCGAACCAGCGCACCACCACGACCGAGCTGTTCGACGGGCTTGAGGCGCGCAGCCAGAACCACTGGCCCAGCCTTGACTACGATGTGGGCGTGTTGAACAATTACGCCGCCCGCTTCCTGCCGGGGGGGTTTTACTACAAGACGTTCATTCACCCGCGCGCGGCGTGGAAGCATGTGTTCGAGCCCATTATACGCCAGTCGGCCGGTTTGGGCTCTGCGCCCAAAGACCGCGATGCCGACCGTTACGAGCAGGCCTATGCCTTTTGCGATCTCTTGATTGTCGGCGGTGGTGTTGCGGGCGTGCAGGCCGCCTTGGTGGCGGGTCGGGCAGGGGCAAGGGTCTGGTTGGTCGAACAGACCGCACATTGGGGCGGCCGCGCACCGGTGGACGGCGATGTGATCGACGGCAAAGAGGCGGCAGACTGGATCGCGGCGGCGGTGACAGAACTGTCGGCGCTGGACAATGTGACCTTGCGGCTGCGCTGCATGGCGGCGGGATCCTATGACCACGGCTATGTGCTGCTGGACGAGAAACTGGCCGACCACACCCCCGGCGACGGGCGGCCGAAGCATCGCCTGTGGCGGATGCGGGTCGGCAAGATCATCGCCGCCACCGGGGCAATCGAGCGGCCCCTGTCGTTTGCAGGCAATGATATTCCCGGCGTGATGCTCGCGGGGGCGGTGCGCGACTATGTGGTGAACTGGGCGGTATCGCCGGGCGACCGCACTGTGGTTGTCACCAACAACGATGACGCCTACCGCACCGCCATCGCGCTGAAAGAGGCCGGGCTGGAGGTGGCCGCGGTGATTGATGCGCGCGCCACCGTCACCGGACCCTTGCCCGAGCGCGCCCGCGCCATGGGTATCCGCGTTGAGACTGGCAAGGCCATTGCAAAGGTCAAGGGCGGCAAACGGGTCGAGGCTGTCGAGATTTGCCTTCAGGCGGGGGAAGGGTCGGCCAGCACCACCTTGCCCTGCGATGCGGTGGCGATGTCGGGCGGCTGGTCGCCGGTGGTGCACCTGTGGAGCCATTGCGGCGGCAAACTGATCTGGGACGAGGCGCAGGCCATGTTCCGCCCAGATGCGGACCGTCCGCCGCTTGGACATGACGGCAGCGCCATGGTGCTGACCGCCGGTGCCGCGAACGGGGCCTTGCGCGACGCGGTTTCTGACGCCGATGCGCAGGTCAGGATCGCGCTGAAAGCACTTGGATTGAAAGCGAAAAAGGCCAAGGCGACTGTGCATGAGGTGCCAGCCGAAAGCCCGTTGGAGCCGGTCTGGATCATGCCGCAGGGCGCGCCCGTGGCCCTGCGCGCCAAGATGTGGCTGGACTACCAGAACGACGTAAAGGTATCCGATGTGCAACTGGCCGCCCGCGAAGGCTATGAATCTGTTGAACACACCAAGCGCTATACCACGCTTGGCATGGCGACAGACCAAGGCAAGCTCAGCAATATCAACGGTCTGGCGGTGCTTGCCGACAGTCTGAACGCCGCAATCCCGCAGGTTGGCACTACGACGTTCCGCCCGCCCTATACCCCGGTTCCCCTTGGGGCTTTGGCGGGTGAGGCGCGCGGCGATATCTTTCAGCCCCTGCGCAAGACGCCAATGCACGACTGGCACGAAAAGAACGGCGCCGCTTTTGAACCCGTCGGCCATTGGCGGCGGCCCTATTGCTTCCAACGTCCGGGCGAGACGCAAGAACAAGCTGTTCACCGTGAGGTGAAAAACACACGGGGCGCTCTGGGTTTGCTGGACGCATCCACGCTGGGCAAGATCATCGTGAAGGGGCCGGATGCGGGTCGGTTTCTTGACATGCTTTATACCAACGTGATGAGCAGCCTTCCGGTCGGCAAGTGCCGCTATGGCTTGATGTGCAATGAACAGGGCTTTTTGTCCGACGATGGGGTGGTGGCGCGCATCGACGATCAGACATGGCTGTGTCACACCACCTCGGGCGGGGCTGACCGAATCCATGCCTGGATGGAAGACTGGCTGCAATGCGAATGGTGGGACTGGCAGGTGTTCACCGCCAACGTAACCGAACAATATGCCCAAGTGGCGGTTGTCGGACCCAACGCCCGCAAGCTCTTGGAAAAGCTGGGCGGGATGGATGTGTCGAAAGAA
>JBKBOF010000093.1:0-11243 GCA_046294955.1 Paracoccaceae bacterium
CAGCTTTTTGACGCCAGCCTTTTCAAGGATTTTCATGCCCTGCTTGACAAACTGCTTCTTGGCGAAAGCACTGATTTCGGCATCTTCGACCGGCAGGATGCGGTCCATCACCTCGACCACCGTGGTATCGGCACCAAGGGTGTTGAAGAAGGACGCGAATTCGATTCCGATGGCCCCCGACCCGATCACCAGCAGCTTTTTCGGCATCCGGGACGCCACCAAGGCATGCCGGTACGACCAGACCAGATCGCCGTCAGCCTCCAACCCCGGCAAGTCGCGCGCCCGCGCGCCTGTGGCAAGGATGATGTTTTTCGCCGTCAACTCCTCGACGCCCTTGTCGGTGTTCACCGAAACCACTCCCGGTTTGGTCAGGGTCGCAGTCCCCATCAGCACCGTCACCTTGTTCTTTTTCATCAGGTGACCGATGCCGCCCGAAAGCTGCTTGGCCACAGCACGGCTGCGCGCCACCACGGCGGGAAGGTCATAGCTGATGCCGGTGGCACCAAGACCAAATTCCTTGGCGCGTTCCATCAGGTGGAATACCTCAGCGCTGCGCAGCATGGCCTTGGTCGGGATGCAGCCCCAGTTCAGGCAAATACCGCCCAGATTTTCGCGTTCGACAATCGCGACCTTCTGGCCCAACTGGCTGGCGCGGATCGCCGCCACATAGCCGCCCGGCCCTGCACCAACCACGATCACATCGAAACTCTGCGCTGCCATTCTTCTCTCCCTCCAAAAATTGGTTTACCCCTAAACTATTCTTGAAATCCAAGCAACGCAGCTTGTGCCGGGGGCCTATGCGCCTGGCGCATGGCTTTGGCGCATCTGCTTTACCACCGCAGCGTAGGCGCCATCCGCCAGAAATACCTGCTCCTCTGGCGTGTTGTCCCGGCCAAGCGCCGTGTTGCGGAATGGAAACCGGCCAAAGCGCGCGATGATGTCGCGATGCGCCCGCGCATGCAGCAACAGGTCTGCATCGCCTTCCATCCGGGTGGCCATCAGATCCACGGCGCGATCCTGATCGGCCAGATTTTCGGAATGTTCAAAGGGCATGTAGAAAAACTGGCGTTCCGGCACAGGGGCCTGCATGTCCCAGCCTTCGTCCATGGCACGCGCAGCGGCGGATCGGGCGCGGGCGTCGGTTGCAAACGCCTCGGCCCTGCCCCGGTGGATGTTGCGGGCAAACTGATCCGCGATGATGACATAGGCCAGCGCGCCCACCACCCCATCGACCCAATGCTCCAGCCCGCCCGCGTTCAGCGCCGCCCACAAATCGCCAAAGCGCACAGCGCAGGAATCGTCAATTTCTTCGCTGCCGGCATACCAGCCCTCGGGGCCGATCTCGCCGAGCCAGAAATCCAGAACCTCGATCGGGTCAGACATCCGCGCCTCCTGTTTGGGGCAGCGTGGCAGGCAAGCGGCCGAAATGCAAATCAGTTCATACGCGCATCTTCGGCATCCACCATGGCGGCGGTTTCCACCGACACCACCGAGGCCGTCGGCGATACGGGGGTATAGCCTGCCGTCACGCTCGGCGTCTCACGGCGCTGCGTCATCCGCCAGCCAGCGTAGGCGGCAAGCGCACCGAACAGAATACCCATGAACAGGAAAAACCCGGATGGCCCGATCTGACCCATCAGCCAGGCGGTGATAACCGGGCCAGAGATCGCACCAAGCCCGTTGATGAACATCAATCCGGCCGAGGCAGCAGCCATATCGGTCTTATCCAAATAATCGTTCACATATGCCAGCAGCAGCGAATACAGCGGGTTTGACACACCGCCACACATGGCCCCGATAAACACCAGAACCGGGAACGACACATCGAAGATCACCGGCACCATCAGAATCACCGCGCCAAAAGCCGACAGACCCAGCACCACAAAGCGGCGATCCATCCGGTCTGACAGCCAGCCGATGGGATATTGGAACACCAGCCCGCCCACATAGATGGCCGATACAAAGATGGTCAGGTCGGCAATGCTCAGCCCGGCTTCGGTGCCCCAGACAGCCGCCATGCCGAACTGGGCAGAAAACACGCCACCGAGCAGGAACATGCCGACACATCCCAGGGGAGACGCGATGTACAGACGGCGAAACGACAGGGGTTTGGTCGATTCGAACGCCGGCGCTTCGCTGACAGCCAGCAGGATCGGCGTAAAGGCCAGCGACACCAGAACCGACGGAATCACGAACAGGATATAGCCTGACGGATCGCCCACGTTCAGCAGCAATTGCGCCGCAATGATGCCGATCATCTGCACGATCAGATACAGCGACAGCGCCTGCCCACGGTTTTCGTTGGTGGACGCATTGTTCAGCCAGCTTTCGGTCACGATATAGACGCCCGAAAAGGAAAATCCGATCACCACCCGCAGGGCTGCCCAGACCATCCAATCGGGAGCCGCCGCGTAAAGGATCAAAACAGCCGAAATCAGCGACCCAAGCGCAGCAAACACCCGCACATGACCAACCCGGCGGATCATGTCAGGCGCAAGACGGCTGCCGACCAGAAAGCCAAGAAAATACGCCGACATCACCAAGGACATCTGGAAAGTCGAAAATTGCTCGATCCCGCCACGGATCCCCAACAACGTGCCTTGCATGCCGTTGCCCAGCATCAGCAAACCAAGCCCCAGCAGCAGCGCCCACGAGTTGCGAAGAACGCCTAGCATGGGGTTTTGTCCTTCGAACGTGCCTTCGTTCGGAACGCGTGCATGGCTCGGATCGCTGCGCGGAACCGGGCCTGAGCCGATCCAAAGCGGATGATCGCGCCAGACGGCAACGCCTTGGCCTGAAACAATGTCATCGGACGGTCACCTTTTCGGGAATCAACAAGGATGCATCACCATAGCTGAAGAAGCGATACCCCTGTGTGATGGCATGCGCGTAAATACGGTCCATCCGGTCTTTGCCCATCAGCGCCGACACCAGCATCAGAAGCGTTGATTTCGGCAGGTGGAAATTGGTGATCAGCGCGTCGGTGGCGTGGAAGGTGAACCCCGGATAGATGAAGATATCTGTTGGCCCCTCCCACGGTTCCACCCGGCCCGAGCGTGCCGCCGTTTCGATCAGGCGCAGTGCGGTGGTGCCGACCGGGATCACCCGCCCGCCGGCCGCACGGGTGGCGTTGATCTGATCCGCGGCCCGGGCTGTGACCTGCCCCCATTCGGCATGCATCCTGTGGGTGGTCACATCCTCGACCTTGACAGGAAGAAAAGTGCCCGCGCCGACATGCAGGGTGACTTCGGTGAAGTCCACGCCCCGGTCGCGCAGCGACTCCAGCAAGGCACCATCGAAATGCAAAGACGCGGTGGGGGCTGCAACCGCGCCGTTGTGGCGGGCGAACACGGTCTGATAGTCTTCATGGTCGTGCGCGTCGGGCGCACGCTTGGAGGCAATGTAGGGGGGCAGCGGCATGGCGCCCGTCTGCGCCAATGCGGTGTTGAAATTATTGCCCGTCAGGTTAAACACCAGCCGCAAATCGGTATCGGACTTTTCGGCCACCGTGGCGGACAGGTCGGGCGAGAACACGATCACCTCGTCCACATTCACCTTGCGCAACGGTTTTGCCAAAGCCCACCAGCCGACGACATCGGGCTTCATCAGCGTGATCTCGACCTTTGCCACGGCGACACCACGCGTGCGGGTGCCAGTCAGGCGCGCCGGGATCACCCGGGTGTTGTTCAGCACCAGACGGTCGCCGGGGCGCAGCACATTCAGCAGGTCGCGCACAGTCAGGTCGGCAATCGCATCGCCTTGTGCAAGCAGCAATCGCGCGGCTGTGCGGGGCCGCGCGGGGCGGGTCGCGATCAGCGATTCCGGCAGATCAAAGTCGAAGTCAGACAGTTTCATCAGTTGCCTTGTCTCAGCACCGGTGCCGGTTTGCGGAAGATCTCGCGGAACATCCCCGGCGTGAGGATGGACAGAGGGTTGACCTGCACTTGCGGGCTGTCCGACGTGCCCCGCAGCGAATAATTGAAGCCGAACAAACCCTCACCCCGCCGCGACAGAAGCGCGCCGATCCCATTCACCAGATAGATCGGCGACACAACCCCTTGCATCGACAGGCGCTTTGTCTGCGTCCCGTAAAGACCGGCCATCGACACCCCAAGACTGGCACCGATCGCCGAGCTTCGGGTGATCTCGATCGCTTGCGGTGTAATGATGAAATCGGCTTCGGCCGCGCCGAACAGGATCCCTTCACCGTTCAGTTGCTCCAACAGTCCCACTACGGACACAGCCGACAAAAGATCGGCCAGAACATTGGCGTTGCGCACCCGCAAGCGACTGATGTCGGCGCGTCCGTCATATTGGCCGGGAGAGGCCCGAGGTGTCAGCCGCAAATCGAGCGTGCCGCCACGAGCCGATGCAAAGACGCCGGCCGCCCGCAGTGCGGCCCCTGCATCGGCTGATTGCAAGCGCACGGCAATGCCGTGACGCGATGGTACGGCAGCACCGGTCACCGGGGCTGAGCCGTTGACGCTGGCCCGGAACGTACCGTTCAGACCGCCACGCTGCGAAAATTCGCCACGAAACCCGGTCAGGGCAATCCCGTCGCTGACGATAAGCCGGTCCAGCGTTACGCTCAGGGCCCCTTGTGCCTGCGCGGCACTCCCAGAACTGGCCGGACGATCAAACCGACGCAAATCAATGCTTCCCCCGATCACGGCGATATCGGGGGCACGACCCGCGCCGCGCCCGGTCAGGGTCACAGGCCCCGACAACCAGTCGTTCAACCGCACCGAGGAAAATCTTGCGCTGTCCAAACCACCATCTGGACGCAGCGAAATTGCGCCCTCGGCCTTCAGCCCGCCACCTTCAATCACCAGACGGGATATCTGCGGCGGCGTGCCCAGAACGGCCTCAACCTCCAGCTTGCCGCGTGACCGTGCCGGTTTGGTCCACGCAACAGGCGGCAGGGCAAGGCCGATCCCGTCCAGATCTGACGTCAGCCGCAATCGGCCGGGCGCGCCGCGCTGCAAGTCAATGACCACGTCGGCGCGGCCCGATCCGCTGACCATGCCCTGTGGAAGCCCAAGACCGAATTCCGACACGGTTGCAGGCGACAGCGTCACCGTGCCCGACACCCGGCTTCTACCGGTATCCTCGGCCCCGAAGCCTTGGGTGAATGCCACGTCAAACGGCACCGTTCCGATCCGCCCCGGTCCTTCGATGCGCAAACCGGCAGGGTTTGCGGTCAGGGTAAGCCCGTCGGCAGTGATGGTCTTACCCGGCACCAGCTGATCCGACGACAGCCCGAGGATCTGCCCGCGCACATCATAAGACACATCCTTTACCTCGATCCTTCGGACCAAGGGCAAGGACAGCCGCGTGTCCATCACAGCGCGACCCTGCCCCATGTCAGGGTCGCGTCCTGCTTTGGTCATGAAGCCAAACGGCGGCATGTCCAACAGCGACAGAGCGGCCGTCAGGGAACTTTCGCTGCGCAGGCGGATCTCGGCCCGGGCCGGTTTCGCCGTGACATCCGGAACCGTGAACACCGATCCTGCCACGTCAATCTGCCCCCCCAAGGGGGCTTCGACCGTGCCGTCGTCCAGCACAACAGTATAGGCCAGCCCTTCGATGGACGACCGTCCCTTGCCGTTGCGGATCGGTGGCAAGGTCCGCAGGAACCGCACCTCGGCCTTGTCGAATTCATAGCCCAAAGCAAGACGCGGGTCCTGTCCCGGCGTGACGCGCAAGGCAGCTTTTACGTTAGTCAAAAGGCCCTGCGCAACGTTCTGGCCTACCCAGTCGCGCGTCGCAGGCACCGCACTTTTCGGCCAAAGCTGCAACAGGCGGTCATGCGCGATGGCATCCAGTCCCAGATCCAATGCCACCTGCCACCCGGCTGGCAACACATCGACCCGCCCTGCCAGCGACAGGCGCCGCCCGGTTTCCTCGACCAGCGACACCTGCCCGATGTCCAGCCGGAATGGATCAAGCGTCAGCCGGGCGTCCATCGCCCCAGCGGTGAACCGCAACGGACTTTCGAACAGACCCTCGGGGTCGATCTGCGCCTCGGAGATCTGGACCTGCCCCAGAAAGCCTGCCGGAGATCGCCGGCCCAAGGGGCCAGTCAGAATATCACCACCATCGCCCAAAGGATATGAGTGGCCCGTTGACCGAAGTCGCAGCGTCGCACTGTCCACCGACAGATCGGTGATCATCACCCTGCCCCGGTCCGGATCATAGCCAAGCGACAGCGTCGCGCTGTCAAACCCGATGGGGCGGGCGGCAGGATCGGGCCGCAGCGCGCCGGTCCCCAGCGACATCTGCGCCGACAGGGCCGTCAATCCGACATCGCTGATCTCGGCCGAAATCCGGCCCGAAATCGGCGCATCCAGCACCCCAAGCCAGCCAAGAACCGGGGTCTGCGCTGCGATATCGGTCGCCGCCACGCCTTCGACCGCCGCAGTCACGCGCAACTGCGTCTGCCCTTTGGGCCGAACCATCGTCAGAAGAGCCTGCGCAGGCACCCCAGCATCCGAGGCCAGCGTCAGTCCCACTTCTGCCGCAAGCGCGTCATCGCGGTTTTCCAACGTGATCCGGCCATCACCGACGGTCCATGTCCGACCAAGGCGGGCATCCTCCAGCGTCAGGCTGGCGGCTTCGGCGTCGATCCTGTCCAGACGCGACAACAGCGGGGCTTCTAGGGCACGGTCGATCTGGGCAAACAGATCGGCCAACCCGTTGATCGGTGGCGCAGACCCCGAGGCCCCGATGCGCAGGTCCAGACTGCCATCCACCCGGCGGCTGAGCGTGACCGCACCACCGATCACACGCAACGACGCAGGGCGCAGTGCGCGTTCGGTGACAAAGGCCGCAGCATCAAAACTCATCCGCACATCGGGCAGCGCCAGCAAGGTGCCGCCCGTACCTTGCATCAAGCGCAAATCCTCCAGCCGCAGCCGGGGTGTCCAGTCCTGATCCAACGTGATTTCGATGGCCCCCACCGAAACTGCCGCCCCCGGCAGAACATCCTGCATGGCAGCATTGACCCGGGTTTCCACTTCGGCCACCGACCAGACCGGAAGTCGGATCGGTTTTCCGGTCAACGCAAGAACGCCAAGGACCGACGCCCCGGCCATCAAGACCAGAACGATCAGCATCACCAACCCGGCACGGCCCGCACGCCGCGCGGCACGCCGATGCAAGGGACGCTTTGCCCCTTTCTCCTCTGCCCCGATCGGGTCGCCTTGCGCTGACATCTCGGTCATCGCGCCATTGCCCTTCCGCCCAAACTATGCCCCTTGTCCCACTTGTTGCGTGGGCTTGCCTTTATCTTCGCGGATCGGCAACTAAAACGCAAAGGGTCGTGACCCGAATGGCAAGGAGATGCCCAAATGACTTCCCAAACCCCCGCTGTCGGAACTTCTGCCCCGGATTTCACCCTGCCACGTGATGGCGATGGGTCCGTGAGCCTGTCAGGCTTGCGCCCCGGCAAGGTGGTCTTGTATTTTTACCCAAAGGACGACACCCCCGGCTGCACACTGGAAGCGCAGGATTTCAGTGCCCGCGTGGCAGAGTTTGCCGCCGCCGACACCACGGTGATCGGGATCAGCAAGGACAGCGTCAAGGCGCATGACAAATTCTGCAAGAAGCACGGGCTGTCGATCATTCTGGCCAGCGACGAGAGCGGCCACACCTGCGAAGATTACGGGGTCTGGGTCGAGAAAAGCATGTATGGCAAAACCTACATGGGCGTCGAGCGGACAACGTTTCTGATCGCAGGCGATGGCACCCTTTCACGGGTCTGGAACAAGGTCAGCGTCAAGGGACATGCCGACGAGGTGCTGGCCGCCGCACAGTCCCTGTGATGCAAAGCCTTGCCGAGCGGGCCGTCGAGGTTCTGACCACAGCCGACCCGCGGGCAAAAGCGGCCCTGTCACGCGCCCATGCCAGCGCGTGGTTTGCCGCGCGCGCTGCTGGCAGCCCGCTGCCCATCGGCAAGGCCGCGCCGCCGGATGTCCCATCGCGGCCTGACCTGCCCGAACTGCTTGACCCGCGCGATGTGCCGAGACGCAGGCCCGGATCGCCCACCGGCCGGATCGCGCTGTTGCATGCGGTGGCCCATATCGAACTGAACGCAGTGGATCTGCACTGGGATATCATTGCCCGCTTTACCGACCACCCCATGCCCGTCGGGTTCTATGACGACTGGGTGAAGGCGGCTGACGAAGAAGCAAAACATTTTACCCTGATCAGCGATTGCCTGCAGGCTTTGGGCAGTCACTATGGTGCCATGCCCGCCCATGCCGGAATGTGGCGGGCGGCGTCGGACACGGCCCGCGATCTGCATGGCCGTCTGGCCGTGGTCCCGATGGTGCTGGAAGCTCGCGGGCTGGACGTGACGCCGGGCATGATCGACCTTTTTCGCAAGGCCGGCGAAAGCGGGCCTGTCGCTGCGATGGAAGTCATCTACGCCGAAGAAGTCGGCCACGTTGCTTATGGGTCGAAGTGGTTCAACTGGCTTTGCGGGCGGGACGGCACGGATCCCAAAGAGGTGTTCCACACTTTGGTTCGCACATATTTTCATGGCACCCTGAAGCCACCTTTCAACGACGAAAAGCGTGCCGACGCCGGATTGCCCCTCGATTTTTATTGGCCGCTGGCTGAAGAAATGCCACGCCGACCCTGACCAGCATGTCCGAAAGTAGGCGAGAAATTGCCGACATGCCGGAGGAAATGGCAAGATCCGCGCGGCGTCCGGTCAAAAATGTTGCGATACTGTAAAGCGCTGGCTAATCAGAAACGGTGGAATGCCCGCCATGGCGCTTGGCAATCCGCCCGTCCCCGAGGTTACGAACGGAACCGTTCCCTGTGATCACCAGACTGTCTTATCGCATCAACCTTTTCCTGGAGCGACGATTTCCCGAACAACGCCTGTTCCTGAAATCCGATACCGAAACCCGGTTCATACGCCTTCGGCCGGTGACACAGGCTGTTGCCATGGCGGGCGGAACCATCGTTGTCGCATGGACCATTCTGGCGACGGCGATCATCTTGATGGATTCAATCAGTGCCGGATCCGGTCGCGATCAGGCTCTTCGGCAACAAACCCTGTATGAGCAACGTCTGAACAACCTGAGCCAGGATCGGGATGCGCGCGCGGATGAAGCTGCCGGTGCGCAAGAGCGTTTCAACCTTGCCCTGAAACAGGTCGCAGAGATGCAGGCCCGCCTGCTTGCCTCCGAAGACAGCCGACGTGAGCTGGAAACCGGGATCGACGTGATCCAGAACACTCTGCGCCGCACCATCAAGGAACGTGACGAAGCCCGTGTGCAGGCCGAAGCTGCTGGCGTGGCTTTTGTGTCTCAAAACGGCGCGGTCAAGACAGACGCGGGGCGGGCCAAGGATGCTTTGGCGACCGTGGATATCCTGGCCGATGCCCTGTCCAACACGGCACAGGAACGCGATCTGATGGAAGGGGCCGCAGAAAAATCAGCCGAACGTGTTTCCATAATCATGGCCGAGAAAAAGGCACTGCAAGCCCGCAACAACGAGATTTTCGAGAAGCTGGAAGAGGCGGTCAGCGTCTCCATGGAACCGCTCGACAAGATGTTCCGCGATGCCGGCATGTCACCTGATGATCTGCTTCGGCAAGTCCGCCGGGGCTATTCCGGTCAGGGCGGGCCACTGACCCCGCTCACGGTTTCGACCAAAAGTTCCGAGTCGACCAGTGACGAGATTCGCGCCAATGCGATTCTGCAGGGTCTGGACCGGATGAATTTGTATCGGCTGGCGGCCTTCAAGACGCCTTTCGCGATGCCTGTGAAGGGCAGTTTCCGCTACACCAGCGGGTTTGGCGGGCGCAATGATCCGTTGGGCAGGGGCGCGCGGATGCACGAAGGCACAGACATGGCGGGGGCCTATGGTACGCCGATCCTGTCCACCGCCGATGGTGTGGTGACACATGCGGGCTGGTCTTCGGGTTATGGTCGTCTGATAAAGATCAGACATGAATTCGGTCTTGAAACGCGCTATGCTCACTTGTCTGCGATCCGCGTGAACGTTGGCGATAGGGTATCGCGCGGCGACCGGATCGGTGATATGGGCAATTCAGGCAGGTCCACCGGGACCCACCTCCATTACGAAATCCGCATCGGCGGCAGAGCCGTGAATCCGATGACCTTCATAAAGGCAGCGAACCATGTTTTCTAAGAGCCGAATCAATGAACCCGGGCCAAAGGCAGATGACAAGCTGAAGGCCCCCGAAACTCAGGCTTTGAAACCGACCATGGACTTCACGCCTTCGGCCCCCAAGGGCAAAGTCTCTGCATCCATCCTGTCGTCGGATCTGACGATCGTGGGCAACCTGCGCACCACCGGCGACATTCAGGTCGAAGGTACGGTCGAAGGTGATATCCGCGCCCATCTGCTGACCGTCGGCGAAAGTGCTACGATCCGGGGCGAGATTGTCGCTGATGATATCGTCGTCAATGGCCGAGTGATTGGCCGTGTCCGCGGACTCAAGGTGCGTCTGACCGCCACCGCGCGGGTCGAAGGCGATATCATCCACAAAACCATCGCAATCGAATCAGGTGCGCATTTCGAAGGCTCGGTCCAGCGTCAGGAAGACCCGCTGGCACAGGGACGCATCTCGGCACCTATCCCGCAGGCGCAACTGGCGCCCCCGGCGACAAAGCCCGAAGACGGTGTCTGATGGACCTCGCGTCCTGACCGAACAAAGGCGCGCCCCACTGGCGCGCCTTTTGCATTTCACGCCCCGTCAAACGACAGCGCGCGGCGATACAAGTGCCATGTGGCGTGGCCCAACACCGGCAAGACCACAAACAGCCCCAGGAACCACAGGGCCATGCCGACAAACAGCAACGACGAAATCAGAAGGCCCCAGATCAGCATCGTGCCGGGATTGTGGGTTACCACAGAAAAGCTGGTGATCATTGCCGTAATGAAATCCACTTCCCGGTCCAGCAGATATGGCAGACTGATCACGGTCAATGCAAACAAGGTTCCTGCGAACGCCGCCCCCACAGCCGTGCCAACGACAAGCATCATTATACCCTGCGGGGTGCGGAATACCTCAAGGCTTGAGGTGATGTTGGTCATGGTCGCATTACCCAGAAAGACCGCAAAGATCATATGGCCCAGAAAGTTCCAGAACAGGAAAAACACCACCACCACAGCGGCCATTGACGGGATCTGCCGGTCTTTCTGGCGAAAGATCACTCCGGCAACACCGGCAGGGTCCAGCGCCTCGCCAGCCTCGCGGCGGC
>JBKBOF010000094.1:0-11231 GCA_046294955.1 Paracoccaceae bacterium
CGCGCAAACTTACCACAGCGATCAAGTACAGTTTCGCCGCGCGGGGTGATTGTGCCGTGCTGGATGAACCCTTTTATGCCGCATATCTGACGCAAACGGGGCTTGAGCACCCCATGCGGCGCGACGTCATCGCTTCGCAGTCGTCGGATCCATCAGAGGTCGCAAGGCTCTGTCTTGGCCCAAATCCGCAAGGTCAGAGCCTTTTCTATCAAAAGCACATGACTCTTCACATGTTACCGGATTGGGACCTCGGGTTTCTGCGTCAGTTGTCAAATGTGTTCTTGATCCGCCATCCGGCCCGCGTGGTCGCCAGCTATGCCAAAAAGCGCGAAACACCGACGCTGTCGGATATCGGCTTTGTCCAACAGGCGGCGCTCTTCGATCATGTGGCGGATTTCTTTGGCCATGCACCAATGGTCGTTGATTCGGCCGACGTCCGTGCCGACCCAAAGGGTACATTGACCCGTCTGTGTCTTGCACTGGGCATCGCTTTTACGGAAAGAATGCTCTCATGGCCCGTGGGCCCCAAACTCTATGACGGCATATGGGCCCCGCACTGGTATGGCGAAGTGCACAAATCGACGGGTTTCGGCGCCGCAGAAGCGGATCTGCCCAAACTGTCAGCGGATTTCCAACGGCTTAGTGATGCAGCGCTGCCCTCTTATGAACATCTGCTGCACCACAAACTTTAGCCGTTTTTCGCCACGCGGGCGTTGCGCGTTGCAATCAGTTTCAAGCGCAGCGCGTTCAGGCGAATAAAGCCAGCAGCGTCCTTTTGGTCATAGGCGCCGGCGTCTTCTTCGAAGGTCACATGCTTTTCTGAATATAGCGTTTGGTCCGACCACCGCGCCACCGTCCGGGCGGAACCTTTGTAAAGCTTTACGCGCACCGTGCCGGAAACATGATCTTGTGATTTGTCGATCAAAGCCTGCAACATCTCGCGTTCCGGGCTGAACCAGAAGCCGTTGTAGATCAGCTCCGCATAGCGCGGCATTATGCTGTCCTTCAAGTGACCCGCACCTGAATCAAGTGTGATCTGTTCGATCCCGCGGTGCGCTTCCAGCAGGATGGTGCCGCCCGGCGTCTCATAGGCGCCACGCGACTTCATGCCCACAAAGCGGTTTTCGACCAGATCCAGCCGGCCGACACCGTGCTTGCCGCCCAGCTCGTTCAGCTTGGTCAAAATCGTCGCTGGCGACATCTGCTCACCGTTGATCGCAACAGCATCGCCGCGTTCGAACGTGATCTCCACCATTTCCGGGGTATCGGGGGCGGCCTCTGGATCCACAGTGCGTTGCCAAACGTAAGCAGGCGGTTCGTCGCCCGGATTTTCAAGAACTTTTCCTTCAGACGATGTGTGAAGAAGGTTGGCATCCACACTGAACGGCGCTTCGCCGCGCTTGTCCTTGGCAATCGGAATCTGGTTTGCTTCGGCAAATTCCAGAAGTTTTGTACGGCTGGTCAGATCCCATTCGCGCCAGGGCGCGATCACCTTTATCGAGGGATCAAGCGCATAAGCAGAAAGTTCGAACCGGACCTGATCGTTGCCCTTGCCCGTCGCGCCATGGGCCACCGCATCCGCGCCGGTTTCATGGGCGATACGCACCAGATGTTGCGAGATCAGTGGCCGTGCGATCGACGTGCCCAGCAGATACAAGCCTTCATATACCGCATTTGCGCGGAACATCGGAAACACGAAGTCCCGCACGAATTCCTCTCGCACATCAACGATGTGGATGTTTTCAGGTTTGATTCCCAGCAGGACGGCCTTTTCGCGGGCGGGTTCCAGTTCTTCGCCTTGGCCAAGATCGGCGGTGAAGGTCACCACCTCGCACCCATATTCCGTTTGTAGCCATTTCAGGATGATCGAGGTATCCAGCCCGCCCGAATAGGCAAGGACCACTTTTTTGGGTTTCGACATTGGAACGCTCCCTTTGGGAATTTGCGCGGGCATAAGGCGAAAAGCGGGAAAGGGCAAGAAACACAGCGTATCGGATACAAAATCGACGCGCTTGCCAAACGGGTCACGCTGCGGCATCCAAAGGCATGATCGATTTTGCAACTCACGCCCGCCTTGCGACAGACGCCTTGCGCGATCTGTTTGAGCCTACACCCCTGCAACGCAACGACCACTTGTCGCAGCGCTATGATGCGGACATCTGGCTCAAGCGCGAAGATTTGTCACCGGTGCGGTCCTACAAGTTGCGCGGTGCATTCACCGCAATGCGCAAGGTGCGCGAGACTCAGCCCGGCCAAGAGCATTTCGTATGCGCCAGTGCTGGCAATCATGCGCAAGGGGTGGCCTATGCCTGTCGCCATTTCGGGGTGCAGGGGACGATCTTCATGCCGGTCACAACCCCGCAGCAAAAGATCGACAAGACGCGGATCTTTGGCGCGGATCTGGTGCAGATTGTTTTGACAGGCGATTATTTTGACCAGACCCTAGCGGCGGCAAAATCGTTCTGTTCCGACGAAGGGGCCTATTTCTTGTCACCGTTTGACGACGATGACGTGATTCTGGGGCAGGCATCGGTGGGGGTCGAGATTCTGGATCAGCTTGGATCTGAACCGGACTTGGTGATCTTGCCGGTCGGCGGCGGTGGCCTGTCCTCCGGCGTGACGGCTTACATGCACACTGTATCACCGGACACGGACTATCGCTTTGTGGAACCTTTGGGCGGGGCGTCGCTGCTGGCGGCCTTGCACGCAGGGCATCCTGAGACGCTGAAAGAGGTAAACAGCTTTGTCGATGGTGCTGCCGTGGCGCGTCTTGGTGACAAGACCTATCAGATGTTGAAATGGGTGGATCCAGCCCAGGTGATTCTGGCACCTGAGGACCGGATCTGCATCACCATGCTGGACATGCTGAATGTCGAAGGCATCGTTCTTGAACCTGCGGGCGCTTTGTCAGTTGATGTCCTGCCCGAACTGGTCGAGTCTATCCGGGGCAAGACAGTGGTCTGCGTGACATCGGGTGGGAATTTTGATTTTGAACGGCTGCCGGAAGTGAAGGAACGCGCACAACGCTTTGCTGGACTGAAAAAGTACTTCATCCTGCGCATGCCTCAGCGGCCGGGTGCCCTGCGGGAGTTTCTGGAAATGCTCGGCCCCGAAGATGACATCGCCCGGTTCGAGTACCTAAAGAAATCGGCCCGCAATTTTGGGTCCGTCCTGATTGGAATCGAAACGAAATCTCCCGACAATTTCACGCGCTTGTTTGCGCGACTAGAGCAGGCAGCTTTTCCTTATCGAGACATCACTAACGACGGGATTCTGTCAGAGTTTCTGATTTAGGCGGCAAGCGCCTTCATCCCGTTCAGGAACGCGGTGCGCGATTGCGAATATACGCCAGCCACATCGGACATAAATATATCTGTTATCCCTGAAGCCGCCCTCCGTTCACCACTTTGGCAGATTTTGGCAAGCTCTGAAAACCCGAGATTCAGCGCGCATCCTTTCAGAAAGTGAAGATCGCGCTCCATAGAGGCGGCGTCTGTCAGATGGGACAGCCGGCCTACAACCTCATCCGCCTCTTCCAAAAACAATGCGGCGACATCTCCAAAATCGTCTGCCCCGATTTCCGACCGCAACTCATGAACCCTGGCCCAGTCAATCATTACGCTACCCACCCTTGGCACCGCGACGCGTGTCGCCTCGCGACAGAGTGTCAGGCGCATCCCTTAATGCTTTGTCACCGACTGCCGGTGCAAATTACGCAAGCGTTGAAAGTTTTACATTTTACCGGTCCTTAAGGTGAGGCGGGTTGAAGTCAGCCTGTGAAAAACAGGCAATGACACAATGACCCTGATGACCCTGACCAGTAACGGCTTGACCGGGCGCACGCTTGCGCCCGACCTGCCCCTGCGCGTGCTGGTGGTGGATGACAGTAAGGCGCAGCGGATGATGCTTGCCATGTCCCTGTCGCGCTGGGGATATGACGTGTCAGAGGCGGCGTCGGGTGAAGAAGCGCTGTCGGTTTGCCGGGCATCGGAATTCGACATCATCGTGTCGGACTGGATGATGGATGGCATGACCGGTCCGGATCTATGTCATGCATTCCGGGCCTTGCGACAGGAAAGCTATGCCTATTTCATCCTGCTGACCTCGAAATCCGAAAAGGCAGAAATCGCCAACGGGTTGGAGGCTGGGGCAGACGACTTTCTCACGAAACCGGTGTCTGCTGACGAATTGCGGGCACGGCTGCGTGCGGGGCAAAGAATTGTCGGCATGCACAAGGAGTTGGTGAAGAAGAACCATCTTCTGGCGGCCACACTTGCCGAATTGCAAAGAGCGCATGACACCGTGGACCGCGATCTGATCGAGGCCCGGAAGCTGCAGCAAACCCTTGTGCGTGACCGGTTCCGGGACTGGCGGCGTGGTGCGGCCACCTTGTTTTTACGCCCATCAGGTCATGTGGGCGGTGATCTGGCTGGTTTCTTCGAGTTGGATGCCACGCGGGTCGCGCTGTATTCGGTTGACGTGTCTGGTCACGGGGTTGCCTCCGCGATGATGACGGCACGCCTTGCGGGATATCTCTCTGGTGCGTCGCCCGACCAGAACCTTGCTTTGAAGCGCCGTCCGGATGGCAAGTTTGACGCCCTGCCTCCAGAAGAAGTTGCGGCCCGCTTTAACCGCACCATGCTTGAGGATCTGCAGGTTGATCAGTATTTCACCATGGCTTATGCACAGGTGGACTTGATCTCGGGCGAAGTGTCCTTGGTGCAAGCCGGGCATCCCTACCCGCTGATCCTGCGCAAGACAGGGCATATTGACCGGCTTGGGGAGGGTGGGCTGCCCATCGGCTTGCTTGCCGATGCCCGGCATGACAGGGTCGAGGCACGGCTGTTTCCCGGCGACAGGCTCTTCCTTTTGTCGGATGGTGTGACCGAATGCCCGTCCCGGCAGGGTGACGAGTTGGGCGAGGACGGGTTGGAAAGACTGCTTTACAAGAACCGCGGCCTTGAAAGCACACAACTGCTTGACGCTTTGATCTGGGATCTGGCAGCCCATATGGGGTCCGAGGATTTTCCGGATGATGTGTCGGGGCTATTGTTCGACTACCGCGGCGATTGACCGCGCAAAGCCCGTGCCAGAAAGGCGCGGTCCCCGTCATTGGTTATTCGGTTTAAAGCTTGGCGGGCTGACATCCAGACGGCGGTATGTCCGGCCTCTGACGGTGGGCCAAGACGCAAAATTGGACGCGCCAGATAGATCGCACAGATCTTTTCGGCCCATTTGTCGTATTCGGGCATGTATGTGAAACGTCGGTACACACCCATCTTCCGGACGATGTCGATTTTCCAGCCTGTTTCTTCAAACACCTCCCGGTGCAGGGCAGCAACAGGGTGTTCTCCGGGATCAATTCCGCCGCCGGGCAGTTGGAATTCTGGTGTTGGTTCTGCCTGATGGGTTGTCAGAACCCGATTGCCGTTTAAAAGAACGGCATAGACGCCGGGCCTTGGGCGGTATCTTTGGCCGTATTTCACCGCTTCGCCGTAGCGCCGCATGTGTCTTCCCCTTGGTCGTGGCGTTGCTCTGCCTATATAGGCGCGGTATGCCAAGTTTGGCTCGCTAAGGAAACCCTATGACGCTTGGTTCGCAGATTGCATGGGACGATACCGTCCTGCCATTTCAACTTGACCTGTCCGACATCCGCGGCCGCGTGGTACGGCTTGATGGCGTGCTTGAGCAGGTTTTGTCGCAACACAACTATCCGCCGCAGATCGAAGCTTTGGTGGCCGAAGCGGCCTTGCTGACGGCGCTGATCGGCCAGTCGGTCAAGCTGCGCTGGAAGCTCAGCCTGCAAATTCGTGGCAATGGTCCTGCGCGCCTGATTGCGACGGATTATTACGGTCCGACCGACGAGGGCGAGCCGGCTCGGATTCGTGCCTATGCCAGCTATGATGCCGAGCGTCTGGATGCGGCAGCGGACCCTTTCAGCCAAATTGGCAGCGGCTATTTTGCTGTCATGCTGGATCAGGGACAGGGCATGGTGCCGTATCAGGGCTTTACCCCGATTGCCGGAAATTCCCTTTCCGCTTGTGCAGAGACTTATTTTGCACAGTCAGAACAACTTCCGACGCGGTTTTCCCTTACATTCGGGCAAAGTACGGAACCGGGTCGCGCGTCGCACTGGCGCGGCGGCGGAGTCATGTTGCAGCACATGCCCAAGGTCGGCATGAGCGTCGCGGCCGAGGGTGGGTCCGGCGAAGGTGGACTGTTGCTGCATACCGACATTCTGGCGGGGGAAGAGGGCGAAAACTGGACCCGCGCGAACATGTTGCTGGACACGGTCGAGGACATTGAACTGATCGGACCGCAGGTGTCACCGTCCGAGTTGCTGGTGCGCCTTTTCCACGAAGAGGGTCCGCGTGTCTTCGAGGCACAACCGATTCGCTTCGGTTGCTCGTGTTCCGAGGACAAGGTGCGCAACACGATGTCGATCTATTCCCAATCCGACATCCGCAAGATGACAACGCCCGAAGGCGTGGTGACGGCGGATTGCCAGTTTTGCAGCGCGCATTACGAATTGGACCCCAAGACCCTTGGCTTTGAGGGCAAGAATGGATGACCTTGCCCGTCTGATCCGGGCCGTGCAACGTTCGGCAGGCGGGTCGTCCGATTTTGATCTCAATCCTGGTATCCAACTTCCGCCCGGCCGCGTGTTGCGTCCGGCGGGTGTTTTGATCCCGGTTTGGCGTGGCCCAGAAGGCTTGCGGGTGATCTTGACCAAGCGCGCTTCACATTTGAAACATCACCCCGGGCAGATCGCCTTTCCGGGTGGGAAAGTCGAAGCAAGCGATGCCTCGGTGGAAGCCGCAGCCTTGCGCGAGGCGATGGAAGAGATAGCCCTGCCAGTATCGGCGGTTGAAGTTCTTGGCAATTTGCCAGCGCATGAAACGGTCACCGGGTTTTCCATGACGCCAGTATTGGGCCTGATCAGAGACGATTTTTTGCCAGTTCCAGAGGTGGGCGAGGTTGAAGAGGTGTTTTCGGTTCCCTTGCGGCACGTTCTGGACCCCGCCAGTTTTACAGTCGAACGGCGTCGATGGATGGGACAGTGGCGGCATTATTATGCGGCGCCATATGGCCCCTATTACATCTGGGGCGCAACCGCGCGCATCCTGCGCGGGCTTGCGGAGAGGGTGGAACCGTGAAGATTGCGGGCAACTGGATTGACCACCCCGGAACACAAGCTGTGTGCCAGACGCTGGAAAAAGCCGGATACCGCGCCTTGTTTGTTGGGGGATGCGTGCGCAATGCGGTGATCGGCGTTCCGGTCGCGGATATTGATATTGCGACGGATGCTGTACCGGAAACCGTGTCTGACTTGGCGCGATCAGCCGGATTTCGGGTGATCCCGACCGGAATCACCCATGGAACGGTGACCGTCATCGCCGAGGGTCACGCGCATGAAGTGACGACCTTTCGCCGGGATGTGGAAACCGATGGCCGCCACGCGGTTGTCGCTTTTTCCGATAGGGTCGAGGAAGATGCTGCGCGGCGCGATTTCACGATGAACGCACTATACGCAGACCGGTCAGGCGTGGTGATTGACCCACTGGGAGGCCTGCCTGACCTGCGGATGCGGCGTATCCGGTTTATTGGCGCGGCCTCCGACCGGATTGCGGAAGATCATCTGCGCATCTTGCGGTTTTTCAGGTTCTATGCGCATTTTGGCGATCCGTCAGCCGGGATTGACCCGGATGGTCTGGCTGCCTGCGCCGAAGCGGCCGATCAGATCGACACGCTGTCGCACGAAAGACTGGGTGCCGAGATCCAAAAGCTTTTGGCCGCAACCAATCCAGCACCGGCTATCGCGTCGATGGCTGCGGCCGGAGTTCTGTCCGTGGCGCTTCCGGGTGCCGACCCGCGCGGACTTGCGCCCCTGGTCCACCTTGAAGGCGCGCGATCCCCGCGGTGGCAGCGGCGCCTTGCGCTTCTGGGTGGCCACGATCTGCCCGAACGGTTACGTCTGTCGCGGCAAGAGGCTGCTGAAATACACCACATCAGAGACAATGTTGGCACAAATCGTAGCCCGGCGGCGCTGGGCTACCTGTTGGGTGACGCAGTGGCGACAGATGTTGTGCTGGTGCGTGCCGCATTGCTTGAGCAGCCCATACCATCGGACTGGGAGGCCGAAATTGCCCGGGGTGCGCTGGCCGAATGTCCGGTCCGTGCGGCCGACCTGATGGCCAAGCTTCAGGGGGCAGCGCTGGGCGCGCGACTTCAGGACGTCAAAAATCGCTGGTTGGCAAGCGACCTGATGCTGACGAAAGAACAGCTTCTGGCCTAGGCGGTTTTCCTTGGCTCTATTTGACGTTATATCCTGCAAGTACCGCGCGAGAGGTTTTTCCCGTGTTCTCTTTTTTTGAACGGCTCGTGGACCCCTATGGTTCTTACGAGCAGACCGATACGCCACCGCGTAAGCTGTGGCCGTTTTTGCGGCAATACATGCGCCCGTTTCGCGGGGTTTTTGTGGTTACGGCGGCTTTGTCTGTGGTGTCAGCTTTTGCGGATGTAGCTCTGATCTGGTATGTGGGTCGCTTGGTGGACCTGCTGGCCAGCACCGCGCCGCAAGAGGTTTGGACCAGCCACGGGGCCGAGATTTTGGCGGTCGGGGCGGCGGTCCTGATATTGCGGCCAATCCTGTTGGTCGCCAATGTGGCGCTGCTGCACAACACCATTCTGCCGAACTTTGGCACCATGATCCGCTGGCGGGCGCATCGTCATGTAATTCGCCAACCGGTCGGTTGGTTTGAAAGCGATTTTGCCGGCCGGATCGCAAACCGGATCATGCAGACGCCGCCTGCGGCGGGTGACGCCGTATTTCAGACCTTTGACGCCGTGGCCTTTGCCAGCGTGACCGTGGTGGGTGCGGCGATCATGCTGGCCGATGCCGACTTGAGGCTGTTGGTGCCCTTGATCATTTGGTTCGTGCTTTATGGCGCCTTGGTGCAATGGACGGTCACGCGGGCCGGGCCGGCGGCGAAGGCAAGCTCTGACGCCCGTTCTGCGGTGACTGGGCGTGTGGTGGATGCCTATACCAACATCCACTCGGTCAAGCTGTTCGCGCATCACGACATGGAAATATCCTATGCCAAGGAGGCAATCGAACATGCCCGCAGCACCTTTGCAAAGGAAATGCGGATCGTCACCAAGATGGATCTGGCCCTGACAGTTCTGAATGGCGGGTTGATTGTGGGCGTGACGGGCTGGGCGCTTTTGCTGTGGTATGATGGACAGGCAACGGTCGGAACGGTGGCCGCTGCAACCGCATTGGTGCTGCGTCTGAACAATATGACCTATTGGATCATGTGGGCCTTTACCTCTCTGGTACAGGCGCTGGGCATTGTTGCGGAAGGGATGGAGACAATCACCCAACCCATCCATCTGGTCGATCTGCCCGATGCAACGCCGCTGGATTTCAAGACGGGCCAGATCGGTCTGGACAACATCAGCCACCACTATGGCCGTGGGTCGGGTGGTTTGCAGGGGCTGAACCTGACTGTGCAAGCGGGCGAAAAGATAGGCGTCGTCGGTCGGTCAGGGGCAGGCAAATCGACCCTCGTCAAGCTGCTTTTGCGGTTTTACGACACCGAGGGTGGGGTGATCCGGATTGACGGTCAGGATATTGCGCAGGTCACGCAAGACAGCGTGCGCCGGGTGATTGGCATGGTGCAGCAAGACAGCAGTCTGATGCACCGTTCGGTCCGGGACAATATCCTATATGGTCGTCCCGACGCCACCGAGGCCGAGATGATCGCTGCTGCAAAACGCGCCGACGCACACGAATTTATCCTGACGCTGGAAGACCCCGAACGTCGCCGCGGCTATGATGCTCATGTGGGCGAACGGGGGGTCAAGCTGTCGGGCGGGCAAAGGCAGAGGGTAGCCTTGGCGCGGGTGATCCTGAAAGATGCGCCGATCCTGATCCTTGACGAAGCAACCAGCGCGCTGGACAGCGAAGCCGAGGCTGCCATTCAAGACGCTCTTTACGGGGTTATGCAGGGCAAGACGGTGATCGCGATTGCACACCGCCTGTCAACCATTGCCGCTATGGACCGGATTGTGGTGCTGGAGGACGGGCATATTGCTGAACAGGGAACACATCAGGAGTTGTTGGCGTTGAACGGACTTTATGCGCGCTTCTGGGCGCGACAGTCGGGCGGATTTATCGGGCTAGAGGAGGCAGTGGCATGACAACTCTGAAGCGCCTTGGTAATCTGATTGATGCCTTTCGTCCGGCAACAGGAAACCCGCCCCAAGAGCTTTGGCCCTTCATGCGGTGGTGCCTGAAGGGCTCTTGGCCGATGTTGTTTGTGGCCGGCGCTCTGTCGTCGCTGGCGGGAGCGACCGAGGTGGTGTCGGCGGTCATTCTGGGCTGGGTGATCGACTCGGCGGTGAATTCGGGGACGGAACGTTTTTTCGCCGACAATGTCGGCTTGATGGGACTGTTTGTGGTGTTCTATCTGGTGCTGCGACCGCTTGCCTTTGGGATATCGGCGGCATCGAACAGTATCGTGGTCGGACCCAATGTGATGCCTTTGGTGCTGTCGCGCCTGCATCGCTGGACGCTTGGGCAGGCGGTGACATTCTTTGACAACGATTTCGCAGGGCGCATCGCGCAAAAGCAGATGCAGGCCGCGCGTGCCGTGACAGATGTGGCGACCGAGGTCATCAATACCGTCTGTTTTGCTTTCGCGAGCGTTGTCGGTTCGGTCATTTTTCTGGTGGCGATCGACGGGCGAATCGCGCTGGCACTGGCGGTCTGGCTGCTGCTGTATTTGCTGCTGATCCGGTTTTTCATGCCGCGGGTGCGGGTGAATTCGGCGGCGCGTGCGTCAAGCCGTGCCATGGTGTCGGGGCAGGTGGTGGATACGATCACCAACATCAAGACGGTAAAGCTGTTTGCACACGCCGCCTTCGAGGACCGCGTCGCCCTCAAGGCAATGGATGTTTTTCGCGAAAGAAGCCTTGAGTTCGGGGTTATTTCGGCGTGGTTCCGGCTGTCTCTGATGACGCTGGCCGGGGTTTTGCCGGTGCTTTTGATCGGTGGCACGGTCTTGCTGTGGCAGCAGGGTCAGGCGACGGCGGGGGCCATCGCGGCGGCGGGCGCGATTGCAATGCGCATTGCGCAGATGTCAGGCTGGGTCAGCTTTACGCTGATGTCGATCTACACCAGCGTGGGCGAGGTTGAAGACGGTATGCGCACCTTGACAGTGCCGCAT
>JBKBOF010000095.1:0-10954 GCA_046294955.1 Paracoccaceae bacterium
CATCCGATCCGACACCGCAGATGATGCGATCAGGATCAAGCCAGTGCACGTCACCGATGGCTTGGCGCAGATTCTGATGGTCAGTGTTTGGATAGCGGTGAAGTGTGTGAACGGTCTTGGCAAACACCTCTTTTGCCCGATCCGACGGGCCAAAGGGGTTTTCATTCGACGACAATTTCAAAGCATTGGCAACGCCTGACACATGCGCCTTTCCGCCTTGATAAAGCGCAATATCCAGTATGCCGGGCTGCGGACGAATGGTCTCGTGCATAGGGGCCTCCAACTCACCCGGCGGTTCTAGCGGGCAAGGAGCGCTTAGGCCAGTGCGATTATGGGGCACAGGACACCAGATATCTTGTCACAGATCCGGTGCCACAGCCCCAACTGGAAACGAAAAAGGCCGCCAAACCGGCGGCCCCTCCCAAATATGTGCGACCAATCAGTTCTTCGCGTAGTATTCGACGACGAGGTTCGGTTCCATTACAACCGGATACGGCACATCGCCCAAAGCCGGGGTGCGCACGAATGTTACCACCAGCTTGTTGTGGTCCACTTCCAGATAGTCCGGAACGTCGCGTTCAGCCGATTGCACGGCTTCAAGAATCAAAGCCATCTGACGCGACTTTTCGCGGACAGAGATGACGTCGCCTTCCTTGACACGATACGAGGCGATGTTCACGCGCTGACCGTTGACCTGCACATGGCCATGGTTCACGAACTGACGAGCTGCAAAAATGGTCGGCACCAGTTTGGCACGGTACACAACCGCATCCAGACGACGCTCCAGCAACCCGACCAGCATTTCGCCGGTGTCACCTTTGACGCGTTCGGCTTCCCCGTAAATCTTACGGAACTGCTTTTCGGTCAGGTCACCATAGTAACCCTTCAGCTTTTGCTTTGCGCGCAGCTGGGTGCCGAAGTCCGACAGTTTGTTCTTGCGGCGCTGACCGTGCTGGCCGGGGCCATATTCGCGCTTGTTGACCGGCGATTTGGCGCGGCCCCAGATATTTTCGCCCATGCGGCGGTCAATTTTATACTTGGCAGACGTGCGTTTGGTCACGGCTGATCTCCTTCGTTCGATATGAAGGGCGTTGTCCTTTGACCCGAAGGTCCGACAGGCATCCCTTTGCAGGGTCCACCAACACCAATGAAAAGCCCCGGAGGTTTCCCGCCAGGACGTTTCGCGCTTATACGCCTGATGTTTCCGGAGTCAACCGCCGCTTTTCCATTCGGAACATACCCACCCACGGTCATGCCTTGCCCACCAAGGGGTTTGAACTCCATTGATCTGTGTCGTGGCGATCAGGCCGCAGTATCGTGGCGCAGGATGGCCACTTCGGATGTAGACAGGTTGCGACGGGCATAGTCGCCATAGCGCACAGGGTTTGTCTCGATATCCGGCAACAGCGCCAGAAGGGCCGACCGTTGTGCAGGTTCGATAGTGTCCAGCGCCGTATTCGACGGGTGAAAGCTCTCTGTCTCCATCCCGTTGGCCCAGATGATATTGTGCCTGTCCAGCAGGATGTGGATATAGATCACTTCGCGCAGCGCATGGTCTATGCAAATCGTTGCGTCGTTCAACAGATCTTCTGCCTTGACCAGCACTTCCTCGGTATTGAACAGCGCCCGAGCCGCAGGTCCATTCAGTACTATCCGGTGCTGAGGCGATACGATCAGGTCTTCGTCCGGGCGGTCGATTCCCATGGCCCCGGCTTTGAACCGGATAGGCCGCAAATGCGGCATGGCGTAAAGTCGCGCTCCTGTCATGCGGCGGCTGCCGGTCCACAATATTTCCTGCGCGCCATTGTCCTTGGTCAGAATACGGTCGCCGGGACGCATCTCCTGAATCATCCGCGCACCCGTTGGTGTGGCGATGCGGGTGCCGGGCGTAAAGCAGATCACCCCACCCGCAACCTTTGCCCCCGCACCCGAATGTGTGCGGTCGATGGCAGTGCGCACGACCCACAAATCCTGACCGGGTGGCGGCACTTCGCCCACAAACATCAATAGGCGTGCGCCGGTATCGGGCACAGGAAGGATCGTCACTGACCAGCTTTGATGCCCATCCGTCACAATGAATCCCTGATCGGGCGTATCTTCTTGCTCTGTCGCGCCGTCCTCGGTCGCAATCGGGCCCCCGGTCACCGCAACCCCGATAAGGCGCCGCACCATCTTGGCCGCACGCCTGCGAATATCCGCGATCCCCTCGGCCCCTTCCAGAAGCAGCATGCCACCCTGCCCGTCCACGCGGACAGCCTGACCGGACCAGCGCCAAGAGGCACCTACGGCCAGAACGTCCAGCGGAGCGGTGGTGACACCGTCAATCTCTGTCTGTGACCAGGAGATGACAAACGTGCCCCGAATGCCCGTTACCATACCTGTTTCCTATTTTCGTCTGCTCGTGTTTTTATTAACTCTAGGATAGCAAGATGTTAACGATTTGGCTATTGTGAAATCGCAATGTGATTTGCATAAAAATTCTAGATTTCCCAAAATTGATTGCCAGATTCGAACTTTGGCCTCGGTTTTGTCCTGAAAGGTGACCGTCGGAGAACCGTACATTTCGTCCCGGGCATCGCCCTAATTGCCGAAATGCGAGAACCTGTAGGGGGACACGCCGTATTTCACCCGGAATGATTTGGAGAAATGGGACGTACTGGCATAGCCGCAGGCTATGGCAACTTCGGTGATGCTCATGTCGGTTTCGGCCAGTAAGGCTCGTCCGCGTTGCAGGCGAAGGTCGTTCATATATCGAACCGGCGTCACACCGAGATAACGGCTGAACAATCGTTCGATCTGCCGCCGGGACAGGTCCAGTTGGGCGGCGCAGGCGTCCAGATCAAAGCCTTCTTCAATCCGGGCCTCCAGAAACGCCACGGCTTCAATCAGTTTTTCATGCCGCGTCCCCAGTCGCGCCGCAAGCGAGGTCATCTGTTCATCCGTCTGCGTGCGCCGCTGGGTCAGCAGGCACATATTCATGACCTCTTGACTCAGCGCCATGCCAAAACGCTCGTGGATGATCTCGAGCATCAGATCAGCCGCCGCAACCCCGCCTGCGCAGGTCAAAATGCGATCATCAATACAATAGACCTGCCGAGCCGCCGTCAGATCGGGAAAGGTTTCCGCAAAACCGGTCAGGTTTTCCCAATGCAGCGTAAAACGACGATCCTTGAGGATGCCCGCACGAGCCAAGGCATAGGCACCGGTGCACAGACCGCCCACCACGCGCCCGCGCCGCCACAAGCCGCGCAGCCAGTCGCCAAGCGCCGCACTGACCTGATCTTCCGGCTCGACCCCCGAACAGACCAGCACCACGCCGTCCGGCTGCACCGCGCCAAAAGCGCCGTCCACCATGATCGGCACGCCGTTTGAGCAGGCCACCGGCTGGCCATCCGCCGATAGCGTCTGCCAGCGAAACAGCGCCTGCCCGGTCAACTGATTGGCGATCCGAAGCGGTTCGATCGCCGACGCAAAGGCGAGCATGGTGAACTTCGGCAGCAATACGAAACTGACGGAAACCGGCATAGCGACAACGGGCAACGAGACATGTGCCACCCCTTTTGCGATATACCGTGCGCTATCGTCGATCATGTCCGGATCCCTTTGCCACCGTACATGTCATGGTGGTTCAGCTTAGGCCAGATGCGACGCAAACACCCCCAAAACTTGCATACAGGGCGGCAGGGCTGGACCACTGGCTCGGCACCCGCACGCATTTCCGACTGCCCGAGATTGAAGCCTGCAGTCCCTTCGGCTACGTTTGATCCCTGACCGCCGACACCGGAGTTCCCCGCATGCTGAAATCCTTCCTGTGCCTCGGTGAGTGCATGGTCGAAATGGCCCCCACCGCCTCGGGCAGCTACGCGCGCGGCTATGCTGGTGACACGTTCAACACCGCTTGGTATGCGCGCCGACTGCTGCCGTCCGACTGGTCCGTTGGCTATGGATCGTGCGTTGGCACCGATGCCGTCTCGGATGACATGGCGGCCTTCATGGCGGGCGAAGGCATCGACATCACCTGTCTGCGCCGTCTGCCTGACCGGACCGTCGGACTGTATATGATCAGCCTTGCCAACGGCGAGCGCAGCTTTTCCTATTGGCGCGGACAGTCAGCGGCAAAGTTGCTGGCCGATAATCCCGACTGGCTTGCCAATGCCCTGCATGGCCGTCAGATGATCCATTTTTCCGCTATCACTCTGGCTATCCTGTCCCCTGAACATCGCCGTGCCCTTTGTGCCGCCCTGCGCATCGCCCGGACACAGGGCAGCCTGATTTCGTTCGACACCAACCTGCGTCCCCGTCTTTGGAATGGGGTCGAGGATATGCGCGCAGGGGTTATGCAAGGTGCGTCGGTATCCGACATCGTTCTGCCCTCGTTTGACGAAGAAACCGGTCTGTGGGGCGACCAGACACCCGAAGACACCATCGCCCGTTACCGCGCCAACGGGGCAAGTTGCGTGGTCATAAAGGACGGTGGCGGCCCTGTCACCCTATGGTCCGGCACCGAAGGCAGTCGCCAGCATGCCGCCACGTCAGCAGTCAGGATTGTCGATACCACCGCAGCGGGGGATAGTTTTGCTGGCGGTTTTCTGGCCCATCTTGCCATGGGTCATTCGGAAGACGCTGCCGCCCAACAGGCAATCGCCCTTGCCGGCCGGGTTATTCAGGCGCGAGGTGCCCTTGTGCCCACAGTCTTTTCCGGAAAGGGTACAGCATGAACATCCTGATACTGGGTGGCGGGGGTATGCTGGGACAGAAACTGGCGCGTGCCCTTCTGGAACGCGGCCATCTGCGCGGGGCGCCCATCACCCGGCTGACGCTTGCAGACATTGCGCCGCCTGCTGCGCTGACGGGTGCGGAGGCCATCACCTGCAACATCGCGGACCCCGCCTCGGTTACGGCGGCCATCGCGGCGGATACGGATGTGATCTTTCATCTTGCCGCCATTGTATCATCGCAGGCAGAACAGGACTTCGACCTTGGCTTGCAAATCAATCTTGATGGCACCCGGCATGTGCTTGACGCCGCGCGTGCCCTTGGCACCTGCCCGGTCGTGGTTTTCACCTCGTCTCTGGCCGTCTATGGCGGCGATGTGCCCGACCCGATCACCGACTACAGCTTTTTGAACCCGCAAACGTCCTACGGGGTGCAAAAGGCGATGGGAGAGTTGTTGGTCAATGACTATTCGCGGCGGGGCTTTGTCGATGGCCGCGGCTTCCGGCTTCCGACCATCTCGGTTCGTCCTGGCGCGCCGAACCGCGCGGCGTCCGGCTTCATGTCGTCGATCTTTCGCGAGCCCCTGAACGGGGTGGAGGCCACCTGCCCGGTCGATCTGACCTTTGCACATTATTACCTGTCCCCCCGCCGTTGCGTGGAAAATCTGATCCTCGGTGCCGAGCTTGCGGCCGGATCGCTGGGCCAGAACCGGTGCATGATCATGCCGGGCCGCATGTGGACCATTGCCCAGATGATCGCAGCGATGAAAGAGGTCGTCGGACCCGAACCCGCAAGACTGATCCGGTTCGAAGCCCAATCCGATATTGCCAAAATTGTAAACGGATGGCGTGCGGACCTTCGGGCAGACAGGGCGCTGGCGCTTGGGTTGCGCGCCGACGACAGCTTTGCCGACAATATCCGCGCCTATCTGGTGGATGACATGCCTACCAACGTAGAAGGCGCGCGGCAATAAGCGCGGACACCGCAGACACCGCCAGAATGGCCGTACCATACCATGTGACATAAAACAGCGGGCTGTCCTCGGTGCAATGCAACGCATAGATCGCCGCCGCAAAACCACCTCCCGCCAAACCCGCAACGGCGCCCGCCACCATAGGCCGTGTCGGTGCCCCCCGCTGCAGAACAGAAAGCACCGCCGCGACGGGAAGAATGGACAGCAATGGAATTGCGGTCAGGCACCCAACCATGGTTTTACCAACAATCGCCATCCGTTGCCCACCCTCGGGCACTTGGCCATAGGACCAGATCCACAATCCAGCCGCGACAAGCGCCACCCCCGCCAATGGCCATAGCCAGACGACAGCGCCAGGACGCGCCAACCGAAGGACAGCGGCCAACGCCATGCCGCCAAGGCTTGCAGACAGCACGATACGCATCAGCGACAAGGGATCTTGCAAAGCAGTCCCGAGTCCATCCCGCAGCCCCAGAGTCGCCCAAAGACCGAGGAACGAAAGCCCCAAGGCCAAGGGCAACCACAGCACCCTGTCCAACGCTGCCGGCGGCAGAATCGCGTCGGCTGCCATCGCACGGATGAGGTCTTCGGTTTTCATTCCACATGCCTTTCACGCAGAACGGCCAATTGTTTCAAAGCTCGGTGCAGGGCCACGCGCACCGCGCCTTCCGACATCGACAGTTTCGCCCCTGTTTCGGCCATACTGTCCCCGTCCAAACCCACATGCCGTACGATCTGCGCAGCGCGCGTGTCCAGCATGGCAATCATCTTCGACATATCGGCGGCCTGTGTTGGATCCTCACCGGGCTCGGCGGGCAGAATATCGGCAAAATCCTCAATCGGAACATCGACCCTGCGCCCGCGCGCACGGAAGGCGTCCACAACCTTGTATCTTGTGATCGCGTACAACCATGGACGCGCAGGACTTCCCTCTTTCCAGGTGTGGCGTTTCAGATGAAGCGCCAGAAGAACCTCTTGCAACACATCTTCACACGCCGCATCGCCCAAAGCCGCCCCCCGTGACCGAACGACCCCACGCAAAACCGGGGTCACAACGCGCAGGAAGTGGGCATACGCCCGGCTGTCGCCCTGTTGCGCAGCCGCCAGCAGCAGACCCCAATCATCCGTCTTTTGCGTCATATCTGTGGTTCACTTCGTCCGCCGGCCGCGTTCGTTACAACTTCAGCACGCCAATCCCGGCGTTACTTTTATAGTAAATCGCGTCCGTTACGACGGAATTTTTCGACAGGTAAGCAAAGGGAACATTTCACCCGAATGCACCCTCTCGGGGGTTCAGCCAAGTTGGCTCGCGCTATCCGGCTCACGACACTTTTGACCACGTTTCACCGAGTTGGCCGCCGCAGTCACGCATGCCGTCCGCCAAATCAGCCGCGGTTTCCCTTGATGCTCTGGAACAGATCCCATCCCGCCAAGGCCACGGTGAACGTGACAACCACGATCAGATCCAACCGTGGCACATGCCACAAAAGGATAGCCAGAAACGCCAGCAGCAGAGCAAAAGCAGCCAAGGCCAGAATATTGTCCATAAACCTCACGCCTCCCTTTCCAGTGTTTCAACATGCGTCATCAACCACCGCGCGGTGCGCAAAAGCCGCGCGTCATCGCCGCGCCGACCAACCAATTGCAGCCCCATCGGCAGTCCGCTCTCCGTCCAGAACAGGGGCACCGTCACGGCGGGCACGCCAGCCAAGGTCCACAGACCATTGAAAATCGCCGATCCGGTGGAATCCAGACCCTCTGGTGCCGGACCAAGGGCCGCGGGGCACAGGATGGCATCGCATCGCTCGAACAACGGATCCAGTGCCGCAAGCATCAGGGCACGCCAATCCAGCGCCGCAAGATAATCGCGCGCCAACACCGCTTTGCCTTCGTCCATGGCAGCCCGAAGGACATCCGACATCTGATCACGTCCGCGCCGTTCAAGCCCGTAATAACATTTTGCCATCTCGGCGAAATTGATCTTCTGACGGATCGCAGCCACCTCGTCACACCCCGGCAACGGCGCTTCAAAACACTGGTCGCCCAGCAGGACCGCAATCTCTTCGACCGCACCTTGCATCTGCGGATCCGCCTGATCCCACTCCGGCGGGCGCACAAAGGCAAACATCGGGGTGACAGGCACCTCGCTCAGGGTTACGTCAAGCAGGCGCGGCACCGGGACAGGTGCGGTCGCCGTGTCTGCGGCGTCATAGCCGGTCAACACTTCGATCAACAGCGCCGCATCCTCGACCGACCGGGCAAAGACGCCGACGGTATCCAGAAACGGTGATTGGGGCAGAATACCGGTCCGCGGGATCATTCCGAATGACGGCTTGACCCCCACAACACCGCAAAAAGCCGCCGGACGGATTACCGAGCCACCGGTTTGCGTGCCAATCGCCAACGGAACCATCCCGGCCGCCACGGCAGCCGCTGATCCTTGCGACGATCCGCCCGGCGTGTGGGCCGGGTTGTGCGGATTGCGGGTCTTGCCGGGGTGCATGAATGCTCCTTCGGTCGTCACCGTCTTGCCAAGTATGATGGCACCGGCGGCGCGCAACCTCGCGACAATCCACGCATCCGCATTGGGTACACGCCCTGCGTCCACCGCCATGCCATTGGTTGTTGGAATCCCTTTGGTGTCGATGATGTCCTTCAGGGCAACTGGCACCCCATGCAGCGGCCCGATGGCACGCCCTGCCTGCCTGCGGGCATCCAGCGCGCGCGCCTGTTCCAACGCGTGGTCCCCATCCAGCCAGGCCCAAGCCTGAACTTGCGGCTCGACCTCGGCTATGCGGCCAAGATAAGCTTCCACCACTTCGACCGCCCGCACCGCACCCGATGCGAGACGGTCGCGCAACACAACCGCCCCGAATGATGTCAGATCGGCACGATTAACGGCCCGGTCCATAAAATGCCTCCGGCAGGCTGAACACGATCTGCGGGAATTGGTACAGCAACACCATACAGATCACCACCATGCCGCAATATGGCAGCACGCCCGAGAAAATCTCGGTCAGCTTGATCTGGGGTGGAGCAATCCCCTTCAGGTAATACGCACTCATGGCCATTGGCGGTGTCAGGAACGACGTTTGCAGGTTCAGTGCCACCAGCACACCAAAGAACAACGGATCAATCCCAAAAAGGGGCAGAAGCGGCAGGAAGATCGGCACGAAGATGATGATGATCTCTGACCATTCCAACGGCCAACCCAGCAGAAAAATGATCACCTGCGCCAGGATCAGGAACTGAATCGGCGTCAGGTCCAGCCCTTTTACAAAATCAGCAATCACTTGCTCGCCACCCAGGTAGCTGAACACGGCCGAGAACGTGTAGGATCCGACAAACAGCCAGCAGACCATCGCCGTCGTGCGAACGGTCAGGTACACGCTTTCGCGCAACCTCTGGAAGGTCATCGCACGATAGCCAATCGCCAACAGGATGCCGCCCAAAGCGCCGATCGAGGCAGCCTCGGTCGGTGTCGCCAGACCGAACAGGATCGACCCAAGCACGGAAAAAATCAGGATGGCCAATGGGAAGAAACTGGTGAGCAGCATGACCAAAAGCTTGCCCATCGGTACCTCGGGCATTTCTTCCTTGGTCGGCTTTGGCGCAAGCTTAGGATTCAAAATCGAGCGGCCAACGATGTAGATCAGATACAGACCCACCAGCGTAAAGCCCGGCAGAAGCGCCGCAGCATAGAGGCGCACGATGGAAACACCGGACGCTGCTGCATAGACGATCAACATGATCGAAGGTGGAATCAGAATCCCCAAAGTGCCGCCTGCGCAGATGATCCCGGTGGCGAAGGAGTGATCATAGCGCGCCTTCAACATCTGTGGCAGCGCCAGCAACCCCATCAGCGTCACAACTGCCCCGACGATCCCCGTTGCCGTAGCAAACAGTGCGCAGGTGAACAGCGCCGCCACACCCATCGAACCGGGAATGTTGCGCGTCGCAATCGCAAGAGTGCCAAACAACTTGTCCACGATATTCGCGCGCTCGACGATATAGCCCATGAACAAGAACAGCGGGATAGCTGTCAGCACCTCGTTCGAGATCACGGTATACGTCTGGTTCACGAACAAGTCGAATATTCGGTTGTTATAGAACCCCTCGATCCAAAGCCGCGTGCTTTCCCACCATCCGGCGTCGTCTGTGAGGCGATTGAATGCCCGCCACATCCGACTTGGATCGTAATAGGCGTAGTATCCAAAGCCGATGCCAAGAGCCATCAGCGTAAAAGCGATGGGAAATCCCAAAAAGACAAAGGCAATGAATATGCCCAGCATCATAAGGGCGATCTGCGGGTCGGTCACTGTTGCGAACTCCGGATGGGACGGCGTGTGGGCCGATTGCGTCTGAGCCGATTACGTCCGGGCCTGTTTGGCGGCCTCGGCAGCGGCAGCCTCGGCCGCCTGTCTGATCAGCAGTTGTTCGGTTTCTTCGACATCTTCCTCAACCGGCAGCCAATAGCCCTGCCGCATGCACAGAACGCACCGGAAGACCTGTGCGACACCCTGAATGATCAGCAGGATGCCGGCTACGACAATCACAGATTTGAACTGATAGATCGGTATTCCAGCCGGACTGTTGACCGACACTTCAGCATAGCTCCAAGACCGACTGGCATATTTGAACCCGGTAAAGACAAGCGCCAGAATGCCGGGGAAGAAGAAAAGGAAATACAGCACCATATCGACCAGAGCCTGCGTCCGCGGCGACCATGTTCGATAGATGAAATCGCCCCGAACGTGCCCACCACGAGACAGAGTGTAGGCCCCGCCCATCATGAAAATCGTGCCATACATGATGAAACTGAGGTCAAGCGCCCAAGGCGTCGGTGAGTTGAAGGCGTAGCGTACCAGCACCTCATAGGCCATGCCAAAGGTCATCAGAATGATCAGCCAGCCAAAAGTCTTGCCAAACCATGCAGACAGCCGGTCGGCAAAGCGAATATACCTGATCATGGGGAATACTCCGTTCATGCGATAGCGCAGGCACATCGGCCCGCGAAAAGTATCACGCCGGTAGAAAAAAGGGGGCGCGTTGCCAGCGCCCCCAAGAACGGATTACAGCTTCAACTTGCCCGGGAAATAGTGCTCGTAGGCAAGGCCCAGATCCGGGGCGTTCATCAGCTCGTAATAGGCGACTTTCTCGACCCACTCACGCTGGCTGTCCATGACCTTCTTGTTGAAGGCATCCGCTTCCAGATCGACGATCAGCTTGTCCCATGCCTCAAGTTGAGCGGCAAGAATCTCCTTC
>JBKBOF010000096.1:0-10860 GCA_046294955.1 Paracoccaceae bacterium
TCGCTGAAGCGGCTGGAACGATTCTGGACCGACCAGATCCGTTATATCTACTGACCGCGCCACAGCCTTGCATGGGTGGCAAATCGCCCCTGCACCTTGGCCAGCACGCGGTTCGTCAACCCCGGATGGGGAAAATCGCCCTGCGACAGCCGGTCTATTGCCACCTCTGGCGGGCAGGGGCGGCGCGACACGGGATCGTAATACCGCGGATAGGCAATCAGGGCGGCGTGGACCAGATGATCAAGGCTGGGTCGCGGCAGCCACGCGCCATCATCTGCGCGCTGCCGACGCAGAGGCACCGTGCCAAGATCACGGGTCAGCCCCCAACCGGCATAGAACGGGGCACCAAGGCAGGTGACCGCTCGGCCGCGCAGCAGGGCTTCAAAGCCCAGAAGGCTGGTCATGGTCCAGACCTCGTCGCAGTCGATGATGAGATCCACGGCGTTGGCTTGGGTCGCAATGACATCGGCCAGACCGGCCAGATCGGCCTCCGGAATGGCACCGGGGCGCAGCCTGGCTTCGACATCAGGATGGGGCTTGTAGATCAGCACAGCGTCGGGGTGGGCTGCGCGAACCGCCTGCACAAGGGCAAGGTTGGTGCGGATATCACCGCCGCCTGTCACCAGCGACGCATCATCTTCGACCTGTCCCGGAACCAGGATGCGATGCCCGGTCGGCAGATCGGGGCGCGTGCCGGGAAGGTTGTATTTCGACAGGCCAAGCGCGACCAGACGATCCCGCAGCCGCGCCGCCCGCGCAAGCCCGCCGGGGGGTGGGGGTGACTGGATCAGGCGCTCCAGCCGACTTTCGCGCGTGGGATCATAGTAGATACCAAGATCGTCGGTCACGAGGCTGAGCGGTGGCACAAGGTCGGCCCCCAGCCCGCGCGAGCGTAGAAAGCCGTCCTCGACCCGGCGCAGGGCAATGCCCGGAAGTGTCAGGCTTGCGGTTTCCTTGCCTGCCCAGACCAAAAGGCCGCGTCCTTTGGTGTCGCCAGGCGAATCGTTGAAGACAAGCGGCGTTTCGCGACCGAACACAGCCTGCAGGCGACCGCGTTTCCACAGGCGCATACCGACGGCAACGTGCCCGCTGCGGTCTTCGCGAAACGCGCGCACCTCGGCCTCCAACTGATCCACCACCTCTTCAAAACTGCACAGACGGTCACGGCAGGGGTCATACCATGTCGGCGCCAGGATCATCGCAGCGGCAAACAGTTGCGCGTGGGTCAGACTGCGTCCCCGGCGGGGAAGGGGGGCGGCATCATGGGTCAAGCCCCAGCCTGCGTAGAAGGGCTGGCCGAAGACATGCGGGCGATGCCCTGCCAAAATCGCCTCGAACCCCAGTTGCGACGACACGGTATAGACCGCAATCGCACCCTCCAGCAGCATTTTTGGGGACACGGGATCCCTAACAATGGTGACGCGATCTGATGCTTGCGCCGCCGTAAAGTGCCCGGCGCGCAGACCAAGGGCGGTTTCCGGATGAACTTTTATCACCACGCGCGCGCGCGGATGGTCATCCATCGCCTGCGCCAGCATGTGCGCAAATGTCTGCGTGCCCGCACCACCAAACCGGATCGACGCATCATCACGGGTTTGATCCACCACCAGCACATACCCGGCTGCTGGCGTAGGCAATTCTGGCTGGTGAATATTGTATTTTGACAAGTCCAACCATTTGAGACGGTCAATACCGTCCCTTGCACGCGACAGAATATTCGAATTATCCAATAAATCGGTCGCAAGGATCCGTTCGATGCGCGACGGATGCGCGCTGTCGAAATGCACGCCCAGTGGGTCGATCAGCAGGCCGATTGTGGGGCTTCCCGTGCGGCCGGGCCGGATCGAGCGCAAGAAAGCATCCTCCAGTCGGATCAGCGGCACACTCCGCCGTGCGGCCACCGCTTCACCGCGTCGGGCATAGGGGCTGTGCCCCCAGACCACAACGCCATCGTCCGGCCCCGGCAGCCCAAGGGACAGGTCGTGTCCGGCAAGGTTCAGGATCCGACGCAACCTGCGGTCGCGCAGAAACCCCGCATTATAGTGGAAAAGCCGCCGGGGAATTACCTCGGCGGCTTTGGGGATCTCATCTGGAAGCGGCGCCATGGCGGCCCTAGCCGCCAGTGCCCACGGTGGACAGCGAGTCGGCTGCGCCGGCAGTGCCAGAGATGGCGGATAGTGCCTTTTGCCACTGCACATAGGGCGCTTCGGTAACATAGACCGTATCGCCGTCGCGCACGATGAAATCGCGTGCTTCGAACATGCCGGTGGGCTGGGTCAGGTCAAGCACATAGACCATGCGCTGGTCCCCCGTCAGATCCTTGCGGCCCAGAACGGCATTTGCGATTGCGGCAGGCTCATTGCGGAATACAAACACACCTGTCGGATCGGCAAGATTGGTGTTCAGCCCGCCGACGATGGCAATCGCCTCAATGGCGGTCATGGTCTGCGTCTCAAACGCAACGCGGTTTTGCGTTCCGGTGGCACCAAGGGCGACGAAGGCACGCGTATCGCGTTCCACCACGATTTTGTCGCCGGGGCGCAGGGCGATGTCCAGCGACGGGTTGGAATAGAGATCTTGCAGCCAGACCTTGCCCGTGTGCGTCCCGCGGGTCACACGAACCACCGCAACGGCGGGTTCGATGGCGACACCGCCCGCCCGTGCAATCATGCTGGACAGTTTGCGTGTCGGGCGTTCGATGGCATAGACGCCATTCGCCCCCACGGACCCCTGCACCGAAACGGTCGAGCCGTCACCCGCAACACGCGCCACCGTCACCTGAGGGTCGGGTGTCTGGGTATCAAGCTTGCGGGTGATCGCTTGACGCAAGCCATCGGGGGTCTGTCCGGCGGCCTTGATCCGCCCGGCATAGGGCACGAAGATGTAGCCTTGGCCGTCCACCTGCACCTCTTCCAAGGCGCTGACCCGCTGGCCGGTGTTGCCAAGAAGCGGATCATCGCGCACGTTTTCAAAGATCGTGAGTGCAAGCGTGTCACCCGGGTTGAGCGTGTCGGACCCGACAACCCCGGCATTCAGGAAGGCAGAGGAAAAGCCGAATGAAGGCATCACCGCCGTTGCCCGCGTCACGCGTTGATTGACGCTGACGATGAAGGCATCACCTTCTTTCAGCACGGATCCCTTGAAGATCTCGGCCTTGTTCGGGCCAGATCGCGGCAGGCTGCATGCCGCCGAGGACGCAACCAATGCAGCAAGGCAAAGGGCTTTCGCCCCCCTTGATGTCAAAACTTTCACTGCTCGGGCTCCTTTAACTGGATTTGCCTCAAGTTTTGCCTGCAAGGCTACTCAATTGATTGCGGAAATACCAGCGTCGCCTGTGTGGGTCAGGTGACAAGCCGCAACTGTTGCCGTGGTGCCGCGTTTCCCGATTCCAGTGCAGCGTAGGGATCTTCGGCGGCCAGCATCATGTCAACCACCTGTCGCAGCACCTCGCGCCGTCCACGCGCGCTGTAATAGCCCCCGGTGATCTGGCTGGTTTCCAGCAAATAGTGCCGATAGCCGCGATAGGCACGGGCGTCTGGTCGGCTGGGGTGAGCAAAAAACGCATCCAGCGGTTGGGCCGATACGAATTCACGCTTCGCATAGACCGCCGCACCAAAGGTTTTCAGTGGCATGCCGCGCCACAGGACTTGCTGACCGGCGGTGGAATTTACCGTCACGGCGCTGCGGGCATGATTCAGAAGGTGCGCCAGCTTGCCGCCGCGCACGAAATGCACCCGGCCTGCCACCCCGTGCTGTGCCGACAACCTGCGGATCTGGGCTTTCAGGGGCGCGCGGCCATCTTCCAACGGGTGCGCCTTGAACACCAGATGATGATGCGGGGCAGCGCCTTTGGCAAAACCGTCTGTCACCAGATCCAGAAACTCGGCCATGGTTGTAAAGGGCGAATGGGCCTGAAAGCTGGCGTCATGTTCCAGTTGCAGTAGCACCAGATGATACGGAAAGCCGCCGCGCTTGATGCGGAATTCAGCCAGCATCCGTTCCCAGCGATGAAAGGGCAGCAGCACCAGCCGCTTGCAATACAGCCAGAATTCCTGTCGGACGTTCAGTTTGCGGTGCGGGCGGAAATGCCGGAAGTCCCAAAAGCCCGCCAGCACGAACCAGTGATACAGCGCGCCCCAGAAAATATGCTGGCGCATGTCGCCCCAGCGTGCCGGAGCCTCGGGTTGGTCGATTTCGGCCTTGGCGAGCGCGGCCTGCATTTGTGCCACTGTCATCTGCATCAGGCGTGAATGGCCGTTGGATCCGTCGCGTTCATATGTCACCCAATGGGGGCGTAGATAGCCCTCTTCAAACACATGGACGGTGACGCCCGCCAACCGCGCCGCCGCAATGGCCTGCGCATGGATCGGGCGGGTATCGCCATAGAGCACAAGGTCGGTGATCGCGTGTTCGGCAAGCAAGGCTGCAATGTGGTCCGGCCATCGGTCTGGCCGGTTCCGGTAGGCGATGAATGTCTTGTCTGACGGCCAAAAGGCCCGATCGCCTCGGTTGAACCCCACACGCCAGACCTGCGCGCCTGCCGATTGCAGCATCTTGCCAAGCCGAAAGAAAAACGGCCCGTGCGGCCCTTGCAAGAACAGGAAACGGCGGTTTTCACCCGTGATGCGCATGGTATCCGTCAAAATGATCTGTCGCGACTCATGACACTTCGTCCTTTCGGTCTGCTTAACCGATAATCCCCAAGCGCGGCGAATTTTTGGCGCTTCCCGCACCGACTTGCGTCCTTGGCAGGTGCAAGCTACCCATGTGGCAAAGGAGAGCGGCCATGTTTACAGGGATCGTGAGCGATATCGGCGAAGTGCTGGACGTTGAACAGCAAGGCGACCTTCGGGCGCGGATCGGCACCCGGTATGATGTGGGATCGATCGACATCGGGGCCTCAATCGCGTCCGATGGTGTGTGCCTGACGGTCATTGCCACAGGAACAGCGCCACGCAACTGGTATGACGTGCAGATCTCGGCCGAAACGGTCAGCAAAACCAACCTCGCGCGTTGGGTTCCGGGGGCTCGGGTCAATCTTGAACGCGCGCTGAAGGTGGGCGATGAATTGGGCGGGCATATCGTGTCTGGCCACATAGATGGCGTCGCCGAGGTGGTGGCAGTGACGCCCGAAGGCGATAGTCTGCGCGTGACCTTTCGCGCACCGCGGGATCTGGCAAAGTTCATCGCGCCAAAAGGCTCGGTTGCGCTGAACGGCACGTCCCTGACGGTGAACGAGGTCGATGGCTGTGACTTCGGCATCAACTTCATTCCCCATACGCAAAAAGCAACCACTTGGGGCGATGTAGCCGTTGGGGACCGGGTGAACCTTGAGGTGGACACCATGGCCCGCTACGTCGCGCGCTTGCGCGAGTGGGACTGAAGTCTGGCACCGGGGCCGTGACGTGTTGACGCGCATTCGCGCATCTTTTGCACAGCAGGTCTGCACAGGCGGCCTCTGGCTTTTGTAACCCGCTCGGGTTACAGCCAAGAAAATCCCGATCAGGAACCTGCGACATGACCGATTTTTCCGACGCCATCTCGTCTATCGAAGAGATCATCGATGATGCCCGCAATGGGCGGATGTTCATTCTTGTGGACCATGAGGACCGCGAGAATGAGGGCGATCTGGTGATTCCGGCGCAGATGTGTACGCCGCAGGCGGTCAACTTCATGGCCACCTTCGGGCGTGGTTTGATCTGCCTTGCGTTGCCCCCGGCGCGAATCGATTCGCTTGGCCTGCCGTTGATGAGCCCGAAGAACTCATCCCGCCATGAAACCGCCTTCACCCTGTCTATCGAAGCGCGCGAAGGCGTCTCGACCGGTATTTCTGCCGCCGATCGCGCGCGGACCATCAGCGTGGCAATTGATCCAACCAAAAGTGCCCAGGATATCGCGACGCCCGGCCATGTGTTTCCGCTGCGGGCGCGGGATGGCGGCGTGCTGGTGCGTGCAGGCCATACCGAAGCCGCCGTGGACGTGGCGCGACTGGCAGGGTTGAACCCGTCGGGCGTGATCTGCGAGATCATGAATGACGATGGGTCGATGGCACGCTTGCCGGATCTGATCACCTTTGCACAGCGCCACGGGCTTAAAATCGGAACGATCTCTGATCTGATCGCCTATCGCCGCCGCAACGACAATCTGGTGAAGTTGAGCGACGAACGCATGGTGACCTCGGAATTCGGTGGTGACTGGACCATGCGCATCTACACCGATGTAACCGAAGGGGCCGAACATGTGGTTCTGATCAAGGGTGATCTGTCCGCACCCGGCCCGGTCCTGACGCGGATGCACACGCTTGACCCGCTGCTGGATGTGGTGGGTATGGGTGGCACAGGGCGCACGGTGGAATTTGGCGAGGCCATGACCTTGATCGCCCGCGAAGGGCGCGGTGTTCTGGTGCTGTTGCGCGATGTGCACATGAAGCTGGCATCTGACGCCGAAGTGTCGCCGCAGACGCTGCGCCAGTACGGTCTTGGCGCGCAGATCCTTGTGTCGCTGGGCTTGCATGAACTGATATTGCTGACCAATTCGCCGCAGCCCAAGATCGTCGGGTTGGACGCTTACGGGTTGTCGATTGTCGGCACCCGCAAGATCACGGAGTAAACCATGGCCACCGCCGAGATCCACTACACCTTGCCGCTTCCTGCCTTTGACAGACCAGTGAAACTGCTGATCGTGGTTGCACCGTATTACAAGGATATTGCTGACAACCTGGTGGCGGGGGCCCGGGACATGGCCGCGCAATGTGGTGCCGATTGCGACCTGATCGAAGTGCCGGGTGCGCTTGAAGTGCCGACTGCGATTGCGCTGGCCGAGCGTCAGGCAAGCTATGACGGGTATGTGGCGCTGGGCTGCGTGATCCGCGGCGAAACCACGCATTACGACACCGTCTGCAACGACAGCAGCCGCGCCATCAGCCTCCTCGGGTTGCAAGGAGCGTGCATTGGCAATGGTATCTTGACGGTCGAAAACCGGGGTCAGGCCGACGTGCGGGCCGATCCGGCCGGGCAGAACAAGGGTGGCGGGGCGGCGGTTGCAGCCTTGCACCTGATCGCGCTTTCGCGCAAATGGGCGGTCCAGACCAAGGGGATCGGGTTCCGCGCATGACACAGACCAAACCCGGCAACGCCGAAAAGAAACAGATGCGCTCGGCTGCTCGTCTCTATGCGGTGCAGGCGTTGTTTCAGATGGAGGTGTCAGGCCAGACAATTTCAGCTATCTGCCGCGAGTTCGAGGTGCACCGTTTTGGTGCCACCTATGACGAGGGTGAATTTGTCGAAGGCGATGTCACCCATTTCCGCACGCTGGTGGATCATGCCGTCAACTTTCAGGCGTTGATCGACCAATTGACCGACCGCGCCTTGGTGGCAAAATGGCCGATCGACCGGATCGATCCGGTGCTGCGCGCGTTGTTCCGTGCTGCCGGGGCAGAGTTGACGCAGATGGCGACGCCCCCAAAGGTGGCGATCACCGAATTCGTCGATGTCGCCAAGGCATTCTTTCCCAGTGGAAAAGAGCCGGCGTTCGTCAACGCCGTGCTGGATCACATGGCGCATGAGGCAAAACCCGAGGCTTTCTGACGCGGTTCGCAGGCGGATCCGGTGTCACCGCAGGCAATAGACCGCGCATTGTAGGTGCGGCGCGCCCCTGCGGCGAAATGGTGCTTTCCCTTCCCATCTGTTGCGTTACCTTGCTTCTGTCATAAGGAGAGCGCCGTGCCCAAACTCATCCGCCTGTATATCGTCAATGTCGCCATCGGATTTGCCTTGGCTTTGGTCTTCGTTGCCGGGCTGGTCTGGATGGATGTTGCAGGTCTGCGGCATCTTATTTTCGATTCGTCCATGGGTTGGGTGGCAGGATTGATGTTGATCATGTTCAACGGTGTGGTGTTTGCAGGTGTTCAGTTCGCGATAGCAGTGATGCGGATGGCTGATCCCGAAGACACACCGCCCGGCGGCAATCGTCAGGCCCTCGTTTTGGCGCCGGTCCGTGTGGATGCGCGCTCAGATCGTGGAACCACATCCCGCCGCTGAAGCTGCGCGCGGTGTTGCGCCGTGATTGACATCACATTTTTGAACGTGGGCCGGCGCAGTATTTCTGCGCCGTTTTTATGTGGGAACTTGACTGCTTTCCGTTGGGTCACGTCACGCTTTTTCTCAAACGCGTGATCGCGGGGAACGAAGGGTGCGATGAAGCGTTCCCTATGCAACCGGCACAAGTCAGGCCGGTGTGTGTGAAAAGGATTACATGATGACAGTCAAACTCCGCACCCTTGGTGCCGGCGCGCTGGCCATTGCCGCCGCCCAAGTCGCTTTTGCGCCCGCTGCCGTGGCGCAAAATGCCATCACGGGCGTCGAGTCGGTGAATTATCGGATCGACGATATCGATGATGGTATCGCAAGAGACATGCGGCGTGCTGAAGACGCTGGACGTTTTGGCAACCCGGAATTCCGTCCCGGCCTGAGCGGCAGCGCTTCGCTGGGCTATGCGGGCAAGACCGGCAACAACGAGTCGCAAGATCTCGCGGCTGGCGTGCGTCTGCGGTATGCGCAGGGCCAATTCGTGCAAACCATCGGTGCCGTGCTCGACTTTGCGGAGTCGAACAACCAGCCCACCAAAAAGGACGTTTTTGTCGTCTATGACGCCAACTACTACTTCGACCAAAGCTTCTACGGCTTTGTGCTGGCCCGACTGAAAACCGATGGTCTGGCCACAGAATGGGATGGCGTTGGCATCGACCCTCGCGCTGGCAAGACGCGTCGTGACGCGTTCCTCGGCTTTGGCCCGGGCTACCGCATCGTGAACACGCCCGACATGACGTGGCGCGTTCAGGCTGGTATTGGTGTCAGCTACCTTCAGGACGGTCTGAAAAATTCGAATACGGAAACCGGCTATCTGGCCGCGTCGCGGTTCTTTTACAAGATCAACGACAACTTCTTCGTGACGAACGATACAGACGTGCTGAAGTCGAAATCGGCTCTGCGTGCCAACAACGATCTGGGTCTTAACGTCAAGATCACCGACGCATTCTCGACCCGTGTCAGCTATTTGAGCGAGTACGACGAAAGCCGTGCCATCAAGACAGACAACAAACTGGGTGTTTCGCTGGTGTTCGGCTTCTGAGCCGGAAAACCCCACACAGCAGGAAAGGGGCGGAGAAATCCGCCCCTTTTTCGTGTCTGCCGTATAGTTTGGGTGGCGGGCCCGCAGCGACCGTGGGTGGCATGGTTTCCCGAGAGCCAGAGGTCTCAGGTGGGCACCAGATAGCAAGACCAGGATCTTGCCAGAGCCAGCATCCATTCGTTTGCTTATCGGCCACTGGAAAAAAGCCCCAGCACGCGAAGAGCAGCACCCGCCGCCCTTTAGATAAGCGCGCAAGCGCCTGCCTGCAAGGCTTGTCAGGTGTTCATCTTTCGTTCATATTTCCAACCATGAACACAACCACTGATCCTTTGCTCCAGATACCGGGCCAACGCCTCGCCCGTGGCGTGGCGCGCGGCTTGCGCGACATGGGATTTGTCAGCGTCGAGGAACTGGTGCCCTCTGCCGGATTGAGGGTCGATCTGATGGCTTTGGGCCGCAAGGGTGAGATCTGGATCGTCGAATGCAAATCCTGCCGGTCTGATTTTCAAGCAGATCGGAAATGGCAAAAGTATCTGCCATGGTGTGATCGCTTTTTCTGGGCAGTCGATGTCGATTTTCCGACCGACCTGCTGCCCGATGGAACCGGCCTGATCCTGGCCGATGCCTATGGCAGCGAGATCATCCGTATGGGGCCGGAAACACCGCTTGCGGCGGCACGGCGCAAGGCCGTGATGCAGGGTTTCGCCCGGCACGCGGCGCTGCGGCTGCAATCGCTGCGGGATCCGTCCGGCGTTATTTCCGCTTGGGCTTAGGTTTGCCGTCGCCCATGGCACGCACGGCTTCGGCGGCCGCACGCAATTCTTCGGCGATTTCTTCGGCTTCTTCTGGCTCGAAGTCCAAAGGCAGATCCACACCGCCATCCGCTTCGATATAAATCCGCACCATCCCGGCCGAGGTCGGCCCGATCTGAAGGTTTGCGGCGATATCGCTTTCCTTGTCGATGCCCATTCTAGCCCCCGGTTCACATTGTGCTTGGCCTAGCCTCCTTTGTCTGGTCTTGCAAGCCGGACTGCTTTTGGGCCGCAACGGCCCGCAGCTCGCCATTTGCTTCGCCGATGGTTTTCGCGGTAATGTGCGCTTGCAATCCATGGGAAGGGGCGTTAAATCGCCCACAAGTGCCGGCTTAGCTCAGTTGGTTAGAGCACCAGATTGTGGATCTGGGGGTCCCCCGTTCGAGCCGGGGAGTCGGTACCATTTTTCATTTTGAAGTCAGAGGCTTGCAGCGTTTGGAGACTTTCTCCAGAGCGCTTCGTTCTCTATGGGGTGCGTGCCTGACCCTTTCCCTTCGCCGGCCGCTTGGCTATGGTCCGGGTCCGACCGAAAGGGATCCTTGAACTATGACGCCAGACATAACCCGCCGTATCGCCCAGACCATTGCCACCGAAATCAAGGCGCAGACACCGCAAGTCACAGCGGCTGTGGCGCTTCTGGACGAAGGTGCCACTGTGCCCTTCATCGCGCGCTATCGCAAAGAGGCGACGGGGGGCCTTGACGATTCGCAACTGCGTCTGTTGGCTGAACGCTTGGCCTATCTGCGCGAACTTGAGGCGCGGCGCGCGGCGATCTTTGGCTCGATCACGGATCAGGGCAAGATGACCGATCCTCTTGCGCTGTCGATCACCAGGGCTGTGACCAAGGCCGAGCTGGAAGATATCTACCTGCCGTTCAAACCCAAGCGCCGCACCAGAGCGATGATCGCGCGCGAGAATG
>JBKBOF010000097.1:0-10785 GCA_046294955.1 Paracoccaceae bacterium
CGATCAGCCAGGCCAATGCGCCTTTCATGGGATGTCCTTTCGAAAGAAGTCATCCATAAACATCTCAAGGGCGATGAGAGTTCCGTGCGCTCTTGCAAGGGTAAGATAAGTTGGACAGGGTGCCGCCCGGAGGCATGCCCTTCTCAATCAGGCGTGCGGCACCTCCGCGCCTTTCCACGCTCCACAGGGCATACCTGTTTCGCCGACCAACCAGTCTGTGCGACCATTCCGGCTGGACTTGAAAAAACATCGTCGGCACTTGGGTTGGGACCGCGCGATACGGCCGCTTGAATGCCAGTCCGCGGTGCTGCGGCAGTGTGTGGCCCGCCCAGTTGATGATTTCGGCTGTAAGGATGCCATTGGCAGAGCCTTCAGCCAAGAAAGAGGCGAAGCGATCTTCCGCGCCCCGTAAATTCCCCTACCGCGAAAACCGCTTGTACTTCACGCGCTTCGGCTCAAGTGCATCTGGCCCCAGACGACGGATCTTGTCATCTTCATAGGCTTGGAAGTTACCCTCGAACCATTCCACATGGGCGTCGCCTTCGAACGCCAGAATGTGGGTGCAGAGGCGGTCGAGGAAGAAGCGGTCATGGCTGATGATCACAGCGCAGCCAGCGAAATCCTCGATGGCCGATTCCAGGGCTTGCAAGGTTTCGACGTCCAGATCGTTGGTCGGCTCGTCAAGCAGCAGCACGTTGCCGCCCGAGCGCAGCAGTTTCGCCATGTGGACGCGGTTGCGTTCGCCGCCAGACAGCAGGCCGACTTTCTTTTGCTGGTCGGTGCCCTTGAAGTTGAACGCCCCGGTGTAAACCCGGCTGTTCATCTGCATGTCACCCAACTGGATGATCTCTGACCCGCCCGAAATTTCTTCCCAGACGTTCTTGTCGGGGTCCAGCGCATCTCGCGACTGGTCAACGTAGGACAATTTCACCGTGTCGCCCAGCGTGATCGTGCCTTCGTCGGGCTGCTCCTGACCCGTGAGCATACGGAACAGGGTGGATTTGCCCGCACCATTGGGGCCGATCACGCCGACGATGGCGCCCGGCGGGATGGTGAAGGTCAGATCCTCGATCAACAGCTTGTCGCCCATGGCTTTTTTCAGGCCCACGACCTCGATCACCTTGTTGCCCAGACGCTCGCCGTTGGGGATGATGATATGGGCGTTGGACGCGCGTTCGGTGACGGTCTGGCTGGCCATCTCGTTGTAGCGCGACAGGCGCGCCTTGCCCTTGGCCTGCCGTGCCTTGGCACCGGAGCGGATCCATTCCAGTTCTTTTTCCAGCGCCTTTTGTTTGGATTTGTCCTCGCGTGCCTCTTGCTGCATGCGCTTGGCTTTTTGGTCCAGCCAGGCCGAATAGTTGCCCTCATATGGAATGCCGCGGCCTCGGTCCAATTCGAGAATCCACGAGGTGATGTCATCCAGGAAATAACGGTCGTGGGTGACGATCAGAATGGTGCCCTTGTAGGCGATCAGGTGCTTTTGCAGCCAAGCGATCGATTCAGCGTCAAGGTGGTTGGTCGGTTCGTCCAGAAGCAGCATGTCCGGTGCTTCAAGCAACAGCTTGCACAGTGCGACGCGACGACGCTCGCCCCCTGACAGGTCTTCGACATTGGCATCGTCGGGCGGGCAGCGCAGCGCATCCATCGCGACACCCACCGTCGCCTCAAGCTCCCACAGGTTGCCGGCGTCGATCTGGTCTTGCAGCGCGGCCATCTCATCCGCCGTCTCGTCGCTGTAGTTCATCGCTAGTTCGTTATAGCGATCCAGAATGGCCTGCTGTTTGGCCACGCCCAACATAACATTGCCCTTCACGTCCAGCGAAGGATCAAGATACGGCTCTTGCGCCAGATAGCCGACTTTCGCGCCCTTGGCAGCCCAGGCCTCGCCTTTGAAGTCCTTGTCCATGCCGGCCATGATCTTCAGCAGGGTGGATTTGCCGGCACCGTTCACGCCGACCACGCCGATCTTCACACCCGGCAGAAAGTTGAGGTGGATATTTTCGAAGCATTTCTTTCCACCCGGATAGGTCTTGGAGACGCCTTCCATGTGGTAAACATACTGATAGCTGGCCATTGGGATTCTCCATGTCGCGGGTTGCGCTTCATGTAGCGAATGTATGGCGCGAGGGCAATTGTGCTCGGCCCGGTGATTCGGAATGATATGAGGCAATTACGTGACACGCGAGTTCACGTGCAATTGATATAGAGCAAGGATATGATTGAACATGCGGTCTAGGCTTTGGTCGCATGGGCTGGTGTCCAGCCGTTCCGATTTGGGACGTAAACAGGGAAGGATTTGATCGAAATGTCAAATATCTTGCGAAAAATGGCGGTGTTGGTGGCTGGAACTGCGGTGTTTGCCGCAGGAATGGCTGTTGCCGAAGTTGATGAAGGGTCTGTCGCGCGCGGCGGAAAGTTGTACGACAAATGGTACAAGGTGACGAAATCGGCCGAGCCGACAACGCCACATCCGCTGTATCCGGCTGCCGAAAACGAAAAGTATGCAGCTGACGCGGCCAGCAACTGGCGCTGCAAAGAGTGCCATGGTTGGGATGGTATGGGCGTGGACGGCGCCTATGGGTCCGGCAGCCACAAGTCCGGGATCAAGGGCATCAATGGTGCCGCCGGTGGTGATCCCGCAATGGTGGTTGCGTTGCTGAAAGACCCGGCAGGGCATGGCTATGGCGACAAGCTGGCCGAGCAAGACCTGAACGACCTTGCGAATTTCGTGGTGTTTGGCCAGATCGACTGGACCAAATATGTGGCTGACAAAGCCATTATTGGTGATGCGGCTGCGGGCAAGCAGGTCTATACAACCGCGTGTATCGGATGCCACGGAGACGAAGGCAAGCTGCCGCAGGGAATGCCTCCCTTGGGCTCGCTGACATCGAACCCTTGGGAAGTGATGCACAAGGTTCTGAACGGTCAACCTGGTGAGGCAATGCCGGCCTTGCGGGCGATTGATCACCAGGTTTCGGCCAACGTTGTGGCTTATCTGGCAACGCTTCCGGCACAATAAGGGACGCTTCCGCTTTGATAAAGGCGCGTGCGGGGTCTAGGCCTTGCGCGCGCCACACAGCATGACCACGGGTCTAGGAGGCCGCAGGACGATGGGATTTATCAAGAAACTTTGGCACTGGTTCACCCGACCAAGTGCCTTGATCGGGCAGGGTGTGCTGCTGTCTGTTGGTGTGCTGGGCGGGATCATTTTCTGGGGCGGCTTCAACACGGCGATGGAGGCGACCAATACGCTGGAATTCTGCATTTCGTGCCACGAGATGCGTGACACGGTGTACGTGGAATATCAGCAGTCGGTCCATTTCAAGAACGCGTCGGGCGTGCGCGCGATCTGTTCCGACTGTCATGTGCCTCATGCCTGGGGTCCAAAGATGCTGCGCAAGATTCAGGCGTCGAATGAGATCCTGCACAAAGTCAAAGGGTCGATCAACACGCCAGAGAAATTCGAAGCCAAGCGTGCCGAACTGGCAGGGCATGTCTGGGCCACCATGAAGGCAAACGATTCTCGCGAATGCCGGAACTGCCATTCTTTTGATTCGATGAACTTTGACCAGCAACGCGCACGGTCGCGTGAAAAGATGGAACCCGTGGCACATGGCACCGACCTGTCGGCCGGATCCACCTGCATTGATTGCCACAAGGGCATTGCACACAAGCTGCCAGTCGTTGAACGCGACGATTGATTTCGTACAGACCGCCCGCATTTTCGGGCTTTTTTCGGTCAAGGGGCTTCGATACTAGCCGGGTATGAAAAACGGGTTTCCCTTGGCCCAACGGGGCATGGTCATTGGCCTATTGGGCGGGTCTTTCGATCCCGCCCATGAAGGCCACGCGCACATCACGCGTGAGGCCATGAAGCGGCTTGGTCTTGATCAGATCTGGTGGCTGGTGTCCCCCGGCAACCCGCTGAAGTCACGGCAGCCCGCGCCGATGGCAGACAGGATTGTGCGAGGGCGGTCAGTTATGCAGCATCCGCGCGTCAAGATCACCGATATCGAGGCGCGGCTGGGCACCCGGTTCACCTATGCCACAATCGTCCGGCTGCAAGCGATTTATCCCGGTGTGCGCTTCGTCTGGTTGATGGGGGCTGACAATCTGGTGCAGTTCCATCGCTGGGACCGCTGGCGTGACATTCTGCGTGCCGTGCCGGTGGCCGTGCTGGCCCGACCGGGTGCCGGCGTCAGGGCGCGGTTGTCGCGCGCGGCGCAAGCCTTCCGGTCAAAGCAACTGGACCGGGGTGAATGGTTGGGCGGATCGCGGCGTCCGCCGGTCTGGGCCTTTATCAACCTGCCCATGAGCGATGTGTCCAGCAGTGCCATTCGTGCGCGGGGCGACTGGAACGGTGGCGCGGGAACGTGATCGCCAACTGGTTGATCGCAGGGAAATGTCTGGCGTAAACTGCAATGCGAGGGGATTGGCGGACGATGATTTCACGGCGGCAGGTTTTTGGCGGACTGTTGAGTGGGGCGGCCATACTGGCTGGAGCCCCGCTTTGGGCAGAGGCCCCCACCACATCACGACGCCCCAAGTCCCGCAACGGCACCACGGCAAAGCCGCGGGGTGGGTCTTCAGATGCGCTGGTCAAGGCCGCCAATCTGGGCGCCGCCGTCGCAAGTTACATTGTGATGGATGCCATGACCGGCGCAGTGCTTGACCAGCGCGACGCTGAAAGCCCGTTGCCGCCTGCCAGTGTGGCTAAAGCCGTGACCTCACTTTATGCGCTCAACCGTCTTGGACCCGGCTTTCGGTATCGCACGCGGTTGCTTGCGACCGGGCCAGTGGTGGCCGGGGTGGTGCAGGGGGATCTTGTGCTGGCTGGATCCGGCGATCCGACCCTGCAAACCGATCAGTTGGGCGATCTGGCCGCAGCTCTGTCGGCACGCGGGGTAAAGGGAGTGACGGGGCGGTTCCTGACATGGGACGGCGCGTTGCCTGCCATCGCGCGGATAAGCGCGGATCAACCCGTTCATGTCGGTTATAATCCGTCGGTTGGCGGGCTGAACCTGAACTTCAACCGTGTGCATTTCGAATGGAAGCGCGCGCAGGACGGATGGTCCACCGCGATGGATGCACGTGGCGAACGCTTTGTGCCGTCGGTGCGCATGGCAAAGGTGCGCATTGTGGCGCGCGAGGCACCGCTGTTCACCTACGAAGCAAATGACGCGGCCGAGGCGTGGACTGTTGCCTCTGGCGCGCTTGGCAAGGGGGGCAGCCGGTGGTTGCCGGTCCGGCACCCGTCGATGTATGTCGGCGAGGTATTGCAGACCCTGGCCCGAGCGCAGGGCATTGCCTTGCCCGATCCGCAACCCACGGACCGGCAACCTGTCGGTCAAGAACTGGCCGGGGTAGACAGCGCGCCCTTGTCCGAAATCCTGCGCGAGATGCTGCGGTTTTCCACCAACATCACCGCCGAAGCTGTTGGCCTCCGGGCGTCCGGGGCGGCAACGCTTGCCGCATCGGGCGCGGCAATGACCGATTGGGTGCGCGCGACTTATGGGGGGGGGTGCACCTTTGTTGATCACTCGGGACTTGGGTCGGCGTCGCGGGTGACGGCCACCGACATGGCGCGGATCCTGCACAAGGCCCGGCTATCAGGCGCGGGCTTGCATCCGCTGCTGCGCAATATGGGGATGCGCGATGCCAAGGGAGCCGAGGTCAAAAATCATCCGGTGCGGGTCATGGCCAAAAGCGGGACGCTGAACTTTGTGTCCGGTCTGGCCGGACATGTAATGCCGCCCAAGGGCCGTGAGTTGATTTTCGCAATTTTTCTTGGGGACGTCGCCCGCAGGGACGCTTTGTCAGAATCTGACCGCGAACGTCCCCCCGGTGGCGAAGGCTGGACCCGGCGCGCACGGACCTTGCAGGGTCAGTTGATCGCGCGCTGGGCCGAGGCCTTCGTCTGATCAAAAGGCGCAGCCGGTTTTGAACCCCAGCTTGCTGAAGATCTTGGCGGCGGGGCAAAACCCGGTGAAGGCCGACTGCAGCATGTTCGCGCCAATAAAGGCGGTAAACCAGACAAACAAGGGCGAGACAGTCAGGATCAGGATGACCGAAAGCAGTGTCATCCCCCCGGCGAAGGCAAGAACGGCGCGATCAAGTGTCATTGGCAAAACCTTTCGAGGCTGTTTGTTTTGCCAGACTATAAACAAATGGCACAACACATTCAATAGATAGAATACGTCACGGCTTCAAATGCCGCACCCGTGCGCCCCATTCGATGGCGGCTGCGTGTAGCCGGTCGATCGCCAGTTCTTCACGCACTTCTTCCAGCATGCGCAACTCCATATCGCGCAGTTTGCCATCAGCAGCCACCACGTCACAAGCCAGCGCATAGGCGGTTTCGCGCAGGCGTTCGGGAAGGGCATCGCGCAGCAGGCCAAACAGGGCGTCGAGTCCATCTTCTTCCTCGAACAGATCGAACACGGTCTGGCTGATCGTGCGGATCCTGTCGGCATCATATTCTGCAAAGACCGGCATATGGTTGACCATGCGTTGGATGGCCACCAGTTCCGAGGTGCGCATCTGTTCATCGGCAGCCGACACGGCAACCATCACGGCGACCAGTGCATCCTGCGGGGACATCGAGGGTGGGGTATCAGGCATGGCGGAATCCTTATCCAATCACCGCCCGACAATATTGACGCGCCGGGGTTCCGGCAATAGAGGACGGGGGCTTTCCCATGCACGGGGCAGGGGAGCGGTTCAAGGATGAAAGCAATGTGTGCTTTGCGCGATGCGGCGATGAAATCGAAGGCTTGGCCCTTTGAAGAGGCGCGCGCCATCCTGAAACGCTATGAAAAAGCCCCGCCGGAAAAAGGCTATGTGTTGTTTGAGACCGGCTATGGTCCGTCCGGCTTGCCGCATATCGGCACATTCGGAGAGGTGGCCCGCACCACGATGATCCGGCGCGCATTTGAGGTGATTTCCGACATTCCCACCCGGCTGATCTGCTTTTCCGATGATGTGGACGGCATGCGTAAAGTGCCGGAAAATGTGCCGCAGCAGGATATGCTGCGCCAGCATATGCAAAGACCGTTGACGAGCGTCCCGGACCCTTATGGCGAGTATGAAAGCTTCGGCGCGCATAACAACGCGATGCTGCGCCGCTTTCTGGACACGTTCGGCTTTGAATACGAATTCATCAGCGCCACCGAGTTCTATAAGTCGGGCCGCTTTGATGACACGCTGCGCCTGTGCGCCGAACGCTATGACGCGATCATGGCCATCATGCTGAAGTCGCTTCGGGAAGAACGCCAGCAGACCTATTCCGCCTTTCTGCCAATCCACCCCGAAACCGGTCGGGTCATGTATGTGCCGATGAAGAACGTCGATGCGCTGCGTGGCGAGATCACATTTGACGATGAAGACGGGCGTGAATGGACACTGCCGGTCACCGGCGGCAGTGTGAAATTGCAATGGAAGCCTGATTTTGGCGCACGCTGGGCGGCGCTGGGCGTCGATTTCGAAATGTATGGCAAGGACCATTCCACCAACACCCCGATCTATGACGGCATTTGCGAGGTCTTGGGGGGGCGCAAACCAAACCATATGAGCTATGAGCTGTTTTTGGACGAGACCGGGCAGAAGATCAGCAAATCCAAAGGCAATGGCCTGACGATTGATGAATGGCTGACCTATGCGGCGACGGAATCTCTGTCCTATTTTATGTACCAAAAGCCCAAGACGGCAAAGCGGATGCATTTTGACGTGATCCCGCGTGCAGTGGATGAATACCATCAACAATTGCGCGCCTATGCTGATCAGGATGTGGAAGCGCAGATCAACAACCCGGTCTGGCACATTCACGGCGGCCAGCCTCCCGAGTCGAAAATGGTGGTTCCGTTCTCGATGTTGCTCAATCTGGCAAGCGTGGCCGGGGCCAAGGATGCAAAAGGGCTGTGGGGCTATATCCGTGCCTATGCGCCCGATGCCTCACCCGAGACGCACCCAGATCTGGATGCAGCAGCGGGCTATGCCGTGCGCTACTTCGCCGACAAGATCGCGCCTGCCCGTGTCTTCCGTCTGGCCGACGACAAAGAACGCGCTGCCATCGCCGATCTGCGTACCCGCCTTGTGGACTGGACCGGGGGCAATGACGCCGATGCCTTGCAGTCGATGGTCTTTTCCGTCGGTAAGGACCATGGGTTTGACCCTTTGCGCGACTGGTTCAGGGCGTTGTATGAAGTTCTGCTCGGTGCTTCGGATGGCCCGCGGTTTGGCGGTTTCATTGCGCTTTATGGTGTACCTGAAACCGTTGCACTGATCGACAAGGGGCTAGCGGGACAGTTGATCGCAACCTAGTCGCGCCAGGTCTTCCACCACGACACCCAAAGTGCGGCGACCTCTGCCGGGTTGCCTGCGAGCAGGCGTCTTGCTGCGGGAAGTGCTGTCAGCAGAATGGCATCCTGCGCCGCGCCCGCGCGCAGATCTGCTTCCTGTGTCAGCCCATTGGGAAGGGATGCGCCGATCTCATCACAAAGGCTGCGATACACGCTCAGGTCATGGTGTTCGCCCAAGGTTTCACCCAACTGATCGGCTTCGGTTACGTGCGCGGCCATGACCTCGGGCCAAATGGCGGACATCAGACGTGTCTGATACCACATATCCTTGACGCGCTTGCGCAGGTCATGGATGGACTCAGGCGTTGCATAGTGTCTGGCATGCGCAAGCGCCGTTTGCCCCCGCTTGCGTGTGCGCGACAGACCCATGGCCAAAACCCGCGCATCCTTGCCCTTTACCTCCCACTGATCCACGCTGATGCGAACATCGGCAAGAGCCGTGCGAAAGGACGCCATGCTTTCGGCCTGATCCGGGTTTGTCCGGGCTGTGTCGAACCTGTCTTGCAACACGACCCGAAGCGGGTTGGTCTTGTCTTCGCCAAACAGCGTGTCATGCGTGGCCAGCATCACCCTTGCATCGCGAAGCGCACCAATGCCCCGCGCCGCATCGCGCAGAATCGCGTTCACCTCGGCACCTTTCGCAAAGCCCGGGTCCACCAGCCGTAGCAATGCACGCACCTTCTTGACCCGTTTGCGGACATCGTGAATGACGCTGGGTGCGTCGGCCCGATCCGGATGGGCTAGGGCCGCGTCCAGTTCTTCTCCGACAACCCGGCGCAGGGCATGGGACAGAGTCCGGTCCGAGGTCAGGAAACGATACGGCATGGGTGCTCCTTGAAGTCGCCTGGTTGCAGTCTAAACCATAATGATCGGCGAGGAAGAAAGAGGTTCCCCAATGCGTAGCACGATCATTGCCCTGACGTCTGCCCTGGTTCTGTCTCTGGCTCAGGCGTCGCACGCACAAGAGACGGATATCCAATCCGTTATCCGCTTGCAAACCGAGGCTTTCTTGAAAGATGACTTCGCAGGCGCCTTTACCTTTGCAAGTCCGACGATCAAGAGCCTGTTTGGAACGTCCGACAATTTCGGAAAGATGGTGCGGCAGGGCTATCCCATGGTGCATCGTCCCGCAGAGGTGAAGATGCTGGACCTGCGTGAAGTGGCCGGGAACCTTTGGCAACGTGTCATGATCACCGACGAACAGGGACGCACCCATCTTCTGGACTATCAGATGGTGGAAACACCCGAAGGCTGGCAAATCAACGGTGTCCAGCTTCTGCCGGCCGTCGGGGTGGGGGCATAGCGAAAGGCGCGCGTCGCCGACGGTGTGAGTCTTAGGTCAGACCACGGATCACGCGGTTGACGTGACCCATTTTGCGGCCCGGTTTGACCTGTTCTTTTCCATAAAGGTGGATCTGTGTGTTCCGCTCCCGGGCGAGCGTCAAAACCCGATCCACGTCATCGCCGATGAGGTTTTCCATCACTACATCGGCAAAGCGCGAACCGTCGGCCAACGGCCAGCCTGCAATGGCGCGGATGTGTTGTTCGAACTGATCCACCGCGCAACCCGCCTGGGTCCAATGGCCCGAATTGTGCACACGCGGCGCGATTTCGTTGACGATCAGACCTTTGCCGGTCACGAACACCTCCACCCCCATTACGCCAACATAGTCCAGCGCATTCAGGATGCGGGCTGCGATCAGCACCGCATCGGTGCGCTGTCCGGGCGACAGGCGGGCGGGCAGGGTGGTTGAGTGCAGAATGCCGCTGCGATGGACATTCTCGCCAGGGTCGTAGCACGCCACCGATCCGTCGATGCCGCGTGCGGCGATCACGCTGATCTCGTGGGTGAAATCTATAAACCCTTCCAGAACCGACTCGGCCCCATTCATCGCATCCCACGCCTTGGGCGCATCGGCGGGCGTCATGATCCGCGCCTGACCTTTGCCGTCATAGCCCAGTCGCGTGGTTTTCAAGATGGCGGGGGTGCCGATCTGCGTGATCGCACCATCCAAAGATGCCCGGTCCGTCACACGCGCGTAAGGTGCAGTGGTCAGTCCTAGACTGTTCAGGAAGTCTTTTTCCGCCATCCGATCTTGCGACACCGCCAACGCACGGCGGTTCGGGCGAATAGGACGTATGGCCTCGAGCGCATCCAGAGACGCCGCTGGCACGTTTTCGAACTCATAGGTGATGACATCGACGCTTTTGGCAAATGCGATCAAGGCGTCAAGGTCGTGATAGCTGGCGGTGGTCACGCGTGCCGCGACATGGCCTGCGGGCGGCATCGGGACGGGTTCGTAAATGTGACACTGCATCCCAAGTCGGCTGGCAGCCACTGACAGCATCCGTCCCAGTTGCCCGCCACCAAGGATACCGATGATCGCACCGGGGCGCAGCACGTCAGTCATCCTTTGGCTCCTCGGGG
>JBKBOF010000098.1:0-10694 GCA_046294955.1 Paracoccaceae bacterium
GTTTCGTCAACCCACGCCGGCTCTTTTAATGTATTACATTAACAAAATTATTTATCTTGTTGATTTAATGCAAAAATATTCTATGCGGATGAGTGGCAGAGCGGTTGAATGCACCGGTCTTGAAAACCGGCGAGGGTGCAAGCCCTCCGTGGGTTCGAATCCCACCCTGTCCGCCAGCACCTCAATAAAAACAACGACTTAGATAGCGTTTTTGGGCCTTGCCATAACCTTTGTCATACCCCAAAAATATGGTGATAAATCAGCCTGCCGACGCGGTTGATTCGTTCCGCAATGAATGTAAGCCTCTGTTCAAATTCATTTTGGAGGGCTGCATATGAAATGGAATGTCAGGGCGTTCATCAATAATCCCGGCGGGGCATATGATCCTGCCCCGGTCTATCAGTTCGATGATCAGACAGAGGGGTTTATCCCGCTTGTCGGCGATCATGTGCGATGGGATGAAACGCCGCCCACGTATATCGTCACCGCCCGTTTCTTCGATTATTCGTCAAGCCGATGCGCGCTGATGATTGAGGAAACGACAGCAAGCTGGCCTATCGATTAATCGTGCAAATTTGCACGATAGCAAAAGGGGCCGCGCAGTGTCGATGCGCAGCCCCAATTGCTTCAGCACCGCGCCCCCGAAAGGATAAAAAGGGCCGTGCCGTGACGGGGTTTGCGCACTCACCGTCTAACCTAGCCGTCCGGGGCTATGAACCAAAACCCCCTGGAGGCCATCCCGACCTTAATCCTCGCTCCAATCGACCAGCTTCATCGCCTTTTCAGGATCGACGCCGGATTCCTTGGCGAGGGCCAAAGTCTGCACCACGGCAGCGAGAGCACGGGCGCGACCGCCGACGTCGAAGGCCTGCAGGGGCCGCATCACGTCCAGCGTGACGCCGCTTGCCAGTTTGTTGCTGGCCTCTTGTGCGATCATCAGGGCAATCGGCTGCAGCGTCCATTGCGCCAGATGCCTTTGCACCTCTCGCACCATTGGCCCGGTGGTGGCGGGATTATGCAATCCCGGCAGCACGCCGAAAGCCGTCTCGATTGATGCCCGCGCCGCGTCCAGTGATTGCGTGAGCATCGCCTTTTGAAGGTCCGGGGTCACGTCATGGGGCTTGAAGTCTGTTTGCGGTGCTGGCCCGCCTGCAGCCGTGACGTTCACACTTTCACGCACCAGCACCCGCCCACGCATCCCACGAAAGCCGCGTGCGATTGCATTCATGTCAGTGTCAGGGGCCTCGGGGAACGGGACCACAGAGGAACCGATAGGGGCCTCCGAATAGACCTCATGCAAGGCCGTTTCGATTGCCTGCAGCATCCCGGCTGTCAGACGTGCCCGACGCAGGGGCGAGGACCCGGTATAGGGCAGGCCCATATCCGCACCGATACGCAGGTGCAAAACCTCGCTCGCCAGCAGGGTTTCGGAACGTCCGCCGCCCGTGTCAGCGATGCCGACGCGATAGGCCACCGGGCGGGTGTAACGGGTGGAAAGGTTCCAATCGCTGCAGGGAACAAGCCCGTCCTCCCGGATGGCAAAAACAGCCTCGCCGCGAAGGGCCAGAGACCGGCCCGCAAGCTGCAGGTGAAACGGGGTGAGCATGTCCGTGCCGTCAACGTCGGCAAGGCTGAGACCGTTTTCCCATAGGCTAACGCAGCCCTGCACCGTGCCCGTGAGTTCGCCCACGCCGTCGGTCCCGGTGATGTATGCGGCACGCGCCGCCATCAGTTGCGAGGTGTATCCCGTCCCGCTGGAGCGGGTTTCAATGTCAGGTTGTTTTCTCTTGAACGGCCACACGGTCACGTCCTCCTGTAAGGGCGCAACAGGTCCGCCGCGCCGCTGTTTTCGATTGCCCGCGCGATCCATGCTTGATTGCGCGAATAGCTTTCGGTGATGGCCCCGCCCATGTTCACAGAATACTGTGAGACGCCCGCGCGATCGGGGACGTCGGCAAGGTAGCCTGCAAGCCGCCTGTAAGCCTCCAGGATGCCCGGGGGCACGGTTCCGCCGCCCACGTCCGCCGTGATGCGATATTGCCCCTCCATGGTTAGAGCAAAGCCCCACGGGCCGATTGGAAGGGTGAAAGCCTCCCACGCCTCGCCGTTCCACCGTTCCGACGCCGTGACGGTCGCAGGCGTGAGGGGCACGGTCCAATCGCCGCAGCCGTCCAGTATCCAGACAACCTCGCGGGTGGTGAACCGATGCGCGATGTAGCTTTCAATCCTCGCCCAGACGGTTTCAGGATCAAGCGCGTCTGCAGCGCCGGAAAGGCCGCTAGGCCGTGCCGGGTAGCTGGCAGGGATTGCCTCGGATTGTTTGACAAGTTCGATCATTAGAGCCTCCAGCGGTTCAAGGTGCGGCGAAGGCCTGCAGCCGGATCATCGGGCAGCGCGACGCCGCCGGGGGTCCAGTTGCGCGCTTCGATCTGCGCAGAGGGGTAAGCGCCACGGGTGACGGCTGAGACCTCCACCAATTCCGCCGCCGTAATGCTGCGATGAACAACGTCGCCGTCACGGGTGACACGCTCGCCGCCCTTGGCCACGCGAAAGCCCGGTGACAGGCCCCGGATAAGGCCTGCACCGTGAGCGGCGAGGAAGTCACGCGCCCATGAGGTGTGAGCCGCAACCGTCGCTTCGAATGTCAGGGCGTCGTCATCCTCCCGGACCTCCAGCGTTCCCGCCGTCCGGCTTGCCAGCGGTTTTTCGAAGTCATGCCCGCTAAGAAAGTGCAGTTCGTCATCGGAGTTGACGCGGGAGGCAAAGGCCCCCCGCGCGATGGTTTCGAAGTAACCGGGCGCAAGCTGCGTCCGGGTGTTGTAAGGGAAGCGGCCCGCCACGCGAACCGCCTCGCCCTCTTGGCGAACCTCAAGTCCGCCCAGCGAACCGCCCCAGAGCATCAGCCTGCCACCAGCTTACGAAGCTGCACCGCGCGCGGCACCTTCAGGTCCACGGTGAGCAAACCGGTGAGGCGAAGCCCGCCCGACTGCGCATCGCTGTAGGGGTCGCGGATGACGTCCACACCGCCCCAGAGGCCCAGATAGGCCGGGGAGAGACCGCCCGCCGTCACCGCCAGCAGCGCGGTGTCCGCCGAAAGCTGGGTCGAGAGGATCGGCGCACCCATGCCAGCGGTAAGGCGCTGCCATTCGGTGATGCCCGAACCGGCGTCAAAGATGGCGTCGTCCAGTTCCGCCCACATGGCCGGGGTGATGGCGAGGCGCACCGCAGAGGGGTCGCTGATGGCGTTGGCCGTCATGAACGCGATGATCTCGGCCCGCACCGTCGGCCAAGTCGCGCCCCACGTGCCCAAACCGCTTGCCAGCCCGACAAGCCCGGTCGGCTCGCCGTCGGCACCGTCACCGATGAGGATGGCCCGGTCCAGTTCGGCACCGATAGCTGCCGCCATGTCCCGGCGAACGGCCATTTCGAGACCCGGCCCCGACTGCTTGGCAGCCTTGCGGGTGATGCGCATATGCGCGCCGAGAGTGTGGTCGGGCGAAAGCACAGTTTCGGCGGTCTGGAATGCAGATGCATTCGGCACGTTGCCGCCCTCGGTCGCCGCCCAGCCTGCGACAGCGCCTTGCGTTGCCACCGGATATTCAACCGAACCGAACGGGATGTTCACTGAGTTGACGCCGAGCCGCGATGCCACCGACGCCGGAAACAGCCGGTCGAAAATGGGCCGGGTGTCCTTGGGGTCCACCACGCCGCCGGAGACGGTGTTGCGCACCTCCAGCGCCTCTAGCGGAAGCGGGATGCCCTGATACTGGCCTTGGCTGCGCATCTCCTGCACAACCTCGGCAGTCTGGCCGGTAAGCTGATGGCCATGGTCGAGCGCGGCCACGATCTGCCGCACCTCGAAGTTGGCGAGGAGGCTGGCATATTCGGTTTCGGAGCGGGTTTCGAGTTCCGCACCGGCTTCCCGGCGTTCGGTATCCTCGGCGATCAGCGCCGCCCGGAACCGGGTTTCGTTCACGCGATATTCCGCGTCGAGCGTTTCCATCGAACGGGTTTCGTCCTCGGTCGGGGTCGGCTTGCCTGCCAATTCGGCGAGGCTCTGGCGGATTTCCGACTGACGCCGGGTAATTTTGAGAGATTCCAACATGGTCTAAATGTCCTGTGTAGTTGGGGAGGAGAGCTGCGATTGCAGCAGGTTTCGCCATTGCTGGCGCTTTGGGGGGAGAGGCGTGTGCCCCACCTCCAAACGGGTTTTTGCGGAGTGATGTTTTCCGCAAAGGATCTGCAAATTTGAGAGGACGTAAGCGAGTTCGGGATGCGTCCGCACCGGCTTGATGTGGTCGCATTCAAGCCCGACATGGGTCCCGCACTGGACGCACTGCCAGCCATCACGCTCCAGCGCCTGCAGCCGCAACGCCTTCCACCGGGGGCCGCGCGTCACCCGCGCCGAATGCCGCTGATATTCGCGCCTCCGGGTCATGGGCGCACCTGCAGGTCCCAAAAGAGAACCTCGCCAGCCGGGGAGAGCCGCGACACGCGGATGACGCGGAAAACCTCGCCGCCGACACGCACCCGGTCAATGGTGGACGGGGTGACGGGCAAGCCTTCGACTGACAGCAAAAGCCGCACGTCGCCGACGTCCATGAGGCCAGAGGATATAGACTCCAGTTCGACCGCGTAGGTCGCCGACATCAGCTTGACGGGATATTCGGTATCCGGGCCATAGGTGACGTCGCCATAAAGGTTATACGACGGCTCGCCGGGTCGCAGCAGCGTTGCCGCCTGCCCATACTTTGCGATCAGCCGCGATGCGGTTTGCTTCATCCCCATGCGATGCGTCCTTTCGAGATTGCGGGGGCTTTCTTCATGCGCTGGCCTTGCGCGACCGCGATGACGGTCGCCGCCACCGGGTCCACGCGGCCCGTAGAGCGGCCTGCAGCCAGCTTGTGATTGCCTGCCGGGTCCACCAGCGTGATTGCGTCGGCAAAGGCGCTGCGCAGCAACAGGGACGGCACGGTGCGCACCTCCCCCTCGAACACCGCGCGCCGGGTCCGTTCAATGTCCTCGCTGCCATCCTTCCAGCCGAACCCGCGCCAGATAAATGGCACCCGGTCGAGACCAGCTTCGCGCAAGGCTTCAAGAAACTCGGCATGGCGAAAGCGGTCACCGCAGATTGCAGCCGGGGCCTGCCCGTTCAGCCGCTCGATAACGCCCGCCAGAAACCGGCCCACCGGCACCGTCGTGTCGCCCATGGTGATTAGTTCGCCGCGATCTGCCATTTCGACATAGCGATGGCCCACGCCGTCCGCCTGTCCGCGATCAGCGAGACCGGGCTTGCAAGGGAAGGCCCCGACGCATTCAAGCCGCCCGGTTTCGGGCCAGTAGAGCGCGCAAGCCGACATGGAACGCGAACCGCCAAGGTCCACGCCCATAACCACCGGCCCGTCACGCGGGGGCAGGTCATCAGGCGCAACTTCGCAGCCGAGCCATTCGTCCACCGTGAGCAACACCGAACGGTCATCGGATGCCACCCGCTCATTGCGATTGAGGTTGCGGAAGCTGGAGAGCGCCGAGCCACCGCGCGCGATGGCCCGCCGTGCCTGTGCCACCAGCCATTCGGGCGAGGGTCCGATGCCCTCCAGCGCGCCGGGGTTGGCGATCAGCAGCGACGCTAGATCATCGGGGGGCAAGCCGGGGTCAGGCCGATGCTCTTGGACGTAGCAGCCGGGGGGAGGCTCATCCAGCCAGCGGGAAAAGGTGTTTGCGTCATCTGGTGCGCTCGTGCTGATGATGAGAGCGCGACCATCGCGCTTGCCCAGCCCTGACAAGATGGCATTTTCGAGAGCGTCGCCTTTCTCCCGGACCCATGCTGCCCGTTCGTCCAGAATAGCCAGCGTCGGGGCACCGCCAAGGATAGACTTGCCATCAGCCGCGATGACACGGGCGAGACCGCCACCGTTCTCGGCAGTCTCGACCTCAAGCCGCGAACCGCGCCGGATGGTGAATTGCTCTTGCTGTTCGGGTGGCAGGCCCTCGATGAAACCGACAAGGAAGCCGAATGCCGTTTTGGCTTGGTCCCGGTTGCGAGCCGCAAAGATGATCTCGCGTTTCGGTTGCGGGGCAATCTCGCCCATCAGGTGGCCGAGCGCGATGCCTGCCGATGTTGCCGTTTTCGAGTTGCCGCGTCCAATGCTGAGGCAAGCCGCTTCAATGCCAGGAGCAAAGGCACCGCGCACAAAGTCTTTCTGATATTTGGCCAGCTTCAGCTTGCGGCCTGCCAAGCGGCCTTCGGGCACAACCAGCGTCGGCAGGAAGCGCAGCGCAGCCATCGCGTCTTTCGAAGCCTTAGGCATGGGAACCCTCCCGGCTTGGGAGAGAGAAAGAAACAGTCCCACCACCGCTCCCCACCCCCAAACAAATAGGGGGCATTGGGACCCGATGCAGGGCGCTCATCGGTCGCACCATGCGCAGCCGACGCCGTCACAGCGTGCGCAGCCTTCCCCACTTGGCTCGGCAGGCGTGGACCCCACCCCACCCCACTCCCCACCCCTATAAGGGGGTGGGGTGGGGATGGGGTTTGAGGCCTGTCTTTCCCCACCTTTCCCCACCCCACTTTTCGGAGTGGGGAGAGTGGTCGGGTCCACCGCATTGCCCACCACCACGAAAGGCCTCTCGCGCCCTTTCTTGCTATCGTGGCGGTTCTCGATCAGCAGCGCGCCCGACGCGATCCAGTTGCGCAGCAGTGCACTGATGCGGGCCCTGTCAGCCTTGGCGCATGCATCCAGCCCCAGCGCCTCGGCAACTGCCTTGCCTGCCCAGTTGCCAGCTTGGATGCTTTGCGCCCACTCGCCACCGGCGATAGCTTGCTGCACATTGTAGAGGTCGCGGACGGAAAGACCGTCAAACGGGTCGGGCGGGGTCCAGCGCGCAGCCGCCGCCACGTTATCGCCGTTGCCAAGGTCCTCGCCGTGCAACTTGAACCAGAATGCGCTCTCAGGCGGTGCGCGATTGCTCTTGCCGTTGTCCACACGAACGATGGTGCGACGCTCGGCAGGGTCGGTAATACCGAACCGGTTAGCCTCGTCCTCGCTCATGTGATTGAGCGTCAAGGCGGTGCGGACAGCGCCACTCAGCGAGGAAGCGCCGCGCGAGTCCTCCACAGTGACGGCGTTGCCACCAGTCTTGCGGGTGTGGTGCACCAGCAGGATTGCGCAATTGCATTCTTGAGCGACCCGCTTCCACCGCTTGGTCACTGCGTCGACTATACCGTTATCATTCTCGTTAATCGAATGGCTGGAAACGAACGGATCGACCTTCAGCACGTCTATCTTGCGGCGCTTCAGTTCGGCAGTGAGCGCGGCATAAATCGGCTCGACCAGTTGCGGGCCATTTTCGGATTCAACCGCCGTGCACAGCAGTTTGTCGAGACCGTCCACGAACAGCCGGTCGGCTAAGTCCTCGGCGGTAACGCCGTGATGAATTGCACCGGCTGCGATCTGCCGCGACAGCTCGATGAGGTCATCCTCCAAGTTCCAGACCCAGACCCGCAACGCGCCCTCGGGCAAGTCCTTTCCGAACAGGTCGCGCCCGCTCGCCATGGCCAAGGCAGTGCCGATTTCGAAGGTGGTCTTGCCAATGCCGGGAGGCGCGATCATGGCCGTGACTTCGCCGCGCTGATACTGCCGACCGTAGATCCAGCGCCGGGGCGGAATGGTGGCCGGATCAGGCAAGACAAAAGGCGTTGCGCTGATGCGCTTGCCCTCGCCCGGGTCCTCGGGATAGTCGTCATGCGGGTTGATGGCCTCCCAAGCCGACCGGCTCAGGCGCTCATCATACTCGCGCGCAAGTTCATCAATGCGCTGCTCGTCATTCATCGGTCGCGGCCCCCCGCAATAGGTCATCCATGCTTTCGGCCTGCATCGCGGTAATCATCAGGCGCTTGGCGAGTGTGTTGAGTTGGTCGAGCCATTCGAGCGGCGCACCCGGCTGATAAAGCCAAGGCGATGCCCACTCGATCACCTGCCAAGCGAGTGCGCGTGCGGTGTCGGACTCGGTGCGCGCGACAAGTGCGCTGGCAGCATTCCTGTAGCTGCGCAGCTTGGCGCGGCGCTCATATTCCTCGGCAGGAATGGCCCCCAGAAATGTGCGGATTTCATCCAGCGGGACGGTCGCGGGCGCGTTCATATCTCGACCACCGCGATGTTGAGGTCGAGCGTGCTGAGGAAGTCCTCACGGACCTTGCGATACGCCGGGAGGATGGCCCACATCTTGCGGCCCTTTGGCACGTCCGGGGTCCAGCGCACCTCGATAACGCGGCCTGACAGCACAAATTCAAGCGCGTAACGCTTATTAAGCTGGTAAGAACGCCGATAGGCGAAGTCGTCCTCCATCAGGCCGACACCTGTTCGCGCGCGGCAATACGCGCTTCAATCCACGCGCCCACCTCATCACGAACGAATGCAACGCGCTTTTCGCCAAGGGGAACCGCGCGGGGGAATTCGCCGCGTTCACGCAGCTTGAATATCGAAGTGCGCGAAAGGCTAGTGGCCTTTGCCGCTTCATTAATGCTCATCAACTGGGGGACATGAGACATGGGGCAACTCCGTTGTTGTCCCTGTCCTTTTCATTTATTCGGGCATTGCTCGCTGATATGAAAAAGTGTTGCTCTAGCGACGAAAGTGAAAATAATTTGCGGGGTTTGGTAAATGCCGAAAGCTGCGAGCCCATTCTTCTGATTGTTCGATTGCCTCAGTCACCCACGTCGGTTGAAGCAATGATCCTGAAAGCCCAAAACCGCACCAGCCCCGCTCTCTATGGTGACGACCTATGGCATTGCCTGCAGCAAGGCACATGTGGGCGACAGGTTTGCGCTTACTCCAAATTTTGCTGATTTCGTTGCCCACCTGTTCCTCGTCATCGACACCTGCGGCAGCAAGCGATCTAATGCCCCGATCAGACAGCTTTCTACCGAACATGGGCGGGCTTGCTTTAAGGATGGCGTGTTGTGCCCAAGCCGCCGCCCTAAAGGCATCCCTGCAGTCCTTGTCTTGAATTCGGAGGAACTGGCCTTCCATTCGTTTAGGCATCATCAGATTAAAACATTCATCGGGGAGCGAGTTGCCCAATTTGCGATGACGAATCCAATACCAATGGTTCAGCACCTTCATGGCTCTCTCCGGCTGTTTGGGCCTAGCGATCCATGAGATTATCTGCGCAGCTGCAATGGTGTCATTCCCATCAAGCCAGATTTCTCTGCGATCAGGCATCGGACACCGCCTTGCCCCGCAGATAATCTCCCCATACGTCCATCAGCTTTCGCCGCTTGTCGAACGCGGTCCCGCGCCGATACGCGGCCTCTGTCTTGTCGCTCAGGGTGTGGGCAAGCGCCGCCTCTGCAACATCACGGGGGAAGTTGGTTTCGTCACCGCACCAGTCGCGGAACGTGCTGCGCAAGCCGTGTAGGGTGGCAGTCTTGTCTGGGCTGGCCAGCCGTAGGGCTTTCGTCATGGCCGTGTCGGATATGGGGCGATCATCCACCGAACCGGCGAACACAAAAGCACCCATGGAGCGTTGGCGCATTGCCTCCAGAACCTCCATCGCGCGTGAAGTAAGCGGGACAACGTGTTCTTTTTCCGCTTTCATTCGTTCGGCTGGCACCGTCCAAGTGCGAGCGGCAAAGTCTATTTCGTCAAAGGTGGCAAAGCGGGCCTCGCCGGATCGGGCAGCGGTCAACATCAGGAATTCAACCGCCCTCGCCGCAACGCCGGTGGATTGCTTGAGAGCCTTGGCCAACTTTGGCGCGTAACGATAGGCCAGAGCGGCATGGTGGCCGCGCACCAGCTTGCGCCGGGGTGGCATTACCTTGTCAAGCAAACCCGTCCAGCGGGCCGGATTATGGCCCGTGCGCCATCCGTGAGCGATTCCGTAGTCAATGACGGCCTGCACCCGTGCGCGCAGCCTATCGGCAGTGACAGGGCGCTCCTGCCAGTGCGGCAAAAGGCAGGCTTTCACGTCGCCAATGGCGATCCCGTCAACCGGCATATCGTGCAGGGGCTTGGCATAGTCATCTAGCGTCATGTGCCACTGCGCGCGGTGTTTGTCGTTTTTCCAGCCACCGGCCTTGCTGGCGAGCAATTCGTCCATGCAGTGCTTGAACGTGATAACGCGCACGGGCTTGCGTTCCTCGCGCGGATCAATGCCACGTGCCAGCTTGGCGCGTATATCCTCGGCTTTCGTGCGGGCCAGTGAAAGCGGGACAGGCGCGGTCCCCTGCCCGTAACCGCCTAGGCCTATCTCAGTGCGCTTGCCGCCGCGCTTGTAGATAAAGAACCATTGCGCCGAACCGCCCCGGCGGACGCGCAGGAATAGCCCGTCACCGTCCGAGTAGATACCGGCCTTGTCGAGCCGCTTAATCCCGGCCTCTGTAAGCTTGTGCCTTGCCATCAGGGCACCGCCTTTCAGGGTTCGAATCCCGCTTTGTCCGCCATATTTACCGGGTCCCGTTGCCATAACCGCAATATCGGAATTATTGTTTTTTCCGGCAAGTGCAAGGGGTTGGCGACTGTAAAAACAGCAAAAACGGCGGACAGGCGGACACCCTGTCCGCCATTATCCTCCCAAGTAGTTATACCGATGCACTTTTTAACGCGTCCGACAAAGGAACGTTAACCAATTCGCGTTACCAGCTTGCGTATGACAAACGCAGCACTCCGTTTCGCCGCCCTTTCGGGCACTTT
>JBKBOF010000099.1:0-10321 GCA_046294955.1 Paracoccaceae bacterium
ACGACCATCGTGACCACCTCCAGCTCCCACCCGGTTGCGATGGACGGGCGTGTCGAGCCAAGGCGCGAGGTCAGGCAGACGGCTGCAATGCCGCTCATGACGCCGGTCAGCAGGAACAGGATGAACCGGACGCGTGCCACGCGGATGCCGGAAAACTGCGCGGCGGTGGCGTTGTTGCCGATGGCAAAAACGGTGCGGCCAAAACTGGTGCGGTGCAAAAGCAGGTAATAGACAACGGCGGTCAGGGCAAACAGCGCCAATTCAAAACTGATGACCCAATAGACATAACCCTGGCCAAAAAACTTGAAGCTGGCCGGATAGCCGGTGAAGGCTTTGTCACCCAGAATGATATAGGCGATGCCGCGGAACAGGCTCATCGTGCCGATGGTCACGACAATGGACGGCAGGCCGAGCCCCGCCACCAGCGCGCCGTTGATTGCCCCGCACAGCAGGCCAGTGCCGATGCCAACCAGCACCAGCACCGGGGTATCGGCGCCCGCGGCCATCGCCACGCCCATAGCGGTTGACGCCAACGCAATGATCGACGCCACCGACAGATCGATTTCGCCCGCGATGATCAACATCGCCATGGCGAAAGCGATCAGTGCCTTTTCGGTGAAGTTGAAGGTGGCGTCGCTCAGGTTCCACGCGTTCAGGAAATAGGGCGAGGCGAAGCTGTTGGTGATGAATACCGCAATGGCGACCGCGACAAGGATGGCTTCCCAACTGCGCAACGCGCGGATGAACGGAGATTGCTGGCGGTCGGGGATGATGCGGGGCTGCGGGGTCATCTTGCCTCGGCTGATTTCAAGATGATGCGGCCCTTGGCACGCGATTGGGTGGCGTTGAAGGTCACGGCCAGAACGATGGCAGCCCCGGAAATCGCCATTTGCCAGAAAGGGGAAATGCCAATGACCGGCAGCGCGTTCTTGATGACGCCCAGAAACAGCGCGCCCAGCACAGCACCGCCAACCGTACCTACCCCCCCTGCAATGGCGACACCACCGATCACGCAGGCGGCAACCACATCAAGTTCAAACCCGCCCGCAATATCGACGTAGGCCACGGCATAGCGGGCCACCCAAAGATAACCTGTCAGCCCGGCCAGGGCGCCGGAGATCACGAAGGCAGCAAACTGGGCACGACCGACGTTGATCCCTGCATAAACCGCCGCATTTGGGTTGCCTCCCACCGCATAGAACGACCGCCCTAAGGCTGTGCGGGTAAGGATAACAGAGAAGATCATGATCAGGAAAATCGCGATCCAGCTCATCACCGGCAGACCCAGAAGCACCGTGCGTGGCAGAGCTTTGAACCCGTCGCTCATTTGATGTGCATTCACCCATTTGCCATTGGTCATCAGAAAAATGGTGCCGCGATAGATGGTCATGGTGCCAAGCGTGACCACGATCGAAGGTATGCCAACTTTCCACACCAGAAGCCCGTTGATGGCTCCAAGCGTGGCACCCAGCACGACCACTCCCAACAGGATCAGCGCCAATGGCACCCCTGCCCCGTTCATCAGCGCAGCCGCCATGCCACATAGCGCCAGATTGGCGGCAACTGACAGGTCGATGCATTTCGTCAGGATGACGATCATTTGTCCGATGGCCAGAATAATCAGCGGCGACGTGTCGTTGAACACATTGGCAAGGTTCGCAGGCCGGACAAAGGCGGGGAAGCGCAGCGCAACGACGCCGATCAGCAAGAGGATGGCCAATGCCAGCAGCATCTCACGCGATTTCAGCAGGGTCATGCCGCCACCGCCAACCCGGCAGCGGCGCGGACCAATGCCTCAGGCGTCATGCGCTCGCCCGCCACTTCGTCCACGATCCGGCCTTCGCGCATCACGATCACCCGATCCGACATTCCCAGAATTTCGGGGATTTCCGAGCTTACCATGATGATCGCAAGTCCCTGTGCCGCCAGTTCAGCCATGAACTCATGCACCGCCGCCTTGGAGCCGATGTCGATGCCCTTCGTCGGCTCGTCCAGAATGATGACGCGCGGCTTGGTGGCCAGCCATTTGGCGATCACCACCTTTTGTTGATTGCCGCCCGACAAGAGCCCGACATCCTGATCCAGACTGGCCGCCCGCAAATCCAGACGCTGGGTATAGTCACGGGCCAGCTTGAACTCCTCGGACAAGCGCAAGAATCCGGCGCGCGACGTGCGTGGCAGCGACGGCAGCGTGACGTTCTGAAAGATCGGCAGACCCTTGACGGCACCCTGCTTGCCACGATCTTCGGGCACATAGACGATCCCGGCTCCAATCGCTTCGGAAGTCGAGCGGATCACGCGCACCTGATCGTCGATCCTGGTTGCCCCCTTTGACGGCTTGGTGATCCCGAACAATGCCTGCATCACTTCGGACCGTCCGGCCCCGACAAGCCCGTAGAACCCCAGGATCTCTCCCCGGTGCAGGGTAAAGCCGATATCGGCGAATTCGGTGGGGTGGCTGTATCCTGCCACGGTCAGCACTGGCGCGCCGATAGTGTGGCTGCGGCCGGGAAAGATGTGATCGACAGACCGGCCCACCATCATCTGCACCAGATCGTTCTCGCTCACGTCCGCCATCTGGCCTTGGCCGACAAATTGCCCGTCTCGAAACACGGTATAGCGATCTGCGATTTGGAAGATTTCGTCAAACTTGTGGCTGATGAACAAAATCGCCTTGCCCTGCGCCTTCAGCTTTTCCACCAGCGCATAAAGCTCGTGGATTTCCTTGTGGCTTAGCGCAGCGGTGGGTTCATCCATGATGACAACTCGGGCGTCAATCGACAAAGCGCGTGCGATGGCGACAAGGTGCTTGGACGCAATCCCCAGATCACGCAACCGCAGATCGGGGTCAAGCTTGGCACCGATGCCGTCCAAAAGCTGTACCGCCTTCTGGCGGATGGCCTTGCGGTCGATCAGACCAAAGGTGGTGCGCGGGGCATGGCCCAGCCAGATGTTTTCGGCCACCGTCAATTCGTCAAACAGCACGGTTTCCTGATGGATCGCCGTAACCCCTGCCTTGCTGGCCGCCTGTGCTGTCGGAAAATGGACGTCTGCGCCGCCGATGGTGATGGTGCCTGCATCGGGTTGATACACGCCGGTCAGCACCTTGACGATGGTCGATTTTCCGGCACCGTTTTCGCCGATCAGGGCCGTAACCTGCCCGGCGTAAAGATCAAGCTGCACCTCTGACAGGGCCTTTACCCCCGGAAATGACTTCGAGATGCCGCGAAGCGACAGGACAGGTTCCATCGACTATTCCTTGAAGGGGAGGAAAGCCCCGGCCGGGGGAGCAGCCAGCCGGGGCAGAACCGACAGATCAGAAGATCGATTTGAACTGTTCGATGTTCGACTTGTCATAAGTGAAGGGGTCCGACATGGCCGCTTCATTGTTGTCGTCCAGAGTCGCTGCGCCGATACGGCCCATCGGGATCGACGCGCCCGGTTCCGCCTTGGCACCTTTGATCAGGTTGTAGGACAGCATCGTTGCCGCGTAACCCAGATCAATCGGGTTCCAAATCGCAAAGCTGACGGTCGCCCCCGACTCGACCGCACCGGCCATTTCGGACGGCAGGCCAAGGCCCGTCACGTTGACCTGACCGATCTTGCCAGCATCGGTCACTGCCTGGCTTGCGGCAAGGATACCCACGGTTGTCGGCGCGATGATGGCTTTCAGGTTCGGATAAGTGGCCATCAGCCCTTGGGCCTCACGATAGGATTTGTCGGCCAGATCGTCGCCATAGACGGTCGCGACAAGGTTCACGTTGGGGTAGTTCGGCAGGACTTTCTTGGCCTCTTCGATCCAAATGTTCTGGTTGGTCGAGGTCGAGGTGGCCGACAGGATCGCCACATCGCCCGTGCCTTCGATATGATCGGCTGCCAGTTTGATGATGGTGTTGCCGATCAGGGCCGAGGATGACGGGTTCAGATGCAACTGGCGACCTTCCTTGGCCACGCCTGAATCCCAAGAAATCACGGTGATACCGCGGTCCATCGCCTTTTGCAGCGCCGGGGCCACGGCATCGGGGTCATTGGCTGAAATCGCAATCGCATTGACGCCCTGCGCGATAAGGGCGTTGATCACCTCGATCTGGCCTTCGGCAGTGGTGTCGGTCGGGCCGGTGTAGATTATTTCGACATCACCAAGTTCCTTTGCGGCCTCCTCCGCTCCCTTTGCGGCCGCTTCAAAGAATCCGATCCCCAGCGCCTTGACTACCAACGCAATCTTGACGTTTTCGGCTGATGCGGTCTGTGCCATCAGAACGGTGGCAATGGCCGCCGTTGTCAGTGCCTTCTTAAGAATACCCATGAGTTCCTCCCTTATGAGCCGTCTTGTTTTCCGCCTCAGGCCTCGCCTGCGCGGTCCTCCGTTCTGTCCGCTGCACCAATTTGTGCCACGATCAGTCTGATATCCGCAGCCTCCAGCATGGCGGCATCGCGGTCTGTGATGCCGTCATCGGTGATGACGGTATGGATCCGCGCCAGTGCACACAAAAGCAGGCTGGAGCGCGCGGCGAATTTGGTGCAATCGGCCAGCACCACCAATTCGTCGGCCTGACCGATCAGCTTTTGTTCGGCCTGCACCAGCAGGGGGTCACCCTCCATCAACCCCAGCGGCCCAAGACCACGGCAGCCCATGAACATGCGCCGGGCATAAAAATGACGGCTGCCATCTTCATCAAAAGGGGACAGGATGATGTTCTGTTCGCGATAGATTGCGCCCGCCGGCAACAAGACCGTGTTCCTGGAATGCTTCAGCAGATGTTGGGCAATCGGAAAGCTGTTGGTGAAAACCTGAAGTCGCTTGGCAGTCAGCGGATGCACCATCTGAAACGTCGTGGTGCCGCCATTGATGATGATCGCCTCTCCATCTTCACACAAGTCAACCGCCGCCCGCGCAATTGCCCGCTTTTCGGCCAGACGGATGCTTTCGTTCACACTGAACGGCCGGGCGTTGATACCGACGAACTGCGGCGGCGCGATGGATTCCGCCCCACCCCGCACCCGGCGTAGCCGCTTTTGCATGTGCAGTGTGGCGATATCACGCCGGATGGTCGCCTCGGACGATCCGGTCAGCGTCACCAGATCGGCCACCGTGACCACGGGTCGGCCTTCGACCGCCGAAAGAATGATTCTGTGCCGTTCGCTTTCGTACATCGCATCCTCCCTGATCAGCCAGTTTCCACTTGAAACGATCATTGTCAATCATTTTCAATCATAGACTTAGTTTCTGCACCGCAGAATGATTGATTGTGATTGTTTATGATTGACATTTGGCGGGGAATTGTCACAGTTGCGACGCGGAAGGCGAGGGAGGATTGCATGACTGTAACCGGGAACCGGCTTCAAAACCTTTGGGATGACACACGCGCCGCCGGGATGAGCGAATCGGAAAAGCTGCTGTATCGGTCGAACCTTCTGGGGTCGGACAAGCGCGTGACGAATTACGGTGGCGGCAACACAAGCGCCAAGGTGATGGACCGCGACCCCCTGACCGGCGAGTTGGTCGAGGTGCTGTGGGTCAAGGGGTCGGGTGGTGATATCGGCTCGATGAAGTTGGACGGCTTCTCCACGCTTTACATGGACAAATTGCACGCGCTGCAAAGCCTCTATCGTGGCCTGGCGTATGAAGACGAAATGGTGGCCTACCTGCCGCACTGCACCTTTAATCTGAACCCGCGCGCCGCCAGCATCGACACACCGCTGCACGCTTATGTGCCGCGCAAACATGTGGATCATGTCCACTCCGACGCGGTCATCGCCATCGCGGCTTCGGTCAATTCCAAAGAGCTGACGCTAGAAGTCTTCGGAGGCGACATTGGTTGGTTGCCTTGGAAACGGCCGGGGTTTGAACTGGGACTGTGGTTGCAGGCATTTTGCCGCGACAACCCCACCGCGAAAGGATGCATTCTGGAAAGCCACGGTCTGTTCACATGGGCGGACGATGCGAAAGACTGCTACCTGACGACAGTGGACATCATCAATCAGGCAGCGGCTTGGCTTGAGGGCAAATCGGCGGGCAAGCCTGCTTTTGGTGGCACCGTGCGCCCCACCCTTCCCGGTGATGCGCGGCGCGCGGTCGCGGCACGGCTGATGCCGGTGATCCGGGGGCTGATCTCGAAAGACCGCCACAAGGTCGGCCATTTCGATGACAGCCCGGCGGTGCTCGAATTCCTCGGCTCCGCCATGCTGCACGATCTGGCGCCCTTGGGCACCTCCTGCCCCGACCATTTCCTGCGCACGAAAATCCGTCCCTTGGTGGTGGAATTTGACCCCGCAAACCCCGATCTCGACGCCACCGTCGCGAGACTTGCCCCGGCCGTCGACATCTACCGCGACGATTACGCCGCCTATTACAACCGCTGCAAACACCCCGACAGCCCCTCTTTGCGCGACCCCAACGCGGTGGTCTATCTGGTGCCCGGTGTCGGCATGATCACCTTTGCGCTCGACAAGGCCACAGCCCGAATCTCCGGCGAATTCTATGTGAACGCCATCAACGTCATGCGCGACGCCAGCCTTGTCTCCACCTACCAAGCCCTGCCGGAGCAAGAGGCGTTCGATATCGAATACTGGCTGCTGGAGGAGGCAAAGCTGCAACGCATGCCGCGCCCCAAATCGCTCGCGGGCCGGGTGGCGCTGGTCACCGGCGGCGCGGGCGGAATCGGCGCGGCCACGGCAGAACGTTTGCTGGCCGAAGGCGCCTCCGTGCTGCTGGCCGATATCGACGCGGCGGCGGCCAAGGATGTGGCGGCGGGTATGATAAAGGTGTTTGGCCCCGATGTGGTGCGCACCGTTGCAATGAACGTCACCGACGAATCGCAGGTGATCGCGGCCTATTCTCATGCAGCGGTGGAATTCGGCGGCATCGACATTCTGGTGTCAAACGCCGGTATCGCATCCTCGGCCCCGGTCGAAGAAACCAGTCTCGCCTTGTGGAACAAGAACATGGATATCCTGTCCACCGGCTATTTTCTTGTCAGCCGCGAGGCGTTCAAAGTGCTGCGTACCCAAGGCATCGGCGGTTCTGTGATCTTTGTCGCCTCAAAGAACGGTCTGGCCGCCAGCCCCAATGCCAGCGCCTATTGCACCGCCAAGGCGGCCGAGATCCACCTCGCCCGGTGTCTGGCACTCGAAGGTGCGGATGCGGGTATCCGGGTGAACACGGTCAACCCCGATGCGGTGTTGCGCGGGTCAAAGATCTGGTCCGGCGAATGGCTGGACCAGCGCGCCAGCACGTACAAGACCGACAAGGACGGGCTGGAAGAAATGTATCGCCAACGGTCCTTGCTTAAGCGCGCGGTCCTGCCGGACGATGTCGCCGAGGCGGTATACTTCTTTGCCTCGGACCTTGCCGCGAAATCGACAGGCAATATCCTGAACGTCGATGCGGGCAACAAAGAAGCGTTCACGCGATAGGGGGGCATCTGTATGGGACAGGACTATGATACCGCCCGTCAGCAGTTCGCCGATTGGGGCGTGGATACCGAAGCCGCACTGACCGCGCTGACCACGGTTCCCATATCCATGCATTGTTGGCAGGGCGATGATGTCAAGGGGTTCGAGACCAAATCCGGCACGTCTGGCGGCGGGATCCAAGCCACCGGCAATCATCCGGGCCGCGCCCGCAACGTGGCAGAATTGCGCGCAGATCTGGAGTTTGCCTACCGGATGATCCCCGGAAAACACCGGCTCAATCTGCATGCGTTTTACATGGACACAGACGAGACGCCCGGCCGTGATGCAATCGAATACCGGCATTTCGCGCCTTGGGTTGACTGGGCAAAAGATCAGGGGCTTGGACTCGATTTCAACCCGACCTTCTTTGCCCACCCAAAGGCCGATGACAACCTGACGCTGTCGCACCCCGATCAGGGCATCCGCGACTTCTGGATCGAACATGGACGCCGCTGCCGCGAGATCGCGGCGCAGATGGGGGCTGCGCTTGGCAAACCGGTGGTGAACAACATTTGGGTGCCGGACGGATCCAAGGACATTCCGGTGGACCGGATGGCGGCGCGTCGGCGGTTGGAATTGTCGCTGGATTCTATGATGGCCGTTTCCCTGCCAAAGGTGCAGATGCGCGATGCGGTGGAATCCAAACTGTTCGGCATCGGGGTCGAGGCCTTCACCGTTGGCAGTCATGAATTCTATCTGGGCTATGCGATCCGCAAGGGCACCATCCTGTGTCTGGACATGGGCCATTTCCACCCGACCGAAAGCGTGGCCGACAAGCTGTCGTCGGTCGCCCTGTCGGTCGATGAAATCCTGCTTCATGTGTCGCGCCCAATGCGGTGGGACAGCGACCATGTGATCTTGCTGAACGATGACATTCTAGCGATGGCGCAAGAGCTTGTGTTCTGTGATCTGCTGGGGCGGACCCATATCGGACTGGATTTCTTTGATGCCACCATCAGCCGCACGGCCGCTTGGGTGATCGGCACGCGCAACATGCAAAAGGCGTTGTTGCGTGCCCTTCTGCTGCCACAGGGCCGGCTGAAAGCGGCGGAGGAGGCGCTGGACTTCACCACTCGTCTGATCCTGACGGAAGAGTTGAAAGACTTGCCCTACGCGGCGGTCTGGTCAGAATTCTGTGCTCGCGCAGCCGTACCCGTGGGCGAGACACTCTTGCGCGATCTCTCGGGCTATCAATCTCAGGTTGCGCCACGCGGATAGCACGCCGCCGAATCTTACGACCTACGACCACGGTAGCGTTGCCGCGTGGACCCGAAGATGTCAGGCTTGGCTTTGGAAATTCCAAAGAGGGTCTGGGGATGCATTTTCAATGGCTGCTCGTCGGTATCGCATGCTGCGCCCTTGGCGGCCCGGCCTTGGCCGAAAGTGAAAGCCATGGCAGTTTGAACCCCGATGAGATGAGCCTTGGCCGGATGGTGGACGACGCCAGTCACGGCAAAACCTCGATGACGGTCTGTGCCTCGGGCTATCTGATGACCAAATCCGGCCGGCACGCCGCCGCACGCGAGGTCTTCGAACGCTGCGCCGAAGACGGCTACACCGGGGCGATGACGTGGATGTCGCAACTGGATGACAATGGTCAGGGCGCGCCGGAAAATCCGGATGCGGCAGCCAATTGGGACAGGCGGGCCGCAGACCTTGGCGATCCGGTGGGGATGTTCAACTACGGGCTGGACATGATGCGCGGACGCGGTGTGTCGCAGGACATCAAGACCGGGCGGCAATGGGTGGATCGTGCGGCGGACCTGGGCCTGCCAGTGGCCAAGCGGATGCAATCCGCCGGCTATGATCTGGATGAGGTCACACCCGACGCCGACAACTGGAAATACGCGCCGCTTTACTAAGGATCAGGCGGCCAGACGATCCACGATCTGTGCCGGTTTTCCGTCAAGGATCAGGACACGGCTGGCAAGACGGCGGGCCTCGGCCGGATCGTGCGTGACAATCACGGTGGCAAGATTGCGATTTTCGCGCAGCTTTTCGAACAGAGACATCATCTCGTCCGCCAATGCAGCGTCGAGAGAGACGAAGGCTTCGTCCATCAACAGCACGTCGGGCTTGGCCGCAAAGGCGCGGGCCAGCGACAATCGACGCTGTTGACCCAAGGAAAGGGCTGCAGGATACGCCATGGCTTTGTCCGCCAGATCGACCGACGCCAGCGCAGCGCGGCCCTCGTCTGCTGTGCAACCCGCGGTCAGGCAAATGTTGTCCAACGCCGACCGCCACGGCATCAGAACGGGTTCCTGAAACACCATGGCCAGTCGTCCGGGCAGGTGCAGCGCGCCGTCCCAGCGCCTGTGCAATCCGGCGATAACCCGTAAAAGCGTGGTCTTCCCAACGCCGGATGGCCCAGTGAGCGCAACGGTTTCGCCCGGATAGACCTGCAACGAAACGGCCCCGAGAACCGGGGCCGCACCATGGCTTGCCTGCACAAGTGTCAAGGACAGGGCAGGTTGCATCAGCTGTCGGGCTGCACGAAAACACCGTCGGGCAATGTGCTCAGCTTGCCAACCAGATCTTCGCCGCCAAGTTGTGCCATCACTGTCAGCATCCGCTGCGCGGCGGCCTCATCGACGGGACCCGGGGCCGGAATACCGGCGCGGAACCCTGCAACAAGGGCGGTGAATTGCGCATCTGTCTTGGCGTTCATGATCGGGCGCAACTCGGCCCAAGCTGCGTCATCCTTGGCCAGAATGTCCTTTGCCCCACGGCTGGCGGCGGCAAGCCCTGCCACCAACGCGGGTTGTTCGCGCAGCATTTCCCCCCGCACGACATAGCCCAGAAGGGGGGTGTTCGGGTCAAGGCCAAGCTTTTCCGCTGCCTCGACCACTGTGATCAACGGGCGCAT
>JBKBOF010000100.1:0-1502 GCA_046294955.1 Paracoccaceae bacterium
AACGCTTCGACGTAATTGGCCATGTCCAGATAACCGACAAGGTTTTCGACATCTTTCAGCACCATCGCCGGGGCAGGGGCATCGGGGCTCAGCGTGACCATGATCCAGCCAAGCCATTTTTCGACCCGAACCTTTGGGAGCGCGACCTGGTCCTTGCAGAAGCCTTGGTTCAACGACATTGCCGGTGCGCCGCGCAACGTGCCATCAAGATTGTAGGTCCACGCGTGATAGGGGCAAACGATCGACCGGGTGTTGCCACGTCCTTCCAGAAGCGTGCTCATCCGGTGGCGGCAGACGTTGGACAGACCCCGCAGAACGCCGTCCCGATCGCGCAGAATGATGATCGGCTCGCCCGAGATTTCCATCGTCAGGTAGTCGCCAGGGTTGGGCAGCGCATCGGCGCGGCCGGCGCAGAGCCAGTCCTTGGCAAAGATGTGCTGTTCTTCCAGCGCGGCAAAATCAGCCGAGGTATAAACCGATTTCGGCATCGCGGTGGCGCGTTCGAACGGCTGCGCCACATTGGCGCGCAATTCGGCAAGCGGCGTAAGGCTTGGGTCGTGGCGCGTCATGGGATACCTCGCATTGATATGTCGGTCTTCGCAATCTGCCGCAAAGCATGACGAAGGATGTGCAGCGCATCAAGCCCTTCGCCTCGGGATCAGGCCAAGGTGACGGCACGGTGCGCGACGATGCCAGCCAGTCGTTCGGCGTCGCGCCACGCACCCCAGATGAAGGCAGAGCCACGGCACGACAGCCAGGGCAGGCCGACGAAGTACAGGCCCGGCACCGCAGAGATGCCATTGCGATGCTGCGGTCGGCCTTGGCCGTCAAAGGCGTCGATCTTGATCCAGTCAAAGTCCAATGCAAAGCCGGTGGCCCAAACGATGCTGGTGATACCGTTGTCCGCCAGATCCAGAGACAGGATGGGGGTTGTCACACAGTCGGGCAGGGGGCCGAACCGGCGGGCGTCAGGGTCGGCTGGCAGATCCAGCCCCTGCCGGATGGCATAGGCGTCGGCCTCGTCCAGCACCGACAGGTAATTGGCGTCACCCTGGGCGATGTTGGTGGCAAGATCGGGGGCAAACGTTATCCGCCCATCGGTATAGCCGTTGGCCCGGCCCATCAGAACCACGCCTTGGGCGGCAAGACGGCGGAAATCCATGGTCTGTCCGCCGTAGGCCCCGCTGACCGCAATCGTCACATGTTCCGTTCCCGGATCCTTGGCCGTAGCGTCCCATTTGCCAAGCGCGCCCAGCCACCAGACGAAATCATGTCCGCGATATCGGCGCGGCGGACGGTCATGCGGACCGACAGACAGATAAACCTGTCGCCCCGCGCGTTGCAATTCCTCGGCGATCTGCGCGCCGGATGACCCTGCGCCAATCACCAGCACCGCGCCATCGGGCAGCTGTGCGGGGTTCTTGTAGGCGTTGGAGTGAAGCTGCATGACGTTGGCATCCGAAGGCACCATGGCAGGGATCAGCGGCTTCTGGAACGGGCCA
>JBKBOF010000100.1:1512-10238 GCA_046294955.1 Paracoccaceae bacterium
CCGGTGGCGACGATCACGCTGTCAGCCTCGATCACGCCGGTTGGGGTTGCTGCGCGAAAGCCGCCGGTTGGCAGATGGTGCAGCGCCGTCACTTCGACCCCGCAGCGAATCGGGCAGCCGATCTTTTGCGCAAAGCTTTCGAAATAGTGGGCGACCTGATCCTTGCCCGCAAAGGCATCGGGGGCCACGTCGTCAAATTCCATATCGGGAAAGCGGTCGTGCCACGCGGGTCCGTTGGCGACCAGAGAGTCCCAGCGTTCACTGCGCCAGCGTTCCGCGATGCGGGCGCGTTCCAGCACCAGATGCGGCACGCCTTGCTTGGTCAGGTGTGCGCTGGCCGCGATCCCTGCCTGACCCCCCCCGATCACCAGCGTATTGATTTTCTCAATCGTCATCGGGCGCGGTCCTTTCGGGCAAGGCAATGTGCCGAACGGTGTATCTTGCACTCTGCTTCGGTAAAACGATGAAATTTCTTATCATGGCTTAGTCTTTGGCTAACTTGTGCGGATGCAGGCCCCGCACCTTTTCCGGTGTCAATTGATCAAGGCAATGCGCCACAAAGGCCCGGACTGTCAGCGACGATTGCGCCCCTGCGGTCAGGATCAGACCCAGCTTCATCGGCCTGACTCCGCCCGAAATCGGCACAAAGCTCAACGGCTTGCCATCAGGCGCGCGGTCTGACCACGGGCGGATGTTGGCGATGGAATAGCCAAAGCCCTGACCGACAAGGCTTTGCATCACGCCCATGTCGCGGGTGCGCTCGACAATGCGCGGCTTCAGACCGCGTGATGAAAAGCACGACAGGAAGTAATCGGCCGACAATGGCAGATCCAGCAAGACCATCGGGTGATCAACAAGCTCTTGCAGTGTCACCGTGGCCTGCTGTGCAAGCCGATGGTTGGCCGCCAGCACCGCATAGGGTGGCAAGCTGACCAGCGGCGCAAAAGTCAGGTCGCCCGGAATGTCCAGATCATAGCCCAGGGCCGCATCCAGAGCGGCGCTGCGCAGGCCGTCGAACAGTTCTGACTGGTTGCGGTCGAACTGGTGAAACGTCACCTGCGGGTTCTGATCGACGAAGCTGCGGCGGAGTTGCGGCAGGATGACTTGCGCGAATGTGATCAGACAGCCGACATTCAGCGGCCCGCGAATGGTCTGGGTGATGCTGCCCGCCAGATCGTGCAACTGTCCCGCCTGTGCCAGAACGGCCTTGGCGCTGTCGAACACCTGCTTACCCGCACTGGTCAGCGACAGCCCTTGCGCATGACGTCGCACAAACAGGTTCAGACCGAATTCCTGTTCCAGATGCGCAATCGCCGATGAAATCGACGGCGACGAAACGTTGACCTTTTCTGCGGCCACCGCAATCGACCCACATTCCCCGACAGCGACGAGGTATTCCAACTGACGAAGGGTAAAGCGCAGGGGCATGGGTGACTGTCAGCGCGGCAGCGAAAGGTCATTCATCGCCCGGCACGCCGTAGCTTGGGGCTTGGGTCGGGTCGGTGGCGCGTTGGACATAAGCCGCCATTTGCGGGTGATAGACATCCCATGCGGCACGCAGCATGCCGATGGGATCATCGGCCCAGTCGATGCGCAGGTCGGCCAGCGGCCATGACAGCCGGTCGGCCAGCGTCAACCCGGCGGAATGCACCGGACCAGCTTCGCCGCCCGCCGCCCGCCCCGCCTCCAGCGCGGCCATCAGCCGGTCGCCCAAAGATCCGGGCGTGGTTTCAAAAGCAGCCACCATGGCCGTGGGAATGGTGACATTGGCCAGAAGATTGCCACCCGCCGCGCAATCGGTGCCCATGGCCTCGGCCCACAGTCCAAGCACCTGACGGCCTGAATGAATGGCGGTGCGACCCTGCGCGTCGATCACCAGCAACTGGCGATACTCGATATGCGGGCGGCCCGTGGTGACATGCGCCAGTGCATCGGGGGCTGACTGTCCGGCATCCATCTGGTCCAGCACCAATGGCCCAAGGGCAGGGTCTGTCACGTTCTGGCTGGCCACGGCACCGACGCCTGCCCGCACATGGGCGCAGCGCGCGGCGACAGCGGGCGAGGAAGAGGCGATCACCATGCCGAACTGGCCAGTGCGCGCGCAACGGGCGATCAGCGAGAATGTCATGCGATCAATCCGGGATCACGGCTGTGCCGTCAATTTCCACCAGCCAGTCGGGCCGGGCCAAGGCGGTGACGACAACGCCCGTTGACACCGGATGCACGCCCTTGATGTATTCGCCCATGGTACGATAGACCGCCTCGCGGTGGCGCACATCGGTCAGATAGACCACCACCTTGCACAGATGGTCCATGCTGCCACCACATTCTTCCAGCAACTGGCGGATGTTCTGCATCACCTTGTGGGTTTGCTCGACCGGATCATGGCTGTTTATATTCTGTGCAGTATCAAGGTCTTGCGGGCATTGGCCGCGCAAAAACACCATGCGCCCACGGGCAACCACAGCTTGGGCCAGGTCATTGTCCAGCTTCTGTTCGGGGTAGGTGTCCTTGGTGTTGAACTTGCGGTGGCGAACATGGGCCATGAGACATTCCTTTTTGAATTCGGCGTCAGGATCGGATAGCCCTGACCAAAGGCAAAGCACGGCTTGCCTTTGCTTTGCTTAGGGATAACCTAATCAAGCGGCGGGTCCGGTGTCACGCAAAATTGCCCGAGTGCGGCATCAAGCACGGTGTCACAGGCGGCAAGCTGACCGGCATCAATGAATTCATCCGGTCGGTGGCCTTGGGTCATATCGCCCGGTCCGCAGATCACCACAGGCACGCCAAGGCTTTGGGCAAACAACCCGCCTTCGGTGCCATAGCTCAGCTTGCAGGACTGTGTGCCGGGGGGCAGGCAGGTGGCAAAGGCGTGAACGGCGGGCGAAAGTGGTGTGGACAGGCCGGGGTAGCCGCCGGTTTCGGTCACGGTCAGGGCGGCGGTTGGGAAGGCCGCGCGATGGGGGGCCAGGATCTGGCTTGCCAGATCGTGCAGACGGGCGGTCAGGGCTGTGGCATCATCGGCAGCCAAAAGGCGCAGTTCCATCAGCAATTCGGCACTGTCGGGCACAAGGTTCACCACCGTCCCGCCGGTCAGCCGACCAACATGCAGGGTGGCATGGGGAACGGAATAGCCATCCTCGGCTGGGCCATGCGCGGCAAGATCGGCTTGCAAGGCGCGCACCCCGGCCATGAAATCCCCCGCCAGATGCAGCGCATTCAACGCCCAAGGCGCTTCGGATGAATGACGTGCAACACCTGTGGCCTCAACGGTAAACGCCAGCTTGCCCTTGTGGCCAATGCCAAGCCGCAGCGATGTCGGCTCGCCCACAACCACCAGATCAGGGCGGATATTGCGCGCGGCGATGGCAGCCAGCATCGGGCGAACGCCAACGCAGCCCACCTCTTCGTCATAGGAAATCGCCAGCCACAGCGGCCGGGTCAACTGCGGCGCCCGTTCTGCCAAGGCCAGCATGGCGGCGATGAAGCCCTTCATGTCGGTGCTGCCGCGTCCATACAGGCGGTCGTCCTGCCGCGTCATCTGGAACGGTGGTACGGTCCATGCCTGACCATCAACCGGCACCACATCGACATGGCCCGACAGCATCAGCCCCCCGGACGCATCGGGACCAAGCCGCGCCAGCAGGGCGGCCTTTTGTCCCGTGACATCGGGAAAGCGGGTACAGTCAGCCCCTGCCGCCAGCAGCGCCGTTTCAACCTCGGCCATCAACGGCAGGTTGGTGTCGCGGCTGACAGTGGGGTGGGCGATCAGGCGGGCCAGCCAATGTTCGGTCGGTGTCATGTGATCCCCTTTTGCGCCAGTCTTTACGATGGCAAGCGCAAGGGCAATGGCTCCAGCGCCGCCACCTCGCGCCGAAAGGCGGGGGTGTCGCCACGGTCGTCGGGCTGGTCCAGTTCCTCGGCAAAGCGACGACCGGCATAGGTGGCCCATGCAATCGGGCCGGGGGCGGCTGCGTCACCGATCAGCTTGACCGAAAGGATACCCGCATCGGCCCATTCACCCTGACGGGCCTTTAGATCGTGATAGAGATGATCATGGGGCAAACGCGAGGTGACCATGACCACGGCATCGGCTTTCAGCGTGGTTTCGGCCCCGGTCCAGGTGCAGCCCAGCGTCACCTCGGTGGCGATGATCGCCTCGGGTGCCTTGCTGGTGTGGACGCTGACCCCCAGTTCCAGCAGACGGCGCATGATGATGGCCTGCTCCAAGGTATTTTCCGACCATTCGGCGACTTTTGCGGCAGGCGTGACGAAATCCACGGAACAGCCGCGCGCCGCCAGCACTTCGGCGATGACAGAACCCATATAGAAATGATCGTCATCATACAGCGTGACGTGCCCGCCCATGGGGCCGTTGCCATCCATGATGTCATCTGGGCAAAACACCGGCATCGCAGGATCGGTTGGGATCGGGCGCAGGTGCAGCCGCGCCACCGCATCGCGCCGCCAACTGGCCCCGGTGGCAATGGCCACATGCTGCGCGCCCATGGCCAGCACATCATCCGCCGTCAGGCGGCTGTCGCGGTAGATCTCGGCATTGGTCAGCGGTGCAAGTTGCCCGGTGCGAAAGTCGGCCACCCGGCCCCAGGCGGACAGGCCGGGCAGGGTGCGTTCGCGCGCCACCCGTCCGCCCAGCGTGACGGACGCCTCGGCCAGGGTGACGTGGTAGCCGCGTTTGGCGGCTTGCAGCGCCGCCTCAAGCCCGGTCGGCCCTGCGCCAACGATCAGCACGGTGTCGGAGCCGCCTTTGGCCCGCGCCCGTTCGGGGTGCCAGCCCTTGCGCCATTCCTCCATGAATGCCGTGTTCTGGGTGCAGCGCGATATGCCGCCGGTCATGTCGCCCGACACGCAGATGTTGCACCCGATACATTCGCGGATGTCATCAAAGTGGCCGTCCTCGATCTTCTTTGGCAGAAACGGATCGGCGATCGACGGGCGGGCCGCGCCGATGAAATCAAGAATACCGGACCGGATCTGGCGCACCATGGCATCGGCGCTGGTAAAGCGGCCGACCCCGACCACCGGTTTGGAGGTCAGTGCCTTGATGCCGCGCACAAGGTCTTCTTGCGCACCTTCGGGTTTGAAGCGGGAGGTGCCGGAACACGCCTCCCATGTGCCATGCGCAAGATCCCAGATGTCGGGCAGATCGCCGTGCATTGCGATGAAATCGCGCAGCTCGGCGTTGGAAAAGCCGAAGGTGCCCGCCTCATGCAGCGACAGGCGCAGCGAGATGGCCATCTCGCCCTTGGTTTCCTCGCGCGCCTCGTCCACGATCTCGCGCAGGAAACGGGCGCGATTTTCCAAGGATCCGCCGTATTCGTCCGAACGGTGATTGGTGGCGCGGGACAGAAAATGTTGCAAAATACCAAAGCCATGCGCACCATAAAGGCAGATCAGGTCAAAGCCTGCGGCTTGCGCGCGGCGAAAGGCATTGCGGAACCAACGGCGCAGGTCGCGGATATCCTCGCGGTCCATGGTGCGCGCCTGCACCGGGTCTGAGGTGAAGGTCAGGATCGGGCCGCCACTGACCGCCAGCGGCACCTCGCGCGAATACAGATTGGGGCCGTTGATGCCGGAATAGGCAAGCTGGATGCCCGCAAGCGCGCCGTGCGATTTCATGGCATCGGCCATGGCGGCAAGCGCGGGGATGTCCTTGTCCTCCCACAGGTGCTGTTCGATGAAGGGCGTGATCTCGCTGCTGGGGTGAATCTCGGTCTGTTCGGTAAAGATCACTCCCCATCCGCCCTCGGCCTTGGTGCGGCGCATCTCGGCCACGGCGGATGGGTCACGATAGCCGCCACCGTTGCAATGTGGCACCTGATAGAACCGGTTTTTTGCCAGTTTCGGGCCGATCCGCAAGGGTTCGAACAATATGTCATAGCGGCTGTGGCGGCTGTCCTTTGGCATGGTCAGACGGCCTTGAAATCGGCGGATTGCGTGGACAGATAGGCCGGATCACGCGGCGGCAGATCGGCGATCAGCAGGGCAGGGCGGTTGCCCGCCTGTGCCACAACATCGCCATGCGGCCCGGTGATCAGGCTGCCACCGGTATAGGTCAGATCCCCTTCGGTCCCGCAATAGTTGGCATAGGCGATGGCGACACCGTGATTGGCCGCCATTGCCGGAACCGTGACGCGCGGCACATGGGCAAACGGCATCATATTGGCAGTCGGGCACAGGATCAGCGTGACACCCTGATCAGCCAAAGCCTTGATATGGGGCGCAAATTCAATATCGTAGCAGATCAGAAGCGCCGTTTTCTGCCCGGCAAGATCAAAGATCACATGGGCGTTGCCGGGGGAATAAAGTGCCTGCTCGCGCGGTCCGTACAGCTGGATCTTGCGATAGTTGGCAAGGATCGCACCGTCGGGACCGATGCAAAGGGCGGAATTGTAAAGGCTGTCGCCGGCCTGTTCTGCGTAGCCGACAACCAGCGCACAGCGCGCGTCCCGCGCGGCTTTGGTCAGGCGCAGCCATTCGGGAGCGTCGACGGCCAGTGACTGTGCCCTGATATCGGGCTGATTGTACCCGGGCAGCCAGACCTCGGGCAAAACAAGGACCGAGGCCCCCAACCCGCCCGCAGCAGACAAGGCGGCTTCGGCCTGCGACAGGCCACTTTCCAGATCTGAGGCGGGCGATGTACCCTGCCATATGGCGACGCGCATGGTGCACTCCCCGGGGGCGCTGCCCCGGGACCCCCGGGATATTTGTGAATAGATGAAAGGGGCCGGAGCGGCCGGCCCCCGGCGGGTTCATTTTTTCAGGTTGATCCAGATCGCATCGTAAAGTTTTTGGGTGTCTTCATCGCACACCTGGGCAAACACGCCCGGAGTGGAGCCTGCGGGTGGGTTGTTTTCCGGGCTGGTCCGGATTGCCTCGTCGAGGAACGGCTCTACCCCCGATACCCCCGAGGTGTAGGCCGCGTAATTGGTCACGGCGGCGGCGTTTTCAGGTTCCAGCAGGAAGTTGATGAACTTGATCGCGTTGGCGCGGTTTGGCGCGTCTTTCAAGAGCACGACGTTGTCCATCCAAAGCACATGGCCTTCTTTGGGATAGCTGTATTCGACATTGGCCCCTTCGGCCCGGGCCTTGGCGGAAAAGCCATTATAGATCATGCCCGCCGCCGCATCGCCCGACACCAGCACATCCTTGGCGGTATCAGACCCGAAGCTGGCCCAATGCTGCTTGGCGCTGACCAGCATATCAGAGAGCGCGCGCAGCTGATCGCGGTCGGTGGTGCATTGAGGAATGCCGAGATAGAGGCTGCCGAGGATCAGCACTTCGTTCTGGCTGTCGAGCACGTTGATCTTGCCGCGCAACGTCTCTGGCGGGTCGAAAATCACGCCGAGACTGGAAATATCGCCCGCATAGACATCGCGGTTCACCGCGAACGAGGTAGAGCCCCATTGATAGGGGATCGACGAGGCGCGGCCGGGATCGAACGGCACGTCCAGCCATTGCGGCGCGATATTGCCAAGATTGGTGACCTCTTGGGCGGTGAAGGTGTCGAGCATGCCGGTATCTGCCATGATCTTGACCATGAAATCGGCGGGCACGGCCACGTCGTATTGCCCCAGCTTCCCGGCTTTCAGACTTGCGAGCATGGATTCGTTGCTGTCATAGGTGTCGATCGTCACCTTGATGCCAGTCTCGGCGGTGAATTTGTCCACCAGGTCCTGCGGGATGTATTCAAACCAGTGATAGACCGAAAGCGTGCCCTCGGCCTGGGCGGTCCCTGCCAGCAGGCACAGGGCTGCGGTGGTGGAAATCAGTCGGTTCATGGGACGGCTCCTTGTTGGGCGGGCTCTAGCGGCCCTTGCGGTTGATGAAGTAGGACAGGGTGACGAACAGGACGGAGACTGCCAGCATCAGCGTGGAAATCGCCATGATGTTGGGTTTGATCCCTTGTTTGACCGACCCGAAGATGGCGGTTGGCAGGGTTTCCATGCCAGCACCCTTGACGAAATTGGTGATGATGAAATCGTCAAGGCTGATGATGAAGGCCAGAAGATAGCCCGAGATCACACCCGGCGCCATCAGTGGCAACAGCACCAGCCAGAACGATTGCGCGCGGGTGGCGTACAGGTCGCGGGCGGCGGATTCGTAACTGCCGTCGATGCCTTGCAGACGGGCAGCGATCGGAAGGTAGGCGAAGGGGATGCAAAAGGTGATATGCGCGATCAGGATGGTCAGATAGCCGGTGGTGAAGCCGATGATGGTGAAAAAGATCAGCGTGGCCACGGCAATCACGATTTCTGGCACCATCAGCGGCAGGTTGATCAGCGCGAAGGTCAGCGACCGCCCCTTGAACTTGCCTGCCCGCAGCATGGCCAGAGCGGCAGCGGTGGCGATGCCGGTGGCGATGGTCGCCGCCAGCACCGCGATGGTAAGCGAGTTCCACGCAGCGGCGCGGAAGCGTGGTGCTTCGGGACCGGTGAACACATCAGCATACCAGCGCAGCGACAGCCCGCCCCAGTTGGTGATCGACGGACTGTCATTGAACGAATAGACCATCACCACGATCAGCGGCGCATACAGGATGATCAGGCACAGCATCGCGATGCCAAAGAAACCGGGGTAATGGCGGACGGATCGCAAGGCCATCAGCGCGCCTCTGCCTTTGCCATGCTGCGGGCATAGAGCAGCAAGAGGATCAGAACGAGGCTCATCAGGATCATCGACACCGCAGCGCCGAACGGCCAATT
>JBKBOF010000101.1:0-10112 GCA_046294955.1 Paracoccaceae bacterium
GTTTCGGGATCTTCGATGTCGGCCATCAGGCCCTCGGCTTCTTCGATCAGCCCGACCATGGCATCACATTTTGCACCGCGGGCGGGCTTGCCCAGCGTCTCGAACACGTCTTCCAGCCGGGCGACCTGTCCTTCGGTTTCGTCGCGGTGATGCGACAGCGCAGCCTTGAGCTTGGCATCGCTTGCCTTGCGCTCCATCTTTGGCAGTGCTTTCAGGATCTTGCGTTCGGCATACAACACATCCTTCAGGGTGTGCACAAACAGATCATCGAGGGTCTGAACGGTCATGGGGTCGCTCCTTTGAGTGTGTTTGAAATGAATGAAACACAGTCTGGTGCTTCAGAAGCATGGGCGTTGTAGGGTTTGCCCAACGTCAGTCGGGTGGCGTCGCTGTGGGGGCGGCGGAGCAGAAAATGCCGGGCCTGATCCTTGCTGTGTCGGATCAGGACCGCCGCGCGAACATCGCGGTCGTGGTGTAGCAATTCGGTCAGGGTGGTGATGAAAACGTCGGCTGGTATGCGGTGTGGCATCGGTGATCTCCTTTGCAACTGGACAGTGGCGCAAATGGTTGGCGGTTGGATCAAAGCAGCAGGGCAATGATGATCAGAACGACAATGGGCGCTCCGAGCAGCCAGCCAATGATGATGGGCATGGGGTATCCTTTCAGGTCTGGGGCCGGGTTTGGCCCCGATCAGCGCCGGGACGCATTGATGTCAAAGCCAAGGCCGGCATCACGGTGGCGACCCCCAGCAGCGGCGGCAAAGAAAGCGGAGACGGCCCCAAGCAGCAGGGTCGCCGCAGCAATGAAGCCGAACACGATCCCCGCGATCCGCGCCTTTTCGACGGCGGCAAGGGTATCGGCGCGGGCTTGTGCGATTTCAGAATTCACCTCGTCCACGCGGGCGCGGGCAGCGGTGGCGTCCATGTCGCTGTTGGCCGCAACCACTTGCGCCAGATAGTCGATATCACGCTCGGCCATGTCGCCGCTTGTCAGGCTGCGCCCGATGATGGCCGCGACCTGCGCCTGCGTTGACGGGTTGACGGAGTCCATGGTTGTGGTCCGGGCGGGTTGGGCTGCCGGTGCCGGAGTTGGCGTCTGTGTCGGATCCGCTGCGGTTCCTTCCCGTGTCTGATCCGGTGCGGGTGCGGCATCGGATCGACCGCCGCGCAGCATCAGACTGGCAAAATAGTCAGACGACGCTGCATCGGTCGCCACTTCGGCTGCCTTGCCCACCACGGTGCCACCCGCAGTCAATAGCGAACCAACGCCCATGGCTGCCAACAAGGCGCCAACCAGAAGCCCGGTGCCCCAGACGACCAGACCGTGCATGCCGTCGCGGGCCTCGATCTCGTCGGCGGTCGCGTCACCGGCCTTGCGGCGCATCCGTCCGGCCACATAGCCGCCGGCGCCAAAGCCTGTCACCATCACCCAAGCCAGCCAGATGCCAGCGGCGATGGCGACCCAGGCCGCCGAAACACCCTCGCCCTGATAGGGAGAGGTCAGCGACAGGCCAAGACCGGCCCCAAAGCCCAGCAAAAGCAAGGACAGTGCCGTGGCGATGACGCCACCTGCGACAATGGCCGCCCAATCGACATATGACCCATCGGTCGTGTCAGATTTTCCTGAGACAACCGCAGGGCGGCCTGACGTGTATGTGTCAGTATTCATTGATAATGTCCTTTGTTCTGGGCGCGCTTCAGCGCATGCCGACGAAGCTGAGCAGGGCCAGCACGACAACAACGGCACCGACGATATAGATGATCTGGTTCATGGTGGTTCCTTTTGGATCACAGAGCCGGACATGCGGATGCACAGGATGGCAACATCCAGTTCCTTGGCCCCAGGGAGAGTTGATGTGACCTGCGCGCAGCGCCAAAGGGGATGGCGGACGCAGAAATTACCGGACGGCAGGCCATATCACGAGACAGGGCAACCACGGTTCGGGAAAGGGGGAGCTTCAACCTTGGAAGTTTTGCCCCGTGGACCCAGCCGTCCGGTGAACTGAAAAAGTAATCGCAACACTTAACAATTCAAATTTACCGAATCGGGACGCGGCAAAACAGCCACGGAATCTACCTAGTCTTAGTTGAACCGGAAGATTGAGATTCGCCTTGGGAGCGCAACACTTTTCTGTTAGCGATCATAAAGAATAACGCATGGTGTTTTCGCACCTTGCACTTGGCATTTTGAACACGATCACCGACAGCCCGCCCTATTCGGAGACGCCCATGTCGGACATGCAGAAGCGCAGCATCAACCCTGTCATTGCCATTGGTGCCTCTGCCGGTGGGTTGGAGGCGAGCCGGGCGCTGCTTGCAAATGTGGCGGCAGACAGCGCCGCCGCGTTCATCCTGATCCTTCATCTTGATCCCACGCACGACAGTCTGGCGGTAGAACTTCTGGCCAAGGGCACCAAGCTCGGCGTAGTGCAGGCACAGGATGGCATGTCGCTGAAACCGGGGGTCTTGCATGTGATCCCGCCGGGGATGTTTCTGACAGTGGCATCCGGCGTCATCCATCTGGCCCCGCCTGTTGGCGGCAAAAGCGTGCGCCTTCCGATTGATACGCTGCTGCAATCCCTCGCGCTTGAGGTTGATACACCGAAGGCCGCCGTCATCCTGTCGGGAACCGGCACAGATGGCAGCCTTGGCATCGTCGATCTGCATGCTGCCGGAGGTTTGGTCGTCGTGCAAGATCCGCGCGATGCCGGGTTTCCCGGCATGCCGGAAAGCGCGATCGCGACGGGGTGCGTGACCCAGGTCTTGCCCGCAGATCAGATCGCCGCAGCCCTTCAGGCGTTTTGCGATCGGGCGCTGCATCACATCGACAGACCGGTCAGTGGGCTGCCCGGCATGGCCTTTCACGTGACCCCACCGGCAACCGCAGAACAAACCGGCCCATATGACAGCGTGTTTGCTCTTTTGTCCGAGCATGCGGCGCAAGACCTGACGCTTTACAAGCGTGGCACACTGGAGCGTCGGGTGGCGCGCCGGATGGCACTGGGCGGTCTGGGGCCAAACGACGTGCCCGTCTATCTAAACCGTCTGCGGTCCGACACTGAAGAGCGGGATGTTCTGACGAATGATCTGCTGATCCATGTCACCGGGTTCTTTCGCGATCCCGCCGTTTTCGACCATCTGGCCCGATACGCGGTTCCCGAACTTGTTGCGGCGGCACGGCCTGACAAGCCCTTGCGGATCTGGGTCGCGGGATGCAGTACCGGCGAAGAGGCTTACAGCCTTGCCATGATCTTTATCGAGGCGTTGGCCGATGGACAACCGGCAGGCAGGCTTCAAATCCTTGCTTCGGACATCGACCCCGAGTCCATCGCGACGGCGCGCGCTGGCCGCTTCTCCGACGACATTGCCCAAAGCGTAAGTCCCGCCCGTCTGGAACGGTTCTTCATTGCCGAGGACGGGGGCTACAGGGTCACATCGGCGTTGCGCGATGTGATCGTGTTCACCGTGGCAGACCTGTTGTCTGATCCACCGTTTTCGCGCATGGATCTGGTGTCTTGCCGCAATGTGCTGATCTACCTTGGCCTAGAGGCGCAAAAGCGTGTCATTGCGCGCTGTTGTTTCGCGCTGCGTCCCGGTGGGTTGCTGGTTCTGGGATCGGCCGAAATGCCGGGCGCCAACGATGCCTGCTTTGCGCCCGAGGACAAGGGCGCGCGGATCTGGCGGCGGGTCGGCAAAAACGTTGCAGGGGACATGCACATATCACCCGGCAAGCGCGACGGGCCACTGGCAGCCCCTGCCGAAGGGCCGGTACGCCGGACAGTGCTTGCTGATCTTTGTCGCAGCATCGTGCTGGAATACCACGCCCCCGCTGCGGTGCTTTTGAACAGCCAGTTGGACTGTTTGTATTTTCTGGGGCCGACCGAGAAATATCTGACCGTTCCCAAAGGTCATCCTGACCCCGGTATTCTTGGGATGCTGCCAAGGGCTTTGCAGGTCCGGTTTCGGGCAGCGGCGGTGGCCTGCACGCCCGCCACACCGCGCGTCGCCTTCTCGGCTGGATTGGGCCACGGCACTGCGCCGTTTGACATCGTGTTCCACAGTGTTCCAAGCGGGCCCGAGCCGTTGTTGGTTGCGTGCTTTTTGGACACGTTTGCGCCGGTCCCTTCGCGCGACGCCAAAGCGGCACCAATCAGCGCACCTGCCCCGTCGCCCGGATTGGAAGCTGAACTCGCGCTTGCGCGGGTCAGTTTGTCAGACGCGCTGCGCGACCTTGAGATCGAGGTCGAAGCGCACAATGCAGATGCCGCCGAAGCCTTGTCGGTGAATGAAGAATTCCAGTCCACCAACGAGGAGCTGCTTGCGTCAAAGGAAGAATTGCAATCGTTGAACGAAGAGTTGACCGCGCTGAACAGCCAGTTGCAGGAAACGCTGGAACGCCATCGTAACACGGCCAACGATCTGCAAAACGTGCTTTACAGCACAGATGTTGCCACACTTTTCCTGAACCTCGACCTGAACATCCGGTTCTTTACCCCCGCCGCGCGGGCCATCTTTCGCGTCATTCCGACCGATATCGGACGCCCGCTCGCAGATCTGGCCGCCATCGCGCGGGATGATGCGCTGCCGGAGGATGCGAAAGCCGTCCTGGCCACGCTGGAACCGATCGAGCGCGAGGTTGCCGCGAACAGCGGTCGCTGGTTCCTGCGGCGGATCCAGCCCTACCGCACCGAAGGCGGACGGGTCGAAGGGGTTGTGATCACCTATGTCGACATCACCGAACGCCTTGCAATCAATGCGGCGCTGATCGCCGCCAAGGCCGAGGCCGAGCGCGCCACCCGGGCAAAGTCGCGCTTTCTGGCCTCGGCCAGTCACGATCTGCGACAGCCATTGCAATCCATGGCCTTGCTGCAATCGCTGCTGGCACGACCCAAGCGGTCGGCCGAGGGGTTGCGACTGGCGGCCCTTATGGATCAGACCCTGAACTCGATGACGGCGATGCTGGATTCGATGCTGGATGTGACCCGGATCGAGGCCGGGATTGTCCGGCCAGACATCGGGCCGGTGGCATTGGCACCGCTGATGCAGCGTCTTGCCGATGAATTCCGCCCCCAATGCGAGGCCAAGGGTTTGAAGCTGCGGCTTGTGGTCTGTAAAGCTTTTGTGCTGACCGATCCGCAGCTTTTGGAACAGATCCTGCGCAATCTGTTTTCCAATGCGCTGAAATACACGCTGACCGGTGGCCTCCTTCTGGGGTGCCGACGGAAAGGCCAGCAGATTGGTATCCAGTTGTGCGACACAGGAATTGGCATTCCTGAAGCTGAGCAAAGACTGATCTTTGATGCCTATCGTCAAGGCGAGGCCGCCACTACTCTTGCCGGGCCCGGGCTGGGGCTTGGCCTGTCTATCGTGCAGCGTCTGGCGCAACTGATGGGCCATACCGTTTCCCTGCGATCCGTGCCGAAAAAGGGGTCGTGCTTCATCATCGGTCTGCCCATCGTCGACCCCCGTCAGCAGGATCCGGATCCGGAAACCCATGTGCTTCCGCTGAACTTGGCCGACCAGACAGGCACAATCCTGGTTGTCGAAGACGACGAAACCCTTGGCAGTCTGCTGTGCGAGGTTCTTGAAAACGAAGGTCACACCGTCATTTCCCGCACGGCGCCTGCGGCTGCACTCGACTGGGCCAGCAAAGATGTGGCCCGACCTGACCTTTTGCTGACCGATTTTGATCTGCCCGGCAAGTCCAGCGGCCTGTCGCTTGCGCTGGATCTGCCGAATATTCTGGGCGTTACGCTTCCCACGATCATCCTGACCGGCGATATCACATCAGGGACGGCCACGGCGATTCATGACGCGGGGTTCGATCAGGTCAGAAAACCCGTACTTCCCGAAATCCTGCTGGCCCGGATTTCCGACATGCTTCGGATCGCGCGGGCGGCGCGGGTTGACAACCAGCATCGGCCGGACGCTACTCATACCACCTTGCATGTCATCGACGACGATCCGGTCATCCGCGAAACCCTGCGGCGGCTGTTTCAGGCCGAGGGTTGGGGCGTGATGGCCTATCCATCGGCCGAGGATTTTCTTGCGCGCCCACGTCCACGCGGCCAAGCCTGCCTTTTGGTGGATCAGGTCCTTCCGGGCATCACCGGGACCGAATTGTTGCAAAAGCTGCAAGCCGAAAAATCGCCCTGTCCGTCCATCATCTTGACCGGACATGGCGATGCGGTAACAGCTGTCGCCGCCATAAAGGCCGGAGCGTCCGACCTGATCGAAAAACCTGCAAGCGCGGCCGATCTGTTGGCGGCCGTCCGTCTTGCTTTGCGATCCTGCGATCAAGGCAAGCCCCAGACCGCCAAGGATGTGCAACGAATTGCGCAAAATCGGCTGAGCGGTCTGACAGAGCGCGAAAGCCAAGTGCTTGCCCTGGTTCTGGCCGGTGCGCCCAACAAGAACATTGCCGCCGATCTGGGGATCAACCAGCGTACGGTCGAACACCACCGCGCCTCGGTGATGCGCAAAACGGGGGCCAAATCACTGCCGGCGCTTGTGCGGTTGGCTTTGGACGCGGCCGAAGTGGCGACGTAAGCACTGGTTCGGGCACCGCAAATCGCCACGTCGCAAACCATTTGCATCACACCGCGACTTTTCCTGCAACCGAATGGGCCGCCCGTTCGTTGGGAGGTCATCGCATATTGTCTTGTGGCAGGATTGATCCCCGGATCGGTCACTCTGGCGCAACGCCATTTCAAGGAACTTGCCATGACACGCCACTTTGCCGCCGCCATGCGCCGCGCAACCAAACTCATGCAGCCAACCCGCCTGAAGAAGAGCACCCGAACCGTCCAAAAGTCCATGGCCGGTCTTGTGGTCAAGGCCATGTTCTCGGCCCTGCCCGATCCCGCCCCGTCCAAGACAGCCGCCCGCAAGTCGCGCGCAGGCAAGACCGCAGGATCGCTTGGGTCGGTCTTGGCGCAACTGCGGACGCCCAGGGCGCCCCGGTCCGCGCAGGCGGGCACGGCCAAACCGCGCATCGATGCCGAACCGCTCCGTACCCACAAATCGGCCGGAGCCACGCGAACGTATCGGGTTTACCTGCCGAAAATGCACGCGGATAAGCCGAAAGGCCTTTTGCTGATGCTGCATGGCTGTGGCCAGACCATCGACGATTTTGCCCTTGGCACCGGAATGAACCGGCATGCGGACAAACACGGGTTGATCGTGGTTTATGCCGCCCAGACCTCGGCCGACAACGCAGCAGCCTGCTGGAACTGGTTCCGTCCCAACAATCAGGTTCGCGGCGGGGGCGAGCCCGCGCTGTTGGCGTCGCTGACGCGCAAGATCATGAAAGAGCATGGACTCAGCCGCGACTCGGTGTTTGTCGCCGGGCTGTCGGCGGGTGGGGCGATGGCGGCGATTCTGGCCGATGTTTATCCCGATGTGTTCTCGGCCGCTGGAATCCATTCCGGCCTGGCGCGGGGGTCGGCACGCGATGTTCTGTCTGCCATGTCCGCCATGCGCAGTGGGGGCACGCCTTCACCCAGCTCCACTGGTCCGCACCACCCAGGCTTTCGGACGCGACGCATCATCTTTCACGGCGACAAGGACAGCACCGTTCACCCCTCAAACGCATCGGCGCTTGTTGTCAGGGCGATCGGTGACGTCGCAGTGCCTAAGCGGATCATCCGGCGCAGTGTGCGGGGACGTGGCTACGCCCGCAGCGACTTTGCGGATGCCGATGGACAGATCCAACTGGAACAATGGACGGTCGAAGGCACAGGTCATGCGTGGTCCGGCGGCAAGGCAGCGGGCTCTTACACCGATGCCAAGGGCCCGGATGCATCGGCACAAATGATCCGGTTCTTCCTGGACTCCGGGGATTGATATCCCGTCCGTCGCTCTTTGCGAGTCGGCGCAGAACCATCGGGTATGGAAATGGAAAGCGCCGCACCGTCCTCGGTGCGGTCCCAAACTTGAGATATGCGCATGGCCTGCGTTTCAGATACCCGCGCGATCCTGTGGTTGGACCAGACCTGTTTCCTGGTCGCATCTGTATAGTCGCGCAGGTCAGACTACCTTGGAGAGGCGGTTCCGATCAACTTATGCCCTTGACCGGGATGGATCAGACGCCGCAGCGTCGCCATTCGGGTTATCTGTGCGCCGGCAGTGACGGTTGTGTCCGGTCCGGGACGTGCCGTTAACTGAATATCGTAGGCCGTTGCCTCGCGCATCCAAAGCGTCATAAAACCGATATGCCGTTAATGGAAAAGTGTAGACCCGAACATGCAAGCGTCAATCACACGGAGGCGCGCTTCCGCCTGATCCTCAGTTTTTTCAGTTGCGTTCCGCACCGAAGACCAGAGATCGGCTCGCTCAGTCCTGATCCTCCGGGGGTCGCAGGGCTGCGACCTGATCGGGGGTGATAGGGTCGGAATAGGCATTGCCCATGTGGCTGCGAACATAGTTGGTGACCGCAGCGACCTGTTCATCCGACATCATGTGCCCGAAACGGGGCATTCCGTGGTAACCGGTCAGGATGACCCCCGCGAGGAAATGCTTTGAGGTCATCTTGGGATTGTCGGTCAGCGGCGGATAGGCCCCGGCCCCCACGTCGCCCCGACCATCCTCCATATGACAGGCCTGACAGGTGGCGCGATAAAGCGCCTCGCCATCCGTCTGGGTAAATTGGTCGGGGTCGCCCGAAAACCGTGCGAGCAACGTCTCGATTCCTTCCATGGCGGGAGGCGCTTCGGCATCGAGCGCCTGTTGCGCCGTTGCACCCGTTGCCAATAGAGACAGCGCGACAAGGCATATTGCTTGCAAGGTCATGTCAGGCATTCTCCCTTTGATCCAGACGCTTGATTGCATCCAGCGCCGACAGCAGCGACCCTTCCAGCCAGGCCGGGATGTGCGAACAATGCTCGCCCGCCAGCACCAGCCGGTTGTCGATTTCGCACAGGGTCTTGTAGTGCACGTCGCGCAGGTCTTCGGTCCATTGTCCGTAACAACCCAAGGACCAGTCCACGCGGTGCCAGACCCAGGACGTACCCGACATGAACTCGGCGTCATATTGCGGGTGGATCTGGCGTCCAAGCGCCACAGCGGCATCGATGCGCTCCTGCGGGGTCATGCTGGACCAGGAATAGGTGAATGTCCGCCCCCCCGTCGCCGTATCATAGGCAGCCTGCAACACGGCTGGGCCATCAGACAAAAAGCCGTAATTCGGATAGGCAATCTGCACCAACGGCAGGTCGGTATAGCTGACCCCGCCCAATATGCCGTCATCCTGTTCCCAGAACCGCCGCTTGAACTCCAGCGCCACCTTGAACGCCGAGGCATAGGGCACCGCCGCAATTGCCTTCTTCATCGCGTCCGAGCAATCGACATCCAGTTGCACCAGAACCGACAGCGGGATGGTGCAGATGCACCAGTCGGCGGTTTCCTCGCGCAAGGGTCCGCCACGCCCGCCATCCTCGTAGGTGACGGTCACGCCGTTCTCGCCTTGCGCGATCCGGGTAACGCGGGCGTTCAGTTGCACGAGATCTTCCACCTCGCGCGCGAAGGCGTCGGTGATGGCGTCCATGCCTCCCGCAGGTTCGAACATCGGGGGCTCAAAACTGTAGCTGTTGAAACCGAAAAGCTGCGACCACAGCCCAGATTGCAGCAGTGCCGACAGGTCGGTTGGCTGCGACGGCACCTTGTCGGGCATCAGGCCGCCTCCGGGGGGAATGTCCCAGCCGCGCCGCCCGCCCGTGGCATCGCTGGCACGATATGCGTAGTTGTCGTTCAGAACGCCCCAGCCCTTCAGTCCCTCCAGCAGCTTCTCGCGATCCTCCAGCGTGACCGCGCCATCAAGGAACTGAAGTCCGGCGAGACCCGCATTCTCGTGGCCACCGATGTGGCTGCGCGCGGCATCGACATTCCGGGCGTCAGCCACGTCTACAACCTCGACCTGCCGGATGTGCCGGAAAGCTACGTGCACCGCATCGGCCGCACCGCCCGTGCAGGCGCCGATGGCGATGCCATCGCCTTCTGCGCACCGGACGAAATCGGCCTGCTGCGTGACATCGAGCGCCTGACCGGCATCCGCATCCCCGTCGCCAGCGGTGAGGCCCCAGCCGAAGGCCGTGGTGCTGCCAAGCGCCCGGCGCG
>JBKBOF010000102.1:0-10039 GCA_046294955.1 Paracoccaceae bacterium
CCGCCCTCGCCGGGGGTGAAGTCGAAATGCGCCAAGCCCGGCCCTTGAGTCACGTTCTGCGCCCGGCCTTCGATGCGCAAGCTGCCCTTGCCCGCGTGGGTCAGCCGGTAGCGGCCAGCCACCCCTGCCGCATCCGAAGCCAGATCCACGAGCACAAGCGTGGTCAGGCCTGTCAACTCTGGCGGGATCGAGGTAGGCCAGCCGTCTGGATCCAGCACCCCGGCCTGTGCCAGTTGATCATGGTCCCAGCCGCCCCATTGGCCGGGCAGGTGGCCGGTCCAGTCGCGCGCGGTTTTCATGACGTCCAGAAAGGGTTGCTGCACCGACCAATCGGTGATGCCGTTCAGGCCCATGGCAAGGTTGGGATTTGTGATCGGGGTCAGGTCGGCAAAATCGAGTGCAGTCACCTGTGCCATGACCGAAGGCACTGCCGCCCGTTCGGGCGCGATCGGCGCAGCAGATGGACCGGGAGCTGGCGCGGGCAGAATGTCGGAATACCCGCTGACCGCTTGCCATGCGATACGTTGCAGGACGCGGGCAAGGTCATCGGGGATCATCGCATCGCGGCTTTTCCAACTGCGTGTCATCAGGGCTGGCAGGCCCTCGGGTGACATGCCGGTGATGGCCGCCAGATGCACCAGCGCCACGAAGTAAAGACCCCGATCAGACAAATGGATGTCATCCGAAAAGAAGGCATCCATCGAGGCGATACCCGGCACCTGCCCGGCCATCACCGCATCGGACAGCCGCGCCATGGCCTGCCCTGCGGGCAATAGGGCGACATCGACGCCTTTGGCGGCGGCGTCCCGCACAGCGCCTTGCCAAAGCGGCAGGTCGGCGGTCAGTCGGTCGCGCCACGGCAGGCTTGCGCCGGGGTCGCCTTCGATCACGGTGCCGGGGCCGGAATTGCGGCTGTGCCAGGTTTCATAAAAGAACACCCGCACATCCGGGTTCGCAGCTTTGGCCAGTTCGGCAAAAGCGGCAATGGCTCCGGGTGTGTCGTTCCATTTCAGATGTTCGGCCAGCGGAATGGCCTCGGTCAGGATCAGAACCTTTGTATCGCCCTTGGCCAGTTCGGCGCGGGCATCGACCCCTTCGGCGGTCGCAGAGTTTTGCAGATTGAACCGCAGCGGTGCACCGTTGATGATTTGTGCCGAAACGCTGGCTGGCGCGTGCATCTGACGCAGCCCCCCTTCGACCAACGGCGGCAAGTCTGGCCCGACAAGACTGTGACCTACGAACAGGATCTCTGCCAATACACCGAAAAGTCCCACGCTACCCTCTTAACCGCTTGAAACACCGCTTCGACCATAGCTCAGGACGGTGTCCCAGACTATCCGTTGCAACGCCATTGCGGTGTCGGCTGACACGGGTGTGATCGGGCTGCCATCGGCGCGGGTCAGATCATGCGGCAAACCAACCGGACTGCGGTGCATAATCACGGCATAGTGGGTCAAAGCCATCAGGTAAGCGCCAAGATCGTTGAAATGGATGCTATCGGTCGCGCCGGTGGCATCCTTGGCAAACAGGTCGTCACGCTGGGTCAGCCCCGGAACCTGCCCCGCCTCGATTGCACGGACCGTGGCGGCCATCACCTGCCCGCCGGGGATGACATGGATCGTCCCCACGGAGTCGTACGCCATCGCCCCGGCCAGTAGCGCACCTTCCCAATAGCGTGGTCCGTCTGCGTCAATCCGGGTCAGCCAGCCTTCGGGGTCGTCCAGCCGGTGCCATGTCTCGTACAGATAAACCCTCGCATCCGGACGGGCCTTGCGGAACCGTTCGGCCCAGAGCGCCAGATAGCGCGGGCTTTCAAAATAGCGGATGGCATCACGGATTTCGACCATCTCGGTCAGAACGACCACGGGGTAGTCGCCGCTGTCTGCGGCTTCGTGCGCCGGACGATGGTGCGGATGGGCGTTTTCGTCGGAAAAGCCGGGCACATCCCCTGTCCAATGGCCTTTCAGCGTGGCCCCCCAGCCCAATTGGCTGGCGTGGTCGTGCCCTGCCATTTGCGCCAGCATGGCCGGCATGTCACGCCCCACAAGGCTGTGGCCAAGGTGATAGGTTGCCTGTGGCCCGGACGGTATGGGCAGCGAAACCGCCAGCCGTGCTGCCAAAACCTCGGGCGGCAGTGTCTTTGGCGGGCGGCTTTGTTGCAGCCACCACAAGCCCCCGGCCACGGTGGCAACCGCAAGTGCAAGCATCCCTTTGCGCATCGCTTTCCCTCTGTTTCCTGCCGACATATCTGATAACTCTTCCGTTGAAAGACCAGATGGAGCTGCCCGTTTTGCTGACCTTTCTGATGATCCGCAACAGCCGCCCGCGCGCCCGGTTTTACCGGGTCGAGATCGCCTATAACTTGTTTGGTGAATATTCGGTGGTGCGTGAATGGGGGCCAAAGGGACGCGGGGGCCATCATCTTCTGGTCTGGTTTTCAAACTTGCGGGACGCCTGCCAGGCCGCCGAGCGCTGGCGTAAACGGGCGGCGGGTCGAGGATACATCGTGGAAGGAAAGACCGTATGACGCATCTGTGGGTGCGGGCCGAGCAGCGCCCGAACGAGGAACGTGTGGGCCTGACGCCGGATGGCGCCGAGGCCTTGGTGCGGGCAGGCTTGCGGGTGACGGTGGAAAAATCGTCGGTTCGGGCGATCCCGATTGACGGATATGTTGCAGCGGGCTGCGCGATTGCAGAAGAGAACCAGTGGCCCAAGGCGCCCGCTGACGCGATCATCTTCGGCCTGAAGGAACTGCCCGAGGACGGCACACCCCTGACGCATCGCCACATCATGTTCGGCCATGCTTACAAGGGCCAGTCGGCGGGCCGTGCGCTGCTGAAGCGGTTCAAGGCGGGGGGCGGTACGCTGTATGATCTGGAATATCTGGTGGACGAGGACGGTCGCCGCGTGGCTGCCTTCGGCTATTGGGCGGGCTATGCCGGGGCAGCGATATCGCTCAAGACATGGGCCGCTCAACAGCGGGGCACCTTGATCGGACCAGTGGCGAAATATCCCGGCAACTCGGCGTTGCTGGATGATCTGGCGGCCGAAATGCGGTCGATGGAACGCCCGCGCGCCATCGTGATCGGTGCACTGGGCCGGGTTGGCACCGGGGCCAGCGATCTGTGCGAAGCTTTGGGCGTGACAGTCACGAAATGGGATATGCAAGAGACTGCCAGCGGCGGTCCATTTCCCGAAATCCTGCAACACGAGATCTTCCTGAACTGCATCCTTGCACGGCCCGGCTGCCCGGTGTTCGTGCCTGCCAGCGCCAAGACCGAGTCGCGTGCCTTGACGGTGATTGGTGATATCGCCTGTGACCCGACATCGGATTTCTCGCCCATCAAGGTTTATGACCGTGCGACAGACTGGGATGCGCCGGCGCTGCGGGTGGCGGATGATCCGCCGTTGGATGTGATGGCTATCGACAACCTGCCATCCTTGCTGCCGGTGGAATCGAGCGAAGATTACGCGGCGCAACTGTTGCCCAGTCTGTTGACGCTGACCGCCTTGGGTGCGGGTGTATGGGGGCGGGCAAAGGCAGAGTTCGACCGCCATGTGGCAGCGGTCTGAGGGGGATAAGGACATGACAATTCATTGGTGCGGCACGGGGTTTTCGTCAGTTCCCGGATTGCGGCGGCTGATCGACGCCGGACACAAGGTGGTGGTGTGGAACCGCACCGTTGAAAAAGCGCGCGAGGCCGTGGGCGATATCGCCACCGACATAAGGGCATTTTCGATGCAGGCGCTGGCGCAGGCATTGCAACCCGGTGACGTGGCGATTTCGATGCTGCCTGCGGATCAGCATGTGCCGATTGCGCAGGTGTGCCTTGAAAACGGCGCGCATTTCGTCTCGTCCAGCTATATCGCGCCCGAGATGCGGGCACTGGATGCGCAGTTCCGTGACAAGGGATTGGTGTCGCTGAACGAAATCGGGCTGGATCCCGGTATCGACCATCTGATGGCGCATGATCTGGTGGCGCGCTATCGCGCCAGTCCTGACTATCACGCAGACAATGTGCTGAGCTTTACCAGCTATTGCGGCGGTGTGCCAAAGATGGCCAATGCATTCCGCTACAAGTTTTCGTGGGCGCCCGCCGGTGTGCTGAAAGCCCTGCGCTCGCCCTCGCGGTCCCTGCGGAACTTCAGCGAATTGCGGGTGAACCGGCCCTGGGATGCGATTACCACCTATGATGCCCCGCTTCCGAAGCCGGAAAGTTTCGAGGTGTATCCGAACCGTGACAGCTATCCGTTCATGGCCGACTATCGCTTTGACCCTGCGTGGAAGGTGCGCGATTTTGTGCGTGGTACGATCCGGCTCAACGGCTGGGCCGACGCCTGGGCCCCGATCTTCCGCGAAATCGAGGGGCTGGAGGGGGCAACCCCGGCCGAGGTGGATGCCGCGTTGACCGCCCGCGCCAATGTCCTTTTGCGAGACAATTCCTATGCCGAAGGCGAAGCGGACCGCGTGGTGCTGTTTGTGTCGCTGAAAGCCGAACGCGACGGCAAGCCGGTGTTTCATGAAACATGGGCGATGGATGCAGCAGGCGACGCGCGGGGCACGGCCATGGCGCGGCTGGTGTCGGTTCCGGTGTCGCTTGGGGTCGAAGCGGTCGTGAACCGCGAGATCCCTGCGGGTGTGCACCCTGCTCCGCATGACCCCAAGCTGATTGTACGCTGGTTGGATCAAGTGCGCGGTTTGGTGCAATACCTTGACCGGGTCGACCATCTGGCCTGAGGCTGTCACGAAATCACTCTGGCGCAGTGTGGCGGGGTGACAGGACCCAGTCTTTGGCGCTATGGTTTGTCACAGACGAGGCACCGGGAATCCGGGCAATGACGGGCAGGGCATGGCGGCGATGGGCGCAGATCACGGCGGCTTGGGGGCGGGCGGATGGCGCGCCCGCTTTGCCGTCTGGCGCGCAGCGCGTGGCCCGGTGGCGCAAGGCTTTGCGTCATCGCCGGAACCCCGTTCGATCGGCTTGTTTGCAAAGGGTCGGCAGCTTGTTGCCGGCAACTATTTGTTCGCAGGCCACCTGATCGAGTCTCCCGGTACGGGCTTGTGGGATATCGACCCGCCCGATCCCGATTTTGCAGCGGAAATTCAAGGTTTCGCGTGGCTGGACGATCTTGCGGCCATGGGGGATGCGCAGGCCCGGCTGCGCGCGCAAGCATGGACCCAGGACTGGATCAGCCGGTTTGGTGCCGGTCGGGGGCCGGGGTGGACGCCAGACCTGACCGGGCGAAGGGTAATCCGCTGGATCCACCATGCGCTGTTTTTGCTGAACGGTGCCGAACGGGCCTCGACTGATGCCTACTACAAGGCGCTGACGGTTCAGACACGTTACTTGGCGCGCCATTGGGCCAAGGCAGCTCCTGGCTTGCCACGGTTCGAAGCACTTACAGGGCTGACCTATGCCGGGCTATCGCTGATCGGGATGGATGGGCTGGTCGGCCCTGCTGTCGCCGCTTTGTCAATTGAGGCCCAGCGCGAGATCGATGCTGGTGGCGGTATCGCCACCCGGAACCCCGAAGAATTGCTTGAGGTCTTCACCCTGCTGAACTGGGCGTCACAGGCGTTGAGGGAGGCAGGGCATACGGTTCCCTCCGATCAATTGGACGCGATTGAACGGATTGCCCCGACCTTGCGTGCGCTGCGTCATGCCGATGGTGGGCTTGCGCGGTTCCACGGTGGCGGCAAGGGATTGGAGGGGCGACTTGATCAGGCACTTGCCAACGCCGGAGTGCGGCCGACGCCCCCAAAAGCTGGGCGCCATCATGTGCCTGCCATGGGCTTCGTGCGTCTGTTTGCCGGACGGACGTCGATCATCTTGGATGCAGCGGCCCCTCCCGGGGGCAATGCCGGTAAGTCTGCCCATGCCTCGACACTGGCCTTCGAGGTGACATCGGGCCGCCGTCCTCTGGTGGTGAGCTGCGGATCAGGGGCGCCGTTCGGCTATGAATGGCGACAGGCCGGGCGCGCGACGCCGTCTCATTCCACGCTGTGCGTCGATGGGGTTTCGTCGTCGCGATTTGGGGCCTCGGGCGGCGAGATTCTGGAAGATCGCGCCACAGTGCTGACCTTGCGCCATCAAGGCAGCGAAAAGGGTGATGCCGTGCATGCAGCCCATGACGGTTGGGCCGCAACGCATGGGCTGACCCATGCGCGCGATCTGGCCTTGTCCAGTGACGGCCGCCATATTTCCGGTCTGGATACGCTTATTTCCCTCAATCCGCAGGGCAGGGCCCGGTTTGAACGGGTGCTGCGGGCGACGGGTCTGCAAGGGGTCAGTTACACCATCCGCTTTCATTTGCACCCGGATGCCGATGCGACAGTGGATATGGGGGGCAACGCTGTATCGGTCGCACTGAAATCGGGCGAGATCTGGGTGTTCCGACATGACAGCTTTGCCAAGCTGACGCTTGAACCATCGGTTTATCTGGAAAAGGGCCGTTTAAAGCCGCGTGCGACAAAACAGATCCTCCTTTCGGGCCATGCTGCCGCGATTGAAACCCGTATCGGCTGGACCTTGGCGAAGGCACAGGATACTCCGCTGGCCATCCGCGATCTGGACCGCGACGAGAATCCGGTCCCCCTCTGACGCAAGGGCAAGACTATGACCAACCTCGTCCCTATCGGCCGCGCGCTGATTTCCGTCTCTGACAAGTCCGGCCTTCTGGACCTTGCCCGCGCTTTGCACGGCATGGGGGTCGAGCTGATCTCGACCGGTGGCACCAGCAGCATGCTGCGTACTGCAGGGCTGCCGGTGCGCGACGTGTCGGATGTGACGGGGTTCCCCGAGATGATGGATGGCCGGGTCAAGACCCTGCATCCGCTGGTGCACGGCGGCTTGCTGGCGCTGCGCGATGATGACGAACATCTGGTGGCAATGGCCGCACATGGGATCGAGCCGATCGACTTGCTGATCGTCAACCTGTATCCGTTCGAGGAAACGGTGGCCCGCGGCGCCGACCACGCCACCTGTATCGAGAATATCGACATCGGCGGCCCCGCCATGATCCGGGCAGCGGCAAAGAACCACAAATTCGTGGCCGTGGTGACCGACCCCGCCGACTACACCCCGCTTTTGGATCAGATGCGCGCACAGGATGGCGCGACGGGGCTTGGCTTCCGCCAGAAGCTGGCGCTGTCGGCCTATGCCAAGACCGCAGCCTATGATGCCGCCGTAAGCACCTGGCTGGCTGGCGAGATCAGGGAAAAAGCGCCGCGCAACCGCAGCTTTGCCGGTAAGCTGGCGCAAACCTTGCGCTATGGCGAAAACCCGCATCAGGCGGCGGCGTTCTATGTTGACGGGTCGCGCCGCGAAGGCGTTGCAACGGCGCGGCAATGGCAGGGCAAGGAATTGTCCTACAACAACATCAATGACACCGACGCCGCCTTTGAACTGGTGGCTGAATTCGCCCCCGATCAGGGCCCGGCCTGCGCCATCATCAAGCACGCCAACCCCTGCGGCGTTGGCCGCGCCAGCAGCCTGAAAGACGCCTATCTCCGCGCCTATCACTGCGACCAGACCTCGGCCTTTGGTGGCATCGTGGCGCTGAACCAGCCGCTGGATGCCGAAACGGCTGAGGAAATCGTGAAAATCTTCACCGAAGTCGTCATCGCCCCCGGTGCGAGTGACGAGGCCCGCGCGATCTTTGCCAGCAAGAAAAACCTGCGCCTGCTGACCACCGCAGGCCTGCCCGACCCGCGCGCCGGCGGGCTGGCGTTCAAGCAGGTCTCTGGTGGCCTGCTGGTGCAAGACCGCGACAACGGCTGGCTGAACCCGGCTGACCTGAAAGTGGTGACCAAGCGCACCCCGACCGATGCCGAACTGGCCGATCTGCTGTTCGCTTGGAAAGTGGCCAAGCATGTGAAGTCGAACGCGATCGTCTATGTCAAGGATGGCGCGACCGTCGGTGTGGGGGCTGGACAGATGAGCCGGGTTGACAGCACCCGTATTGCGGCCCGCAAGGCGCAGGATATGGCCGAGGCGTTGGGACTGGACCAACCGCTGACCTTAGGATCGTCCGTGGCATCTGATGCGTTCTTTCCCTTCCCCGATGGACTGTTGACCGTGGCCGAAGCCGGGGCAACAGCCGTGATCCAGCCGGGGGGCAGCATGAATGATGCGTCGGTGATTGCGGCTGCGGATGAGGCAGGTCTCGCCATGGTTTTCACTGGCATGCGCCACTTCCGGCACTGATCCATGCGCATCGCCTCGATCACAGCTCTTGCGGTCTTTGCACTGGATCAGGTGTCAAAACTGGCCGTGGTGCAGGGACTGAACCTGATCGAGCGCGGTGTGATCGAAGTGGTGCCGCCGTTTCTGGTGTTCCGGATGGCGTGGAACCGGGGCATCAACTTTGGCCTTTTGGCCAATGATGCCGATCTGGTGCGCTGGGGCCTGATCCTGATCTCACTGGCGATTTCCGCGTGGGTCTGGGTTTGGGTGCGGCGCGAAAATCCGGGGCTGTGGACGCAGATCTCGGCCGGTCTGCTGGTAGGCGGGGCAATCGGCAATGTGATTGACCGCGTTGTCTATGGCGCTGTGGCCGACTTTCTGAACATGTCCTGTTGCGGAATCGAGAATCCCTATGCCTTCAATGTGGCGGACATCGCGATTTTTGTGGGCGCGGCGGGGCTTGTGCTGTTTTCCGGGGGCGGCAAGGACAAGCCCACCCGACGCAAGTCAGGCCGAAAGACCCCGTGACGCCGGGACTCGATTGCGCTAAGAGAAAGATATTGGGCTTTGTGGAGGCGATGATGCAGGCAGCACGGGTGATCCTCGCGGTAGGTTTCGCGGCGGTTCTTGCTGGCTGTGGCAACGGAACCAACGAGCCCCAGTTGATGAACATCCGGTCAACCACGGCTGGGCCAGACGAATTCGGGATCTTGCCACCGAAAGCCCTGCAGATGCCAAAGGATCTGGCACAGTTACCGGAACCAACGCCGGGTGGCGCCAATCTGACCGACCCAACCCCCGAGGCGGATGCGATTGTGGCCCTCGGCGGCCGACCCGGCGCGGGTGCAGGATTGGACGCAGGCTTGGTGAACCATGTCTCGCGCTATGGCATTGCGTCTGGCATCCGCCAGACAGTGGCCGCGGAAGATCTGGAATGGCGGCGCGACAACAAGGGTCGTATTCTGGAACGGCTGTTCAATGTGAATGTCTATTACCGTGCCTACGCTGACCAATCCTTGGACCAGCACGCCGAACTTTGGCGCTGGCGCAAGCGAGGTGTGCGGACCCCGTCGGCCCCGCCGCCGAAAAAGGGCGAGTAACCAGACCCAAACCGCAACAGCTTTCTTTTGACCTTCTGCCACCACGGGCAAATGGTCACGTTGCCGTGGTGGGGCTTGAAGATTGCGCGCCGCCGCGTAGCTTTGCCTGACAACAATTAGGACGGAAAAAACAATGTTGCGCCGTGCACTTGTTCTATGCCTGATGGCTGCCACCCCTGCGGTGGCCGATGATGTGACGACCTTCCGCCTTGAGAATGGGATGGATGTGGTGGTCATCGAAGACAACCGCGCCCCGGTGGTCACGCATATGGTCTGGTATCGGACCGGCGCCGCTGATGAAGCCCCCGGTCATTCCGGGATTGCGCATTTTCTGGAACACCTGATGTTCAAGGGCACCGACGATATTGCCCCCGGTGAATTTTCGGCCATCGTCGAGGCGCAGGGTGGCAATGACAACGCTTTCACCAGTTGGGATTACACCGCCTATTTTCAGCGCGTGGCGGCGGATCGTCTGGATCTGATGATGCAGCTTGAAGCCGACCGGATGCGTGATCTCAAGCTTTTGGAAGACGATATTGTCACCGAACGCGCGGTAATCATCGAAGAACGCAAGCAACGCACCGACAGCAGTCCCGGCGCGCTGTTGCAAGAACAGATGCGGGCGGCGCAATTCCTGAACCATCCATACGGGATCCCGATTGTCGGCTGGAAGCACGAGATGGAAGCGTTGGACCGCAAGGCCGCGTTCGATCACTACGCCCGCTATTATGCGCCCAACAATGCCATTCTGGT